>DASSNL010000020.1:0-6806 GCA_035688075.1 Gemmatimonadaceae bacterium
CGCGAAGGATTGGGAGTGGCGTGCCTCCCACTTCGACCGCCTCGCCGGCACCCCCGCTCTCCGCGAAGCCCTCCTCGCCGACACCACCGGCACCACCGCGATCGACTCTCTCCTCGCGCGCTGGGATCGCGAAGCGAAGGAGTGGGGGGAGAGGGTGAGGCCGTATCTCATCTACCGGTAGGGAGAGAGCAGGAAGCAGAAAGCAGACAGCAGAAAGCAGTGAAAACCTCGAGGGTTCAGGAGGCAGGGTTCAGGGTTCAGTGACTACGTCGTCGGGGTCGAGAGCCCGACCGCCGAGCAGTTCCTGAATCCTGAACCCTCTAGCCCTTCCTGCTTTCTGCTGTCTGCTTTCTGCTTTCTTCTTTATGTCCCCTCCTGCCCTTAGATTCCTTCTCATGTCGGAACCCATCACCTACTACCGCAAGGGGCTAGGGCTCAAGGCCGAGGTGCAGGGGACGCTGGATGCGGATTATTCGGGGCGTCTGGTGGATCTCATGCGCGAGCGGGAGTTCGAGCTGACGGCGGGCGACACTACCGTGCGGCTCGCGCGTGAGTTCGGCTTCTGTTACGGCGTGGAGCGCGCGGTGGACTACGCCTACCAGGCGAGGGCCAAGTTCCCGGGAAGGCGGGTGGTGCTCGTGGGGGAGATCATCCACAACCCGCATGTGAATGCCAAGTTGCGCGCTATGGGTGTGGAGATTCTGATGCCCGTGGTCGAGGAGTCTCGAGCCCACGGGAGCGGCAGCGCGCAGCTCGTGAAGGGGAAGGTGAATCCGCGCTTCGACTACTCGCGCATCGAGCCGGACGATGTAGTAATAATTCCCGCGTTCGGTGTGGCGATCCGCGACTTCGAGATCCTGCGCGGGATCGGGTGCGTACTGGTGGATACGACGTGCGGGTCGGTGCTCAACGTCTGGAAGCGCGTAGAGCGCTACGCGAAGGACGGCTTCACGGCGCTCATTCACGGCAAGCACTATCACGAGGAGACGCGCGCCACTGCTTCACAGGTGGAGAAGTACGAGGGTGGCTCGTTCCTCGTCGTCCGCGACATGGCCGAGGCGAAGCTGGTGTGCGAGTACATCGAGGGGCGTGGTGACCGTGCGAGCTTTCTGGAGCGCTTCGCGCACGCCGCCTCGCCGGGCTTCGATCCGGACGTGCACCTCCGTCGGATCGGCGTGGCGAACCAGACCACCATGCTGGCGAGCGAGTCGCTGGCGATCGCCGCCGAGGTTGGCGCGGCGATGGAGCGCTCGCACGGCGCCGAGTACCGCGCCGCCAACTTCCGGTCGTTCGACACTATTTGCAGCGCCACGCAGGAGCGGCAGGATGCGGTGAAGGAGCTGCTCACCGAGCCGCTGGATGTGATGGTGGTGGTGGGCGGCTATAACTCCAGCAACACGATGTCGCTCGCGGCGATCTGCGCGGAGCACGTGAGCACGTACCACGTGGAGGACGCAACCTGTCTCGACCCCGAGCGCGGTACGATTCGCCACAAGCTGGCCGGCAAGTCGGGGGATGCCGAGGTGGAGACGGCCGGCTGGCTCGCGGCCGAGGGTCCCGTGCGCGTGGGGATCACCGCCGGAGCGAGCACGCCGAACAACAAGATCGGCGAAGCCGTGGCGCGGATCTTCGCGACTCGCGGTATCGATCCATCGACGATCGAATGACGGCGCGCGCTCCGGCTCCCAGCGTGCCGTTCGGTACGGCCGAGCTGCGTGCCGGCAGCACGAAGGCGGTGATCGTTCCCGCGCTCGGCGGGAAGATCATCTCACTCGAGTTCGCGGGGCGCGAGTGGCTCTGGGGCGGTGACCTCGCTGGCCGGAGTGCGCCGGTTGACGGTGCGCCGTACGAAGCGCACGTGGACGGCGGCGGCTACGACGAGTTTTTCCCCACGATCGCGGCATGCACACTTCCGTCGCACGTGACGCGTTACGGCGGGCTCTCGCTCCCCGACCACGGCGAGCTCTGGTCGCAGCCGGCGACCTTCGAGCTCGAGACGCGGCCGGAGGGGACCTTCGCCACCACCGGGTGGCAGGGGCGCAGGATGCCATACCGCTTCGTGCGCGGCGTGTTCGTGAGCAACGCCGGCTCGGTGGAGATGCAGTACGCCGTCAGCAACGATGGCGATGTGCGCCTTCCGTTCGTGTGGTCGGCGCAGGCGATGCTCCCGCTCACCAAAGGCACGCGGCTCGTTCTCCCCGAGGGGACGCGCGCGCGCGTCTGGTCGCAGGAGGGTGTGGAGCTGGGGGGACAGGGCGCGTATCTGCGGTGGCCGCGCGCGGTGATAGGCGGGAAGCTCGTGGACCTGACGCGGCCGGATGAAGTGGCGCGCGCGTACGCGTGCAAGATCTATCTCGACCCGGGCGCTGGTCGCGCGGCGGTGGAGTCCGATGGTGAGCGGCTGGAGGTGTCGTTCGACGTCGAACGGGTTGGTCACGTTGCGGTCGCGATCAGCAAGCCAGGGTGGAGCGCGTTCGGCAAGCGTCGCTCGGCTCGCACCGTGGCGCTGGCGCCGTCTATCGGGTCGCCGGATTCGCTGAGCGAGGCGCTGGGCGCCTGGCGCGATACCGCGTGGCTGGAGCCGGGTGAGACGCGCGAGTGGCGGCTCACCTGGCGATCGAGCGCCGTGGAGCAGCCCGCCGCCGCGAGCGAAGGAGCCGCCGACGAGCGGTGAGCGTCAGCTCGCGTCGAGCTGCGAGTATCAGCCCTTGATGTACTTCCAGTTGCGCGTCTTCCCCTCGGAGATCCACTCGATGGCGGTTTCGAGGCGTCGCTTCCTGGTTTCCTCGCGCTTGGCTTCGGTGAGCCACTCGATGTATTCGCGCTGCTGGCTGGGGGAGAAGTTGGCGAAGGCGGCGCGCGCGGCGCTGTTGTGGCGGAGAGCGCTCTGGAGATCGTTGGGGATGGCGATCGGCTTCTTCTTCGCTGCCTTCTTGCCGGTCGCGCTGGACTTCGTTGTTCTCGACACTCCCTCTTCGTTGAGGCGCATCGCCTTCCGGATGTAGCCGGTGAGGATCGCCTTCGAGGGGAGATCCTCCAGCGACTCGATCCGCCCGAACTGACCCATCGCGTCGGCGGAGGAGTCGGAGTGCTCGCCCAGGACGAGCGCACCCTTCCAGAAGCCGAAGGCGCAGTGCTTCTTGAACGAGGCCATGCTGCAGAGCATTCCGCGGTACATGAAGTGGGGGAAGCGCCACTTCATCGTCTCCTCCACATCGGGGCAGGCGGCGTGGACCACCTCTCGGATGTGCGTGAGGATCGGTCTGGCGAAGGGTGCGGATGCGTCGATGTAAGTATCGATTCTCGGATCTCGAGTTCCCATCTCGTGCTCCGTGTGCGTGGGTGGGGCGCCGGGTTGGGCGTGATGTCGCAGGGAGATTTACTTCGGCGGCCAGCAGCCGAGCTCTATGCGCAGCCCCACCAGCTGGCCCAGGTGATACGAGTTGTGATCGATCACTAGAAGCACCTCGCGCAGATAGGTCTGCCCGGTGCCGTGCGGAATGGCGGCAAGGAGCTCGACGGAAGGGTCGAGCGCGAGGCGCTTGAGGTCTTCCCTGTCGCGTCGGAAAGCGTCGGCGCTTCTGCTCCACGCTGCCTCGTCCGGCGGCGCCGGCGCGGGGGGCCAGTACTCCTCGGGCCAGTTGCGCTCCCAGTACTCGGGATTCCGACAGAAGTCGAGGATGTCCTCCTGCGTGATGCGGAGGTGCTCGAGGAGCTCCCACGGAGTATGCGCGGCGGCGTCTGATTTGGCGCCGCGGAGATCGACCGGCATGTCTGCCACCGCGGTATCGAAGTCCACGTGCGCATCGGCCCAGTCGAGCGCCCTGGAGAGGTGGGCGCGCAGTATCGATTCGTTCACGTTGGCCTCCGGTGCTCGCGGGGAGAGTCTGCCGTAAGATAGAGCGCGTGGGGGAGGGGAGGGGAAGGCTCGGTCGGAGCTGGTCGAGGGTTGACGCGCTGATGCGTTCGGTTGGTTGGGGTGGTGCGAGTTGGATGATGGAGTCGGTGGGGCGGCGGTCGAGATTACGCTATGGGCTCCCAGTTGGATGGCGAAGCCGAAGCGCCGCGTGGCGCTCGGCTCATGGATCAGGTGCGCGCAGCGGCGCGCGAGCGAGGGTTTCGAGCGCGGACCGAGAGGACGTACTGCTCGTGGATAGTGCGGTACGTCCGGTTCTGCGGATTGCGGCATCCGCGGGTGCTCGAGGCGAGCGACGTGGAGCGGTTCCTCGAGTGGCTTGGCGGCGAGAGACGGGTAGGAGCGAGTACACTTGCTCAGGCGCGAGCGGCGCTCTGCTTCCTGTATCGAGAAGTGCTGCACGCGCCCGATCGGTGCGTGCGCCGTCGTATCGCGCGCGGCGCCGTGGCGGTGCCGGATACACTCTCTCCGGACGAAGCGGAGCGGTTGCTCGTCGCATTGCCGGCGCGCGCTCGGCTGGCGGCGTCGCTCATGTACGGTGCAGGCCTTCGATTAGCCGAGTGCATCGCTCTGCGCGTAAGCGACGTGGACGTTCGCCGGCGTCGCATTCATGTGCATGACGCGGATGGACGACGGCGAGTGGCCGTGTTGCCGCTGGCGCTCGTGGAGGCGCTCGGGCGACAGATCGAGACCGTGCGGCGACTGCACCTTCGGGATGTACAGCGTGGAGGCGGTTGGGTAGTGACGCGCGATGCGGCGTCGGGGCAGGGATCGCTCGCGGTGCGGCAATGGCGCTCTGCGTGGCTCTTTCCTGCCAGAAGGCAATACCGGGATCGCCGCTCTGGCCAGTGGCGACGACATCACGTTTCAGCCACCACCGTACAGCGTGCGATCGCTTCGGCGGCCAGGGCCTGCCTCGCGAAACGCGTCACTCCGAGAGTGCTGCGCCACTCATTTGCGATGCAGCTCCTGCGGAATGGGTGCGATGTGTACGTGGTACGGGAGCTCCTCGGGCACCGCGACGTGTCGACCACGTTGCGATATCTGGCTGGCATGGAACGGAGTCCCGCAGTGCGGAGCCCCCTCGATACCCTCCCCCGACTTGGCAGCCCGCATGGTACCTTCTTCACCGATGCTCGGCGCTCCATGGATTAGTCGGCGTGCCGCGCCGCATAAGCTGAAAAGGGGGGAGCGGGTAGGCATGGAAGATGTTGTGCTGCACGGCATCACCAGTGGCGCTATTCGTCCACGCTTGCCTGCACCGATTTATGCGGCGCTGCGACCGCCGCATAACGGAGGTCTTGCAGCTGATCATGGTTTTATGTAGAACTGCCTAATCGATAGTTAGGCCGGCGGCCAACTCGATCTTCTCCTACTGCTATGCCGCTATTCGAGAGCCCATCGTCGGCCGAGGAATGTAGACGGCGACTGGCATCCCGGACGGAACGCGACCTCCCATTCCGGGTAGCCCGGTCGTTCACTCCAGCAGTCCTCGCTCGCATGGGTGAGCACAAGTTTCGTCTGCGTATCCGGCGCGGCACCTGGAGCAATTCCTTCGATCCCCTCTTCTACGGCCGGTTTCAGCCTACAGCAGCGGGAGTGCGCATCCGTGGTCGCTTTCGCATACATCCGTTAGTGCTCGGCCTCACGGTATTCTGGTTCGTCTTCGTTGTGCTGCTCGGCGTTCCGATGCTCCTGGGGAGTCTCGTCATACTATTGGTCGACCTGCCTTCCGTTGACGGAGATACCGTCCTCGGGCTGATCGTACCACTCGGACTCCTCGTCTTCGGTGTGACGCTGCTGAGGTTTTGTCTGCGATGGGGACGTTCCTGTCGTGATGAACTTCGTGCCTTCTTGTGCGAGACGCTCGATGCGGTCGAGATAGAGGAGTTGACCTCCCAGCAGCCAGCGACACATTGAGCGGAGCGGGCACTCCACCTAGTGCGGCCTAACGAGACGCTGAAGCGGACGAGAGCGAGAACTATGGAAGTCATCAGGGCTGAGCGCCTGGCAAGATCTCCGCAAGATCAACATCGTTCTGGTGGCGAGCCGCCTCTCGCCGCTTAGCTCTGCGTTAGACAGCCACAGGTAGAGCGGCATGGTACGCAAGGGACGGCATGTCATTTACAACAGACGCAACTGACTCTCCACGAAGAAAAACGTCGATCAACGGGTGGGCCATCATTGGCCTGTACCTGATGATCTTCGACAGCCTATGGGGAGCGTTGCTTGTATCCGATATCGGTTTCGAGGTGCTCCCCGCTATCGCTCTGAACGTCAGCCTCGTGGCTGGGCTTCCAGCGTATGCGCTTGATCTGTGGATCGGGAGACGAGTGATTGTATTCTTGCCGGCGCTCTACCTGTTCCGATGGGTTGTGGAGAGCCACATCGGGCCGGCTCCGTATGATTTCAGCCCGCCATGGCGAGGGAGCTTGTTGTTATTCGTGGCCTCCGTACTCCTTCAGTGGTCCAAGTTGCAGCGGAGATGAGACCATGCTTCGGGACGTCAGCGGGTCCGGCCGTAGAGGTGTGGGGTTGAGCCGTGGCTCGTATGCGCCGGCGGTCTAACGAGACGCTGGAGCGGAGGAGCGCGGGATCTGCGGCAATTCTGTTGGCATGTCACCTGTTCTCCCTCTAGATGCGACCAGAGACGCCCGCATGCCATCCAAAGAGTCGCTGCAGCTGACGAAGCGGCGCAACTCTCCAGCCGCAGCGACAGCTCCCGACTCGCCGCATCGCAGCTGAACTCGGGCGTTGAGGCTGTAGAATAACCCCTCTCGGGGGCATCGTTCGCACTCGGCGGGAGCATCACTCAGCGAGTCGTGCGTGGACTGCACGATGATCTGTAGGCGATCGGCCTCTCGGTGCTACGCCGCGTAGCAGAGACGTG
>DASSNL010000038.1:0-16753 GCA_035688075.1 Gemmatimonadaceae bacterium
CAACCATGGTGAAGCCATGGTTGAGCCCGCTCGAAATTAAAGACCTGACCCCGTCGTTCAGTTCACGAAATTAAAGACCTGACCCCGCCTGGTACGGCGGCGGACCGACGCGGTGGAGCTTGTCGGGGTTGAGGACGCGGTAGATGGCGGTGATCCTGTCGCCGTCCACGGCGAGCGAGGTGGTGAAGAGCGTGCGGCCGTCCACGAGCGTGAGCACCGTTGGCTCACCGTTGATGGATACTATGCTGTGGGTGACGAGGCCGCGTCCCATGCGCTGGAAACCGACGGTCATCTTCACCACCGGCTCCGCGCCGGTCATCACCTTGCGAACCGCGGCCACTTTCCCACCGCCGTCGCTCATCCACACGACATCGTCGCTGAAGAGCGAGAGCAGCCCATCTCTATCTTCCGCGGCGAGCGCGCTCACGAAGCGCTCCACCAGCCGCTCCTTCGCATCCGGCGGTACCGGATTGCGCGGCGCATCCCTGCGCACGCGCTCGCGCGCACGGTGCACGATCTGCCGGCACGCTGCTTCGCTCTTCTCCAGCACGCTCGCGATCTCATCGTAGCCGGCGTCGAAGAGCTCGCGCAGGAGAAATGCGGCGCGCTCCTCCGGAGCGAGACGCTCCAGCAGCACCAGGAAAGCCATCGAGAGGTCCGAGGAGAGCTCTACCGGGTGATCGGGCGCCGTGGCCGGATCGGTGGCGATCGGCTCGGGGAGCCATGTGCCCACGTACTGCTCGCGCCTGGTGGATGCGAGGCGGAGCCGGTCGATCGCGATGCGCGTGACCACGGAGACGAGCCAGGCTTCGGTGGAGACGATCTGATCGGTCGGTGCGCCGAGCCACCGCAGGTACGTCTCCTGTACGGCATCCTCGGCGTCTTCCGCGGAGCCAAGCATCCTGTAGGCGATGCCGAAGAGGCGCGAACGGAAGCGCTCGAAGATCGAAGCGTCGTGGGAGGACGGGGGAGCGGCGGGCATACCTGGTAAGGTAAAGGAGAGGGGTGCGAAGCTTCGTTCCCTGGCGTCCGTTGCCTCTCGCATCAGCCGATCGATTCGTAATCGGTTCCGCTCACGAGCGGGGGCGCTCGTCGAATCGCATCCGGGTCGAGAGGAGGTCGGCCTCGAGCTTCCTCCGGTCGTCACACCCGGTTTCGCGATCCCCTGTCACAACGCACCTCCATCCCCGTCTGTGTGGTTGGAACGCGAACACACGGTGAAGGTTTATCGCCAGGAGGGATAGATGCGCATACTCGTATTCGGCGCCACGGGCGTCGTTGGTAGAAGGGCGGTTCCGCAAATGGCCGCGGCCGGGCACGATGTGACGGCCGTAGGCCGCAATTCCGCGCGACGTGCGGCACTCGAGCGCGCGGGTGCGAAAGCGATAGACGTCGATCTCTTCGACCGGAGCGCGGTGGAACGAGCGGTGCGGGGGCAGGATGCGGTGGTGAACCTCGCCACGCACATGCCGTCGTCGACTTTCAGGATGATGCTCCCGGGTGCCTTTCACGAGAACGACCGCATCCGGAAGGAAGGCTCGGCAATCATCTCGGATGCAGCCGCAGCGGCGGGGATCGGACGCTTCATCCAGGAGTCCTTCGCGCCCGTGTACGCCGATGGCGGCGACCGGTGGCTGGATGAGAGCGCTCCGCAACAGCCGGTGCGCTACAACCGGACGGTGCTGGATGCCGAGCGCTCGGCCGAGCGATTCGGCGAGGGAGGCGGGGAGTGGGTGGTGCTCCGCTTCGCATGGTTCTACGGGCCCGACTCGTTTCTCCCCGAGATGGTGAAGATCGCCCGGAAGGGGTGGGCTCCGATCCCCGGCGCTGCAGACGCGTACTGGTCTTCGGTGTCGCACGACGATGCGGCGAGCGCGGTGGTCGCGTCGCTGACGGCTCCGTCGGGCGTGTACAATGTGTGCGATGACCAGCCGCTGACGCGTCGCGAAGTGTTGGATGCGATCACTGACGCGTTCGGGATTGCGAGAGTGAAGCCCATGCCGTCGTGGGCTACGCTGTTCATGGGATCGCTTGGCGATCTGATGGCGCGCTCGGAGCGGATGTCCAACCGGAAGCTGCGCGGCACAGGTTGGGCGCCGCGCTATCCGAGCGCTCACGAGGGGTTCCGGGCGGTGGCGGCGGAGCTGGGCATAGTGCCGGCAACGGGACGGGCAGCGGCCTGAGTCACGAGCGAACCGGACGCTCGTAAACCGGACGCTCATAAGCCGGACACTCATAAGAGAGTGCGGGGCTCCCGTGTCAGCAGAGAGTGTGGGGTCCCTGTGCTACCACTGTTGTGCGGGTCGCGCGCGAACGACGCCTGCCGAACCGTCAGCGAATCGCGAGAAGCCGGATCAGCGTCAGTGCGAGGACGATGAGCACCGCGAGCGACGCGCTCACGGTGATGATCACCGGCCGGCCGACGCGTCTGACCGCCTTGAGATCCACGCCCAGTCCCAGCGCCGCCATCGCGCCCACGGTGAGCCAGGTGGAGAGCGAGCGAGTGGGCGCGATCCACGCCTCGGGGATCACGCCCGTGGAGCGGAGCACCGCGAGAGCCAGGAAGCCGGCGATGAACCAGGGGACGAAGCGCGCGAGGTCGAAGCGCGTCCGTTTGCCTGTGCCGACACTGTCAGAAGCCTCATTCCTATGCCAGAGTGCCACCACGAGCACGACAGGCCCCAGCATCAACACGCGCACGAGCTTGACGAGCGTACCGACCTGTCCCGATAGCGCGCTTACCGGGAACGCCGCAGCCAGCACCTGCGGCACGGCGTAGACCGTGAGTCCGGCGAGCACGCCGTACTGGTAGTTGCTCAGCGCCAGCGGGTGGATCAGCAGCGGAAGGCCGAGTATCACGACGACGCCGAGGATGGCCGTGAAGGCGATCGATGACGCCACGTGCTCCCGTTCGGCGTGGATTACCGGTGCGACCGCCGCGATCGCCGAGTTGCCGCAGATCGAGTTGCCGCACGCCACGAGCAGCGCGAGCTTGTGCGGCAATCCCATGGCGCGCCCCATTCCGTAGCTCGCCGAGAGGCCGAGCACGACGAGCAGCACGATCCCCATCACCAGCGACGGGCCCGCCTTCAGGAGGAGCGGGAGGTCTACCGAGGCGCCGAGGAGGAAGACCGCGACCTCGAGCACCTGCTTGCCGGTGAAGCGTACGCCCGCGTCGAAGGGAGCGGGCGGCGTCCAGAAAGTGCGCACCACCATCCCGAGCAGAATCGCCACGACGAGCGCTTCGATGATCGGGTGCCCGAAGATCCGCGCTTCCACCGCCGCGATGCCCACCGACGCGAGCGACACGGCCGCGGCCAGCGCGATGCCGGGGAGGAGCCCGGGCAAGGTCGGACGGGTCCGATGCCGTGGCGCCGCGGCGCGGCGCGCTTCCGCCAATGATGGTGGCGCGGTCACCGAGGGTGGCGGTGCCACTGAAAGCGCGGCGTTGGCTGGTGGTCGTGTAGTGTGCGGCGTCGTGGGGAGTGCGATCTCGGACGCGTTCCTGGCGGTCATGGGTACGGTGGCGTTGGTATCCAAGTCATGCGTTGCACACGGAGGTTACCCACGCCATACTCATACATCAAAGACAATTATCTCATGAATACATAGCTGCTGGTTATGGCAATCAATCTCCATCATCTGCGCATCTTCGCGGCGGTCGCGGACCAGCGCGGCTTCTCGCGCGCTGCTACCGCCCTCCGGATCAGCCAGCCCGCCGTGTCGAAGGCGGTGCGGCAGCTCGAGCGCGAGGTCGGTGTGCCGCTGGTGGAACGTGCGGGGCGCGCATCCCGCCTGACCTCCGCGGGCGAGCAGCTCGCGGCGCGAGCGCGGGAGCTGTTCGGTGTGGAGGAGGCGGCGGAGGAGGAGCTCCGCGCTCTGCGTGGTCTCGAGGCGGGAAGCCTGAGGGTCGGCGCGAGCACCACGATCGCCACCTACATGCTGTCGCCGATCCTGGCGCGCTTCCACGAGGCGCACCCCGCGATCGTGCTGCGCGTGATCAGCGCCAATACACGAGCCATCGCCCGCGCGCTCCTCGAGCGGCGGCTGGACGTCGCGCTGGTGGAGGGCCCGGTGGAGCATCCGCGCATCGAGACGCGACGCTGGCGGAGCGACGAGCTGGTTCTGATCGCTCCTCCGGACCACCGGCTTGTGTCGCGCAGACGGGTGAGCGCGCACGAGCTGGTTGCGGAACGGTTCGTCGTCCGCGAAGAGGGATCGGGTACGCGTGAGGTCGCGGAGCGCGCGCTATCGAAGCTCGGCGTTCACCCCGTAGTCGCGCTGCAGCTCGGAAGCACGGAAGCCGTGAAGCAGGCGGTGGCTGCGGGACTGGGACTCGCGACCGTCTCCCGCTACGCGGCGGCCGACCAGCTCTCGCTCGGTCGCATCGCGCTCGTGCGGCTGCACGGTGTGGAGCTGAAGCGCACGCTCGCCGAGTTGCGGCTCTTAGGGCGCAAGCCGAGCGCCCCCGCCGCGGCGTTCATGGAGTTCATGAGGGCGTGAAGCGCGGCCGCGGTGACGACGGAGAGCTGACCGCGCGGAGGCGACTACCCAGCTCGCGCGCGAAAACGTCCACCAGCGGTGGGTCGAACATCTCGTCGTGCTCGCCCGGAAGCTCGACTGCCTCGCAGTCGCGGCACACGCGACGCCACGCCCGACGCGGATCGATTCGCGCGCTCACACCTTCGAGACCGGCCTCCGCGCTCACGAAGATGCACACCTTCCCGTTGAACTGCTGCGGCGCGTAGCTCCGCGCCAGCGCGACCGTCGCGCGGAGAATGGCGTCGTCTCCCATTGGCGCGTCGTGCGCGGCATCTTCCCCGACGCCGAGCTCCGTACCGGCCGCCGACTCGCCCTTCCGCTGCGCCTCCCACGCCGCGCGTGCGGCACGCAGGCGCCGCAGGAGGTAGCGGTGCGCGGAGCCGGCCCCCTGGCCGAGCGCGGTGCGCAGGTGGTAGAGCGCGCGCTGCGCGAAGAGCAGGAGCCACTGCGATCCCGGAATGGAGTCCGCGGGCATCCAGCTGTTGACGAGCCCGAGGAAAGCCACGCGCTCCCCTTGCGCCACGAGCTGCTGCGCCGCCTCGAAGGCGATGGCCCCGCCGAGGCAGAAGCCGGCGAGGAAGTACGGTCCCTCGGGCTGCGAGCCGCGGATGATCTTCACGTATTCGCTCGCGCGCTCGGGAACCGACTCGATCTCCGGCTGCCGCGATGCACGCCGCGTCCCGAGAGCGTAGAAGGGCTGGTCGGAACCGAGGCGCGACGAGAGCTTCCTGAGGCGCGAGAGCATCATGGTGCCGGCGCCGCCGGGGATCCAGAAGAGTGGCGGGAGATCTCCACCCGGTTCGATGGTGATGAGTCGATGGCGCCCGCCCGCCGTGCGCTCGCTCTCCCGTTTCGTCGGCTCGTTTCCGCCGTCGGCGGGCTTTCCGTCCAGATGCTCCGCGAAGCGCGCCACGGTGGGAAACTCGAAGAGAAGAGTCACGGGAACGTGGCGATCGAACATGGTGGATGTGCGCCACGCCGCCCGCAGGGCGAGGATCGAGTGTCCGCCACGCTCGAAGAAGTCGTCGTCCACCCCCATGCGCGGCAGGTCGAGTATCTGCGCCCAGAGCTCGCACAGTCTGCGCTCGGTGTCGGTGCGCGGTGCGATGTAATCGCGCGAGTAGTCGCCGGGATCTGGGAGGGGAAGTGAGCGCCGATCCAGCTTCCCGGTCGCCGTGAGGGGGAGCGCTTCGAGATGGATGAAGTACGACGGCAGCATGTAGCCGGGGAGCCGGCCGGCGATGTGCGTGCGCAGCTCCGCATCGCTCGGTGATTCCGATCGCGATACGACGTATGCCACGAGCGCGCGGTCGCCCGAGGGCTCCGCCATCGCGGTGACGGCCGCGCGCTCCACCGCTGGATGACTGCGCAGCGCTGCCTCCACCTCTCCCGGCTCCACGCGGTTGCCGCGGATCTTGAGCTGCTGGTCGGCCCTGCCGAAGTACTCGATCGTCCCGTCCCCGAGCTGCCGCCCTAGATCACCGCTGCGGTAGAGCCGGCCGCCGTCCGCAATCGCGCTCGTCACGAAGCGCTCGGCGGTGAGCTCGGGACGACCGAGGTAACCGGCGGCGAGCCCGCGGCCGCCGATGTAGATCTCACCCACGCTTCCCGGGAGTGCGAGGTTACCGTGGCGATCGATGATGAAGAGCTGCGTATTGGCGATCGGTCGCCCGATGGGTACGCGGTCGCCCGTCCAGTCGCGCGGCACCTCGAAGCAGCAGCTGTCGGCCGCGGCCTCGGAGCATCCGTATAGGTTGAGGAGCACGCCGTCATTCACGCGCTCGTGGAAACGCCGTGCGAGCTCCGGCTCCATCGCCTCGCCGGAGCACGACCAGTAGCGGAGCAGCGGCAGCTCCCGCCCCAAATCCTCGCGTTCGAGAAGAGCGCGGAGGAGGGAGGGAACGAGTGTGATGCGCGTGACTCCGTGCGTGCGCAGCGCTCGCACGAGCGCGGATGCATCGCGCACCTCGTCGTCGGTGATGATCGCGATCGGCACGCCGGCGAGCAGCGGTCCGAAAGTCTCCCACACCGCGTCCACGAAGCCGATAGTGGTGGTCTGCGCGCACAGCTCCCCGTCCTCGAAAGGGTAGCGTTCCCACATCCAGTTGAATCGGTTCAGCGCTCCTTCGTGGGTGCCGCAGACTCCCTTGGGCTCTCCGGTGGAACCGGAGGTGTAGACCACGTACAGGGCCGCCGGCGCGGGCCGTTCGGGCGAACCGTCAGGCGAGGCGTCGATCGCGTGCGCGTCGCACTCGAGGCAGAGTTGCTGGACGCTCGATCTGCGGAAGTGTCCGCAGGTGACGCTCGATGTGATGACGAGGCCGGCGCCCGAGTCCTTCGCCATGTAGCGGAGCCGCTCCAGTGGATTGGAGGGATCGAGCGGGAGGTAGGTGCACCCTGCCTTGACGATGCCGATGAGAGCCTCGAGCATCTCGAGAGAGCGCGGCACGCAGAGCCCCACGATCTCACCGGGTCGAACGCCCGCACGGACGAGCCGATTCGCGATCCGGTTCGCTCTCGCGTTCAGCTCTCCGAAGGTGAGCCGGCGTCCGCCACACTGAGCCGCGATCGCATCCGGAGCGCTCGCCGTTCGCCGCTCGAAGATGTCGATGATGCTCAGGTCGTCGGGCCACTCGCGCAGCGTGCGATTCCACTCATCGAGCCGCCGTCTTTCATCTTCGTCGAGAAGGTCCGCACGAGATACGCGCAGGTCGAGCTCCTCTGCCATCGTAGAGAGCACGCGCTGGAAGCGACCCACCAGCGCGCGCGCACTCGTCTCTTCGAAGAGATCGCTGTCATACTGCAACCACCCCACCAGCGCCCCGCCCTGCTCGATCATCTGCAGCTCGAGGTCGAAGCGTGCGGTAGCGCAATCGAGAGGGAAGGCTTCCACCCGCAGTCCACCCAGCTCGCCGCTGGGGGCGGGCCCCGAGCGTGACAGCATCGCCGGCTCGCGATGACTGCCGCGCGGCAGCGCCAGCTCGTACCCCTGCGACTTCTGGAGGATGAACAGCACCTCACCCCAGCGGCGCCGCGCGTCTACCCGCGTGCCGGCCGGCTCCCCAACCAGCGCCGGGGGATAGTCCTGGTGTTCCAGAGCGCCGAGCACGGCGTCTCTGGTCTGCCGCACCAGCTCGCGAAAACTTGTCTCATCACCTATCTCGCCCGTCACCGCGAGCTGGTTGACGAAGTAGCCGGCACTCCTCGCGAAGCGTGAGTCGGTACGGCCGTTGACGGGGAAGGATACGGGCACCACTTCCTGGCCTGTGATCCTGTGCAGCAACGCCTCGAAGCCGGCGAGCAGGACGACGAACGGCGTGGTGTCCTCCGCGGTAGCGAGCGCACGGAGCCGGTCTGTCAACGACTCGCCCACGGTGAAGAACACCGAGCCGCCGCGGTAGCTTCGTCGCATCGGCCGCCGGTGATCGGTGGGAAGCTCGAGCCCCTCCGCCTTCGCGAGCACAGTGCGCCAGTACTCCGCCTGTCGCTCGCCCTCCGCGCTGGAGAGCAGCGCTCGCTGCCAGCGAACGAACTCGGTGTACGGCCGGGTGGGTGGAAGGAATGGCGTCGTGTCGGCTGCGTACGCCGCGTGGATGGTGCTCAGCTCCTCGAGCACCAGCGCGAGCGACCAGCCGTCGAGCACGATGTGGTGCCAGACGAGGAGCAGCACCGCTTCGCCAGCATGCCGCCGGAAGAGCGCAGCGCGAAAGACAGGTCCGCTGGAAAGGTCGATCGGGCGATCCGCCTCGGCGCTCACACGCTCACGCAGCTCCGCTTCACTCCACGCGGATGCGTCGATTTCGGCGAAGGCTACTGACACTTCTTCGTGTACGACCTGCATCGGCTCGCCGTCGTGAACCACGAATACCGTGCGGAACGCAGCGTGCCGGTCGACGAGCGCCTGGAGCGAGCGCCGGATGATCGCGGGGTCGTAGCGCGAGCGGATGCGCAGAGCGATCGGGAAGTGGTACGCGGCGCTTCCGAGCGCGAGCTGCTGCATGAACCAGAGCTGCTGCTGCCCAACCGAGAGCGGCGATGGGTGCCGCTGCTTCAGCAGACGGCGGAGCAGCTCGCGTTTTTCGGCCGGCGACAGTGCGGAGAGCTCGCCCGATTGCGTCACGCACCCCCGCCGTCTGTCATGACCTGGCGCAGCAACGCGTCCACTTCGGCATCGCTCAGCTCATCCACGCTCACATCGGCATCGGCCGGTGCCGTTTCGCGCGCACCATCCGCGAGCGCCGGCCCCCCGGAGCGCAGCTCCGACTCGAGCCACTCGGCGAGCTCGATAACGCT
The DNA here is from genome assembly GCA_035688075.1 of Gemmatimonadaceae bacterium. Lineage (GTDB taxonomy): Bacteria > Gemmatimonadota > Gemmatimonadetes > Gemmatimonadales > Gemmatimonadaceae > JADGGM01. The sequence continues at coordinate 8,836 of DASSNL010000038.1, forward strand.
CGGGCCCTGCAGCAGTCGCGCGGCCGGGAGACGTACGTCGAAGTCGCTCTCCACCCGGTTCTTCAGCTCCACCGCCATGAGCGAATCGAGACCGAAGCGGATGAGCGACAGCTTCGGGTCGAGCCGCTCCTCGGGGATGCGCAGTATCCTCGCCGCATCGGTGCGAAGGTGCTTGCCGAGCAGCTCCATCGCGCTCTGGCGCGACTCGCATGCGAGCACTGTTTGCCTGATCCCGTCCTCGGCTGCGCGCGTCGCCTCCTCTCCCGCCCACTCGCCGGAAAGCTCGGAGAGGAAAGGAACCTTCAACGTCTCGGGGAAGCGCTCGGCCCAGAGTCGCCAGTCGATGGGCATCACGGCGATCTGTGACGGACGTTGCTGGAGGAGGAGATCGAGCAGCTCGGTGCCCTCGCGCACGGGGATACTTCCCAGACCGCGCTCGGCCAGCCGGCCGCCGCGGATGTCGTCCTGCGCGGCCATCCCGATGTCGGCCCACGGACCCCAGTTCACCGCGAGAGCGGGGAGGCCCGCCCGTTCACGATGGTGTGCCAGCGCGTCGAGGAAGGAGTTGGCGGCGGCGTAGTTCGCCTGGCCCGCTCCGCCGAGCACCGATGCGGCCGAGGAGAACATCACGAAGAAATCGAGATCGTCCCCGCGCAGCTCCTCGTGCAGATTCAGACTTCCCGCAACCTTGGAAGCGAGCACCGGTGGGAAGCTCTCCCAGCGGAGCTGCTGCAGCGTGCCGTCCTGAGTCGAGCCCGCCGCGTGGAGCACGCCCGCGAGCGGCGGAGCGGAGGCGCGGAGCTCGGCCAGCACGCTCGACAGCCGGCGCGCATCGCTCACGTCGCACGCCGCGACCGTGATCTCCGCGCCCCTGGCCCGCAGCTCGTCGATCACCTCCGCTGCGGCTGCCGTCGGAGCGCGACGCCCGAGAAGGGCGAGGTGCCGCGCGCCCTGATCCACCAGTCGACGCGCGAAGGCGAGTCCGAGTGCGCCGAGGCCGCCGGTTACGAGGTATGTGGCATCGTCGCGGATGCGCACCGGCTGCGGCACGTCGCGCACTTTCACTTCGCTCTCGTCGAGCGTGACGATGATCTTGCCGATGTGCTTCCCCTGGGCCATGTAGCGGAAGGCGTCGGCAACCTCGCTCGCCGGGAATTTCGTGAAGGGAAGCGGCTCGAAGCTGCCGTCGGCGATCCGCTTGACTATCTCGCGCGTCAGTCGTTCCACGACTTCGGGCTTCTCCATCCTCATGCGGAGGAGATCGACGGCGAAGAAGGAGAGATTTCTCTGGAAGGGAAGGAGACCGATCTGGCTGTCGGCGTAGATGTCGCGCTTGCCGATCTCGATGAAGCGACCGCCGGTAGCGAGCACGCCGAGACTCTTCGCGATCGCGTCGCCGGCGAGAGAGTTGAGCACCAGGTCCACGCCGCGTCCGTTGGTGTACTCCATCACTTCGCGCGCGAAGTCGAGCGTGCGCGAGCTCATCACGTAGCTCGCGCCCATGCGCTTCAGGTACTCCCGCTTCTCCGCGGTGCCGGCGGTGGCGAAGATCACCGCCCCGCGCTCCCGCGCTATGTGGAGCGCGGCGAGCCCCACGCCTCCGGCGGCGGAATGGATGAGCACCGACTCGCCCTCCCGCAGTCGTCCGAGCTCACAGAGCGAGTACCAGGCGGTCTGATAGGCGATCGGGATGGTGGCCGCCTCCTCGACCCCGAGCCGCGCGGGCTTCGGGAATACAGCGGCAGCGCTGGTGGTGAGGAAGGCTCGGAAGCAGCCGCTCGCGGTAGTGTCGAGCGCGATCACCTCATCTCCCACGGCGAGGCCATTCACTCCTTCGCCCACGGCGACGATCCGTCCGGAGCACTCCATGCCGAAGTAGCCGGCATCCGCGGGGAGGCCGGGCGCCATGTTCAGCGCCTTGAGCACGTCGAGGAAGTTGAGGCCCACCGCGGCAACCCGGACTTCTACCTCTCCCGGGCCCGGCGGACGCCGCGGGATGCGGCGCAGCGCGAGATCGTCGAAGACGCCCGAGCCCGAGCTCTCGAGGCGGAAGGATTCCTTCCCTTCGCTCGTCACGCGCACCGTGAGTGTGCGAGCACGGTCTTCGGTGTCGAGTCGTGCCATGCGAATCGCGTATCGACTGCCGCCGCGCAAGGCGACCTCCGACTCCGCGTCGGCGTGCATGATCTCGTCGACCAGACGTTCTACGGAAGTGTCCTCTGCCGCGTCTATCTGCGTCACGCGCAATTCGCGGAGCTCCACGGCCGCCACTCGGGCGAGCCCCACCAGCGGCGCCTGCGCGAGCTCCGAAGGCGAGCGCTCCACACCGACGTCGCGCGCGTGCCGAGTGACCACGAACAGGCGCGGAACCTCGCTCCAGCGCTGACGCGCGCACTCCTGAACCAGCTCGAGAAGAGGGCGACAGCTGCGCTCTACACGCTCGGCGATGCTCGCCGATGCTGGTGCCGAGCCAGACCTCGCCACTGAAGATGCCACGGCGGCTGGTGAGACGACACAGGCCGCCGCGTCCACGCCGCCCAAGTAGATGATTCCGCGGCACCGGCCCAGCTCCATGAATCGCCGCAGCGAAGCGGCCAGGTCGTGATCCGCGGTGTGGTCGGTCGAAGTGCGGGCCGGGATCAGCAGAGTACCGTGGCCCGCTCCCTCGAGCGCCGCGCGTACATCAGTTGCGACACCATCGGGCTCGCCCACGATGAGCCAGTTGTCCGCGACGCTGGCGTTCGGCCCCGCGCTCGGATCGGCGCGCGGCGTCTCCCGCCAGTGCTGCTCGTACAGCCAGCCCTCGACTTCGCTGTCACCCTTCACCTCGTGCTCGATGAACCTGCTGCGGTATCCGGTTCCGCGCATCACGCATCTGCCGCGACCGTCGAACATCGCCAGCTCCGAGCTCGCGCCGCCCTCTATCGACGACATGCGTATGTCGCACCAGTGTGGCTCGTTGGGATTGGGGAGCGAGTGAATCTCGAGCGTGTCTATGGCGAAGGGGAGCGAAAGCCGGTTCGTCCTGGCGGGGGGCGCGTTGAGCGAGTGGAAGCACGCGTCGAGGAGGGCGGGGTGGATGCGATAGTGCCTGGCGTCGGCCTTCGTGGGTGCGGGGAGCTCCGTGAGGGTGACCGCGCTCTTCTCCAGCCCCCATACGAGCTGCACGCTGCGGAAGCTCGGCCCGAATTCCATCCCGGTGTCGATGTCGGAATAGAACTGGTCGCCGGTCTTCTGTACCGGGTATGCGGCGTCGAGGTCGTCGTGCGAGAATATCTGAGCGGTGGAAGGCGGCCCTTCCGCATCGGCTGCACGTGATTCGATGCGCCCCGAAACGAGCAGTGTCCAGCCGCTCTCGCGGTGCGCGGCGTCGCCATGCGACGACCCGTCTCGCGAGTAGAAGTGGAAGTGCAGCGAGCTGGCGCGCGCCGGATCGCCACCGATGCCGGCTGCCACGCGCCTTGCGGAGCCGCCCTCCGGACCCATCACGAGTTGTATGCGGCTTGGCTCATCCGGCGTGAGGAAGAGCGCCTTGTGAAGTTGAACGTCGCGTAGGGTGCGCGGGCCCGGACCGGCGATCTCCATCGAAGCGGCGAGCGCCATCTCGACGTACGCTGCTGCGGGGAGGAGCGCCATTCCCTCCACTCGATGGTCGGCGAGCCAGGGGAGCGAAGCCATGTCGAGCTCCGACTCGAAGCAGTGGGTGCCGGGAGCGTCGGCGCGCTCCCAGTGCAGCGGGAGGAGTGGATGCGAGGAACGTCGTGAGTCCTTCGGCAGCGTACCGGGCATCGTGAAGACGTTCGCACCAGCTTCGTGGAACCAGAAGCGCTCGCGCTGCCACACGTAAGGAGGCGGCGGAACGAAGCGTCCCTCCGGGTACAGCCGCTTCCACTCGCAGCTCGCGCCGCTAGCGAAGAGCTGGCCCGCAGTCTCCAGAAGCGAATCGCGCTCGTTGGAGTTGGCACGCAGCGAAGCCGCGGCGACCACCGAGTCGTTGCGGTGCTGTGCGTTCTGCCGGATCGGTGTAACGAGAGCGGGATTGGGGCTGAGCTCGAGGAACGCCCTCCCGCCGTCGGCGAGCAGCGCGCTCATCGCGCCGGCGAAGAGCACCGGCTGCCTCAGGTTGCGTCCCCAGTACTCGGCGCCTGCCTCGGTGCCGCTCATCCGGCGCGCGAGCACGGCGGAGTAGAGCGGGACGTTCTCCGCGCGTGGTGTGATTCTCGAAAGCGCGGCGACCAGCTCCGCCTGGAGCGGCTCCATGTGATGGCTGTGGCAGGCGACTTCCACGCGCAGCACGCGGCAGAAGATCCCTTCCACCTCGAGCGCGCGCGCCAGCTCTTCGACCGCGTCCGTGTCACCGGATATGGCGCACGAAGCCGGGCTGTTGTTGGTGGCGATCGCGATGCGGCCGTCGTACGGCTCGAGCCTCCGTGCGATCTCCTCCGCCGGGAGCCCCACCGCGGCCATCCGGCCGAGCCCACTTGCTCGGTGCATGAGCCGGCTGCGCTCACACACGACGAGCGCTGCATCCTCGAGCGAGAGCGCGCCGGCGGTGTACGCCGCGGCGATCTCGCCCAGACTGTGCCCCACGATGGCAGCGGGCTCGACACCCCAGCTCCGCCAGAGCGCTACCAGCGCCGCCTGCACGCTGAAGATCGCGGGCTGCATGATGTCGATCTGATCGAGCCGTGAGTGGGGGGCGGCTCGGTCGATCTCCTCGATCACCGACCATCCCTTCATGGCACGGATTGCGGCGTCGCAGCGCTCCAGCTCCTCGCGGAAGGCGGGGTAGAGCGCGCGGAGGCGGCGTCCCATTCCGGGCCATTGCGTGCCGATTCCGGAGAAGACGAAGATCGGCCGCATACCGCCTCCGACCGACGCCTCGCCCTTCACGATGCCGGGCTGCGGCTCGCCGGCGAGAAATGCATCCAGCTTCTCTCCCAGCTCCGCGCGCGAGCGGCTCACGAACCCGACACGGTACTCGTGATGCGTGCGGTGCACCGCGGCAGAGTAGCAGATGTCACGGAGCGACGCTTCCGACTCGGCGTCACGCGTCCGATCACGGTACGACGCGGCGATCGCTTCGAGAGATTCAGCAGTATGCGCTGAGAGCAGGAGCAGCTCGGCGCTGCCATCTCGCTCCCCGCATCGCTCGTGCGGGCTCGGCTCCGCTGACCGACGATTCCGTGCAGCGGAGGAACGCGACTCGCTCCGCGGCGGCGCCTCCTCGAGCACCGCGTGCGCGTTGGTGCCCGAGATGCCGAAGGAGTTGACACCGGCGCGTGCCGGCCCGTCGTGCTCCGGCCAGGGCATTGTTTCGGTGGCAACTCTGAAGGGCAGCTCGTCCCAGGGGATGTTCGGGTTGGGAGTGATGAAGTGCAGGTTGGGCGGGATCGTCTTCCGGTGCAGACAGAGCACCGCCTTGATGAGCCCCGCAACTCCAGCCGCGGCCTCGGTATGCCCGATGTTCGTCTTGCTCGAGCCGACGATGCAGGGACGTACGATGCTGCGCCCCGCGCCGAGCACGTCGGAGAGCGCGCCCATCTCGATCGGGTCTCCCACGGCCGTCCCGGTTCCGTGTGCCTCTACGTACTGGACGCTCTCCGTTGGAACACCGGCCCGGTCGTACGCCTGGCGCAGAAGCTCGGCCTGGCCGCTGCGACTCGGCGTCATGAACGGGCTGCTCGATCCATCGTTGTTGGATGCCGTCGCCCTGATCACCGCGTACACCGGATCGCCGTCCTCGAGAGCGGCCCCCAGCGGCTTGAGGAGCACGACACCCGCACCCTCGCTGCGTACGAAGCCGTTGGCTCTCGAATCGAACGCCTTGCAGCGACCATCGGGCGACAGCATGTTCGCCTGCGAGAACGCGATCGCGGTGCCCGGGTGGAGCACGACGTTCACGCCACCCGCGAGCGCCATGTCACAGTCGCCCTGCAGGAGACTGTAGCACGCCTGGTGCACGGCGACCAGCGAAGAGGAGCAGGCGGTGTCCACAGCCGCCGTGGGTCCGCTCAATCCGTACAGATACGCCAGCCTCCCGGCGGTCGAGCCTCGAGCTCCGCCGGTGCCGAGGTAGATGTCGATGTTCGCGAGATCTCCGCGCTCGAGCGTGATGTAGTCGTCGGTACAGACGCCGATGAATGTCCCGGTGTGGCTCCCCATGAATCGCTCGCGCGGGAGCCCCGCGTTTTCCATCGCTTCCCACGTCACCTCGAGGAGGAGCCGCTGCTGAGGATCCATGCGGATCGCCTCGCGCGGAGAGATGCCGAAGAAGTAGGGATCGAAGCGATCGATCTCCTCGAGGAAGCCGCCGCAGCGCGTGACGACCTTGCACGGAGTGGCGGGACGCGGGTCGTAGAACATATCGACGTCCCAACGGTTGGCTGGGACCTCGACGATGCCGTCCACGCCATCGAGCATCATGCGCCAGTAGGCGCCTACGTTGGGCGCCTTGGGGAATCGGCAGCCCATGCCGATGATCGCGATGGGGGTGTAGCTGCTGCGCATGGCTGGCACTCGGGTTGCTCGGGGAAGGGTGTTTCCAGTCGGTCGGACCCATTACTCCCGAAAGACGACCTCGGGCGCGATGGGGTATCGCACCGGCGCCGCGGGTGCAGCCGGTATTCTGGGCGCGGCCCGAGTGGTTGGCAACCAGCTGTCGATGTCAGCTCGCTCTTCTAGAACTTCAGCTGCCGCTTCTCGTACACATCGGTGATCGACGTGCCATCCCACACGTACGCGAGGTGCTGCGCCTGGCGGCAGCGAGTGAGCACGGGCGGGCGGAGAACCGCGCTGCATTCGCCTCCGGTGTGGCGCGCGCTGTCGTAGACGATTCCACACGAACCGGCCGCGCGCAGTCGCGTGGCGAGTACCTGCGATGCGGAGTAGTCGAGCTTGTCATAGAGCTCGGGGTGCGCGCGTTCCAGGCCTCTTATGTCGTGAAGCTTGCCGGAGAGGTTGGCGCGCAGCACGCGCATGTCGATCTCCATCGGCGGCTCGCTGGTGTAGGCCATGAAGCGAGCGCGATGGTAGCGGGTTTCCGCGATTGCCGTGGCGAGGTCGCGCGACGTGTAATAGGCGCCGAACTCCGGAGTGCTGAAGCGGCCGCCCGGCGCCGACACGTGCGTGAACGGCGCCATTATCCAGCTCGAGCCAGCGCCCGAGACACGATCCTCAGGGGCCACGAGTTGGAGCTCGCCCACCTCCTCACGGATCCGCGTGTTGGTCAGCGCTTCGACGGCGAACACCGCCTCCAGATCCGCTGGATCGGCAACTCGCTCGAAGAGCTGGATCGGCGGGAAGCGACTCGGGATGATGCGGTAGCTGGGCTTCCAGGTGACGCGCTTCACTGGCGGTACGAATTCAGCCACGCTCAGCCGCCGCGCTCCGCGTCGAGGAACTGGCGCACCAGGAACAGGTCGGCCACCCGTCCCGAAAGCATGAGATCGAGCGCCGAGCGTCCGTTGAAAAGCGGAGCGGTGTTCGGTCGCTTCACCCATGCATCGGCAGCTGCGGGATCGGGGAGAAGGATCTGCAGCGCCTTGTAGATCCCGAGCACGTACGAGATGCGCTCGAGGAGATCGTTCGAGACGCTTCCCACCCTGCCGGATTTCCACTTGTAGTACGTCGACTCCGGAGGATCGCCGAGGAGCGTGCGGGCCTCCGTGGGGGAGAGATCCCAGGCGTCGGCGATTCTGAAGAACGTCCTCAGAGCGGCGGGTGCGAGCTCCTCGGGAGGCGTGTGGGCTGCGAGAGTGGCCGGCATCGATGCTCCACATAGAGAATTATGTGCAATTTACTCTATATATGGAGCGAACGCAATACTGGCGGGGACAGCCCTCGCATCGCGCATCAGCCAGCCAGCGCGGCGGGGTCAGGTCTGGAATCGTGAATCGGTACGAGCGGCAAAGCGCTC
>DASSNL010000053.1:0-5105 GCA_035688075.1 Gemmatimonadaceae bacterium
ACTTGGGGCCCGGTAAGTTCACCCGTTCCGTGCACCCTGTCAACATTGTTGTTCGGGGCAGCGCGGCCACTCCGCGCTCCACTCCTTCCATCCGCAGTCAGCAGAACCTCCATGAACACGCGCCACCTCATCCTAGCCGCCGTAGTCGCGCTGGCAGCCTGTCGCGGCGCGGAGTCGGCCCCGCAACGCCACACGCTCATAGACTCCCGCGATACCTACGATCCTCGCTCGCTCGATCCAGCTCTCTCCACCGACGTTCCGACCGGCCGTGCGGTCTCGTACATCTTCGACGGTCTCACGCGTTTCACCCCCGACGCGAAGCTCGCTCCGGGACTGGCCGAGAGCTGGGACGTCTCGCAGGATGGAAAGGTATACACCTTTCACCTTCGGCGCGGGGTAAAGTTCCACGACGGTACGCCCTTCGGTGCTTCCCAGGTAGTACACAGCTTCGAGCGCGTGCTCGACCCGCAAACTCGAGGGGGGCGCCCCTGGCCACTCTACCCCATCGCGGGCGCTCGCGCGTTCGCGGATGGAAAGTCGAAGAGCATCCGCGGACTGGCTGCGCCCAACGACAGCACCGTGGTGATCACCCTGGACACCGCGCTCGCCATCTTCCCGAAGCTGCTCGCCATGCCGGTGACTTTCATCACCCCCGACTCGGTGCCCACGAATTTCGGGCAGCACCCGGTGGGGACGGGGCCGTGGAAGTTCGAGCAGTGGAAGCATGACGATTATCTCCTCCTCTCGCGCAACGCGGACTACTGGGGCGGCGCGCCGGAGGCGGACTCGCTCATGGCCCGCATCATCCCCGAGAAGAGCACCGCGGTGGCGGAATTCGAGAGCGGCAATGTGGATCTTCTATATGTGCCGGAGGCCGAAACGCAGCGCTGGCAAAACACGGACGAGAAGAAGGCGCGCCTGGTATCGGCGCCCGCGCTCCGGCTCTGGTACGTGGGGATCAACACGACTCGCGGTCCGCTGAAGGATGCACGCGTGCGCCAGGCGCTCAACTACGCGGTGGACGTGAACGCGATCCTCGAGCACATCTTCGGAGGGCGCGGTCGCCTGGCAGCCGGCGTCATCCCGCCGTCGCTCGACGGAGCCGACACCTCGCGCGCTCCGTACGGCTATGATCCCGAGAAGGCGAAGCAGCTCCTCGCCGCCGCCGGCTGCCCGCAGGGGTTCGAGGTGGAGCTCTGGCACGGCACCGACGAGACGCAGGCGCGCATCGCTCAATCCATCCAGGCGTACCTCGGCCAGGTAGGCGTGCGAGTGAAGATCGTACAGCGCGACAACAACGCGGCGCGCGAGGCGGCCCGGAAGGGGGAGACGGACATGATCCTCAAGGACTGGTACGCCGACTACCCCGATGCCGAGAACTTCCTCTATCCGCTGCTGCACGGCGTAAATCGCGGTGTGGGCGGCAACGTCTCGTTCTACGAGAACGCTGCCTTCGACAGTCTCGTCTCGCGCGCTCGCAAGACCTCGGACGACAGCGCACGTTTCCAGCTCTATCGGTCGGCCGACTCGCTCGCGTTCCACGACGCGCCAATGATCTTCCTCTTCTTCTATAACGAGCTGTATGCGGTGCAGCCCTGGATCGAGGGATTCGAGGTCCCCGTCATCTTCAACGGGCAGCGCTTCATCCACGTGAGCATCCACGGAAGCGGCCCAGTCGCGAACTGATGCTCTCCTTCCTCGCGCGCCGCGTGCTCCTGGCCATCCCCACGCTGTTCGGAGTGCTGGTGGTGGTCTTCGCCCTGCTGTACGTGGCGCCGGGCGATCCGGTGATGGAGATGGTGGGCGAGCGTGCCGACTCCGCCACCATCGCCCGGCTGCGCGAGGAGCTGAAGCTGGATGAGCCCCTCCCCAACCAGTTCGCCCACTACGCGGGCGGGGTGCTGCGCGGCGATCTCGGTCGATCGTACATCACCAACCGCCCGATAATCAGCGACATCCGCGAACGATTCCCGCGGACGCTGCAGCTCGCGGCGAGCGCGATGCTCCTTGCGGCCGTGCTGGGGATCACCATCGGAGTCCTCGCCGCCGCACGGCCTAACGGCTGGTTCGACCGCCTCTCGCTTGCGCTCGCGTACCTGGGAATCTCCTTCCCCGTGTACTGGGTGGGCCTGATCCTCATCCTGTTCGTGGCCGTCACGCTGCGATGGCTGCCACCCTCGGGCTACGGCGGGATAGAGTACCTCATCCTCCCCGCCCTCGCGCTTGGCTCCCGCTCCATCGCTTTCCTCGCGCGCATGACGCGCTCGGCGATGCTCGAGGTGCTGGGAAGCGACTACGTCCGCACCGCGCGCGCCAAGGGGCTGGGCGCCCGGGTCGTGATAGCGCGCCACGCGCTGCGCAACGCACTCATTCCGGTGATCACCGTCCTCGGTCTGGACTTCGGCTACTACCTCACCGGCAGCATCCTCACCGAGACGATCTTCAGCTGGCCCGGCCTCGGCCGCTACGTGGTGAACGCCATCAGCCGCCGCGACCTCCCCGCCATCCAGGGCACGGTCCTCTTCCTGAGCGTCGTCTTCGTCCTCGTGAACCTGATCACCGACCTGGTTTACGCGGCAGCGGATCCGAGGGTGGGGTATGAGTAGGGGAGAGAGCAGAAAGCAGAAAGCAGAAAGCAGGAACTGCAAGGAAGCAGGAAGCAGGAAGCAGGTACCGGCTCCTGGCGGTAAGGCCCTCTATCCCGAGGCCGTTCACTGCTTCCTGCTTCCTGCTTCCTGCTTCCCCTCCAGGCAGTTCACTGCTTTCTGCTTTCTGCTCTCTGCTTCCTGCTTTCTCCCCTCAATCCTCCGTCTGCCCGAAAATCGCCATGTTCGAGCTATGCCCCGGGGCGACTTTCTTCTCGGGGTAGATCCAGTGGACGGCCTGGTTCACGGCGATGGCGGCTTCGGAGAAACCGGTGGCGATGAGTTTGAGCTTGCCGGGGTAGGTCGTGATGTCGCCGGCGGCCCAGATGCCGGTGCGACCCGCTTCCATGGTGCTGTTCACCGCGATCTCGTTCTTCTCGAGGTTCAGGCCCCACTCTCGCATCGCACCGAGATCGCTCACGAAGCCGAGCATCGGGAGGATCACGTCTACCTCGATCTGCTGCTGTGACTTGGCCTTCACATCACGGATGGTCACGGCGTGTAGCGCTTCGCCGTTGCCATGCACTTCCACCAGCTCGTGGAAGGTGAGGACGCGGGCGCGACCCGCGCTGGCGGCTTCGGAAACCGCGGTCACCGTCGCCGCGTGGGCGCGGAAGCGATCGCTCCGATGGATGAGCGTGAGCTCGGCCGCGCGCCCCAGGAGCTGGTGCGTCCAGTCGAAGGCCGAGTCGCCGCCCCCGATGATCAGCACGCGCTGGCCGCGAAACGCCTCCGGGTCGGTGACGCGATCGAAGATCCCGCGCCCGTACCACGGCTCGGCCGTGGGCTGAGGAAGTCGGCGCGGAGCGAAGGCGCCGATACCGGCCGCGATCAGAATGGCCCGCGTCGGGAAACGATCCGATTCCGTGACGAGCGTGAAGCTACCGCCGTCATCCTCGAGAGCGACGACGCGCTGATTCAGATGGATAGCCGGTGAGAACTGGCCCGCCTGTTCGGCGAGCGACTTCACCAGATCCTTCGCGAGGATGCGCGGGATGCCAGCGACGTCGAAGATGTACTTCTCGGGATAGAGCGCCAGTAGCTGGCCACCCAGCTCCGGAAGTGCATCGACGATGCGGGCACTCACGCCACGCATGCCGGCGTAGAAGGCGGCGAAGAGTCCGGTGGGCCCCCCGCCGATGATCGTTATGTCCGTGACCTCGTGGGGCATTGGCTTCGGAAAGATGTGAGCGACTTGCGCGAAGTGCCGGCCTTCATACGGTGTCCCTGAAATATGCACGTAGAAGACAACATAGTAGAAGCCAACATACTGGAGTACGCCGGCTCCTTCCGTCTCCTTCGCAAGATAGCCGTCGGCGGGATGGCCACCGTCTACGAGGCGGAGCAGCTCGGACCGGAGGGCTTCGCCAAGCGCGTGGCGCTCAAAGTCATAGATCCTCGCTACGCGAAGGAGAGCACCTGGCTCCAGCTCTTCATAGACGAGGCGAAGCTCTCCGCCAACCTCGTGCACGGAAACATCGTGCAGATCTACCACCTGGGTGAGGTGGACGGCCAGTACTACATGGCGATGGAGTACATCAGCGGCCCCACGCTGCGCATGGTGATCGAGCGGCACCGTGAGCTCGAGCAGCTCATCCCGCCAGTGATCGCCGCGTACATCGCAAGTCGCGTGTGCCGCGCGCTCGACTTCGCCCATAACTTCGTGGATACGGATGGCAAGCGGCTCGACATCGTGCACCGCGACGTGTCGCCGAACAACATCATGGCCACCTGGGATGGGCACATCAAGCTCGCCGACTTCGGCATCGCCAAGGCCGCGACGTCGGTAGACCCGATGGCCGACACTCCCATGCTCATGATGGGGAAGAAGCACTACATGAGCCCCGAGCAGCTCCTCGCGCTCGACGTGGACTGCCAGAGCGATGTGTTCGCGGCGAGCGTGGTCCTCTACGAGCTCCTCTCCCTCGAGCCGCTCTTCTTCGAGGACGCCACCGATCTCCTCATCGACGAGGTCACCTGGCGCCCGCTCCGCAACATCCGCGAAGTGGTGCCCGACATCCCCAAGGTGATCGAGGAGATCCTGAACGCCGGTCTGGAGCGCGACCCGATCAACCGCCCCTCCGCCGCCGTCATGGGAAGCGCGCTCGATCGCTGGTGCGAAGCCCAGGAAGTCGTCGCCTCCCCCGACCGTCTCCAGGAACACCTCGCCACGATCTTCCCCAACCACTTCCAGTCCGCCACCTCCTCCGGCGAGCACACTCGCTTCTCCGCTTTCAACGGCCGCCTCCGCCGCAAACGCAGCCCGAATCGAGGGTTCTGGGAGAGGTTGTTCGTGAAGGGATGAGGGAAGTGGAGAGAGCAGAAAGCAGAGAGCAGAAAGCAGGAACGGCCGACGGGGTCAGGTCTTTAGAGCGGTTCCGGCGCGGATGGACAGCGCCGGGCTGAGGTGAGTGGGGGATGGCACGAAGGATGTTGCCGTTTGTTGCTCTTGGTATTGCT
>DASSNL010000078.1:0-15506 GCA_035688075.1 Gemmatimonadaceae bacterium
TACTCGCCGAGCCAGCGGTGGAGCGAGGATTGGCTGACGGAGAAGAGTCGGGCGATCTTTGCGTGGCTCAGCTCACCGGAGAGGACCGTTGCCACGACCCGCTCGCGCAGATCCAGGGAACAGGGGGAAGGCATGGTGAGCACCTCGACAACGAAGAGCAATACCAAGAGCAACAAACGGCAACATCCTTCGTGCCATCCCCCACTCACCTCAGCCCGGCGCTGTCCATCCGCGCCGGAACCGCTCTAAAGACCTGACCCCGCCTCGTCCGGTGTTGTATAATGGCACCGTATTCGCAAAGTCCTCCCTCTGGCAACTTCAGGAGCGCCCGGCGTTCGGCCGTACGCTCCTGCGCGAAACCCCAATTTCCACCAGATGACCTCAAGCCCGCGGCCCTGGCCGGTCCGTCCGGCCGGTAATCCATGGGCTGGCGCCCAGCCGGCGCCGCCCCCTCGGGTCGCCGCAGCGCCGCCGGCAGCGATCCCGGCCGAGCTCCCCGCACAGAAGCCCGATGCCCTCATGTACGCCGTGGGGCTCCTCCTGTTCGCGTACGTGTGGCGCGTCCAGGACGCCTTCCCGATCCTCGGGAAGCTGCAGCTCCCGCTCGTCGGGCTCGGGCTCGCCGGTATCCTCTACATCACTAATCGCCACCCCTGGCGCCGTCCCGGTCAGATCCGCAGTGCCATCCTTTACCTGACGGTGGCACTGATGGGGCTCATGCTCATCGGCGTGCCCACCAGTCTCTGGCCTGGACACAGCCTCACCTTCGCACTCAAGACCTACCTCTCCAACCTGCTCTTCCTGGGGGTGACCGCCGCGAGCATCCGCAGCGTGAGCGACGTGGAGTTCTACGCGAGGACCAACCTCTACGGCGGCCTGTTCTACGCCACGATCGTGAACCTCTTCTTCAGCGTCGGTCCCAGCGGACGGCTCGGAGGACTGGTTTACTACGACGCGAACGACTTCGCGCTGGTGATGGTCGCCACGCTTCCGTTCGCCGTCTACCTCATCAAGTTCGGACGAAAGGGGTTCAGGCGCGCGATGGGCCTCCTCGCGCTCGGCCTCATCATGCTCGCCCTCGTAAAGAGCGGCTCGCGCGGCGGCTTCCTCGGCATGATCGCCGTCATGATGTACATCCTGCTGCGCTACAGGGCGATACCGAGCACCACGCGGCTCTTCGTAGCGGTAGCGGGTATCCTGCTCGCGGTGGTAATCGGCTCGGATAAGTACTGGAAGCAGATGAGCACCATCCTCCATCCCACGGCGGACTACAACTGGACCGACCCGCAGGGACGGCGCGCGGTGTGGAGCCGCGGGATAGGCTACGTCGAACACAACCCGGTGCTCGGCCTCGGAGTGGGTGCCTATCCCATCGCCGAAGGGACGATCTCGGATATCAGCCAGGAGCGCGCGAGCATGGGTCGCGGCTTCAAGTGGTCGGTGGCACACAACTCGTTTCTCGAGGTGGCCGCTGAGCTCGGAATCCCGGGACTGATCGTCTTCCTGGGGTTCTTCGTGGCCTCGTTCGCGGCGCTCCGGAAGGTCCGGCCGGGTGGCATCTACGGTCCGGGAGTAACGGGGCGGGAGATCGCGCTGTCACAACTGCTAATCGGCTCGCTCTTCGGCTTCGCGGTATCGGGGATATTCGTCTCGGCGGAGTACTTCTCGTACCTGTACTTCATCCTCGGGCTCGTGATAGGTCTCACGAAGATGCTGCGGTTGCGCCGGGATGCTTACTTCGCCATGGCGTCTCATCGGGCGGTAGCCCCGAGGATGCACGTGGTGCCCGCCGCGCCGGCGCACTCGGCGATCTCGCCGCGCGCGTGAGTGGGGGCTCGGGCAGTGCCCGGCGCGGATGGCGCGTCGGCGGTCGCTACATTACATCGTCATGCCAGCACGGCAGCTGCTGAAGACGGCCGTCGAGCAGGGGCTCCTCTGGAGCGGACTCCCTGGAATCTCCAGCCGTCTCCGGCGCTCCGACACGCTCATTCTCGCCTACCACGACGTGGTGCCCGATGGCGAGCGCGTAATGGGCGACAGCTCGCTGCACCTGCCCCGTACGATCTTCGCCGCGCAGCTCGATGCGCTACTGGAGATGGCCGAAGTGATCCCTCTCGACGAAGCGCTCTCCGGCGGAGCCGCGAGGAGCGCTCGGCCGCGGCTGGCCATCACTTTCGACGATGCGTACAGGGGAGCGGTGGTGGCGGGGGTGGAGGAGCTGACGAAGCGCGGGCTCCCCGCCACGATCTTCGTGCCGCCAGGACTGCTCGACGACGGTGTGTTCTGGTGGGACGCGCTGACCCCTGGCGGGATGCCGGGACTCGCGCCTGACGTGCGCGACGACGCATTGCTGCGCCTTGCAGGGAAGGGGAGCGCTATCCTCTCCGAGCACGGTTGCAGCGACACCTCCCACATCCCCGCGTACGCGCGCGGTGCGTCGGAAGCGGAGCTGCGCGGTGCGGCCGAGCGAGAAGGGATCACGTTGGCGTCGCACACGTGGAGTCATCCGAACCTGGCGGCGCTCGCTCCCGCCGAGCTGGAAGATGAGCTGGTGCGCCCGCTCGCGTGGCTGCGCGAGCGCTTCACCGGCGTGCTCCCCTACATCTCGTACCCGTACGGCCACTACTCGCCCGCAGTCGAGCGCGCCGTGGCTGCGGCGGGTTATCGCGGGGCGCTGCGCATCGAAGGCGGCTGGCTCAGGGATGGAGACACCAATAGATACGCCATCCCTCGGCTCAACGTGCCCTCCGGGCTCTCGGACGCTGGCTTCCGGCTGCGCTGCAGCGGTCTGCTCGGCTGATGCACTCGCGCAGGATACTCGTCACCGACGGCGAGCAGCGATCCGCGCTCGCGCTGGTGCGCTCGCTGGGACGTGCTGGCCACAGCGTGTTCGTCTGCTCGGCGAGCGGTCGCTCGCTGGCCGGCGCATCGCGCTACTCGCGCGAGGAGGCACGCGTAGCCGATCCGCTGCGCGGGGGCGAGGGATTCGCGGCTGATGTGCTGGAGCTTGTCGATCGCTGGAAGATCGATGTGCTCATCCCGGTGAGCGAGGGAGCGCTTCTCGCGCTCCTCCCCGCACGTGCGCGCATGGGCGATGTCGCGCTCCCGTTCCCCGACGAGGCCACCTTCCGGCGCATCTGCGACAAGGCGGAGCTTCTCTCCGTGGCGCCGCGCGTGGGGATCGCGATCCCCGAGCAGGTGAGGGTAGAGACGGTGTCGGATGCGCGGTCGTTGGATCCCGCGGCCATACGGTATCCCGTGGTGCTCAAGCCATCGCGCTCGGTGGGCGAAGGGGGCGCGACGGGGGCGCGTGGCGGAAGGGGCGGGAGCGTGGGCGAGCCGGCGGGGGCGCGGACCAAGCTAACCGTGCGGCACGCCGCGAATGCGACGGAGCTGGAGATCGCGCTCGCGGAGCTGGCTGAAGCCGGCGACGCGGCATTTCCTCTGCTCATCCAGCAGCGGATAGTGGGACCGGGGATCGGCATCTTTCTCCTCCTCTGGGAAGGGCGCACGCTCGCTACCTTCGCGCACAGGAGGATTCGCGAGAAGCCACCCTCGGGGGGCGTGAGCGTCTATCGCGAGAGCGTGGCCGCGGATCCGGCGCTCGTAACGCGCTCGCGCGCTCTGCTCGAGCACTTCGGCTGGTGTGGAGTCGCCATGGTGGAGTACAAGGTGGATGAGCGCACGGGGACGCCGTACCTCATGGAAGTGAACGGCCGCTTCTGGGGATCGCTGCAGCTTGCGGTCGACGCTGGCGTGGACTTCCCCGTGCTGCTCGTGTCGGCGGCGACGGGAGAGC
The DNA here is from genome assembly GCA_035688075.1 of Gemmatimonadaceae bacterium. GTDB lineage: Bacteria > Gemmatimonadota > Gemmatimonadetes > Gemmatimonadales > Gemmatimonadaceae > JADGGM01. The sequence goes on from DASSNL010000078.1 coordinate 3,800, forward strand.
CTACTGAGCCGGTGAACACGTACACGGCGGGCGTGCGCAGCCGCTGGTGGTGGGGCGACGTGGACCACCTGATCGCACGCCTCCGGCGCTCGCGCGCGGAGCTCTCCCTCCCGCCCGAAGCGCCCGGACGGTGGCGCGCGCTGCGCGATTTCTTCACCATCCACTTCGGGCGGGATCGCGAAGAGATACTCCGGCTCGACGATCCACGACCGTTCTTCCGCGAGAGCGTGCAATGGTTCCACCTCTGATCCTCCCCGAAGGCCCTCTGCGCGTGGCGCTGCTCCTGGAGTCGGACGGGCCGGGGGGAGCGGAGACGATGCTGCTGAATCTCGCGGAGGAGCTGCGGCGGCGTGGCCACGAGGTGCTTCCGCTCGGTCCGGCGGACAAGACCGGGTGGCTGGCGGCGCAGTTTCGCGAGCGGGGCTTCGCGCCGGAGAGCTACCTGCTACGCCGTGCGCTCGACCCGGCGTGCGCGCGACAGATTACCGACATCTTTCGCTCGCATGGGATCCAGGTGGCGCACAGCCACGAGTTCGGGATGGGAGTCTACGGCGCGGTAGCGGCGCGTCGCACCGGCAGTCGCCACATCATTACGATGCACGGTGGCCGCTACTACGCGGAGCGGCGGCGCAGGCGATCGGCGCTGCGCTGGGCGGCGCGCAGGAGCGCGGCGTTGGTGGCGGTGTCGGAAGCCACGGCGCGCGATCTCCGCGCGACCCTGCGACTCCCCGACGACGACGTAAAGGTGGTGCACAACGGAATCCCGTTTCGCGACGGGAGCCGCGCGTCTCTCCGTAACGAGCTGGGGCTCTCCACTGGTGATCTCCTGCTCGTGGCCGTGGGCAACCTCTATCCGGTGAAGGGACACGCGGTGCTGCTGCGCGCGCTGGGCGAGCTGCATCGTTCCGGAGCGCTCGCGAACGTGTCATGGCGACTGGCGATCGCGGGACGTGGAGAGGAGGAGGAGAATCTCCGCGCACTGGCGAACAGTGAAGGGATCGCCGAGCGCGTGACGCTGCTCGGCTTTCGCACGGACGTGCCGGACATTCTTTCGGCGGCCGACGTCTTCGTGATGCCATCACTTTCCGAGGGGCTGCCGCTGGCGCTGGTGGAAGCGATGGCAGCCGGGCTGCCGGTGGTGGTGAGCGAGGTGGGAGGAGTCCCCGAGGTTGCCACGGCGGGGCGAGAGGCGATACTGGTGCCGCCGGGCGATCCGGCGCGGCTGGCAGAGGGGTTGGCTGAACTTCTGCGCGACCAGCACGCGCGCGCCGCGATGGGTGCGGCCGCGCGCGAGCGCGCGGTGCGCGACTTCAGCGTGAGTACGATGTGCGAGGCGTACGAGCGTCTTTATCGCGGGGAGAGCGCACCTCGCTCGGTGGCGCCAGACGCGCCAGCGCGTCGAGGAGAATTCGTGCCTGGCGGCGCCGGCTGAAGCGTTCGTCGCGCGCGATGTGTACGGCTTCCTCGCCGCGCTGGTGCGCCTGGTAGCGGTTCGCTATGACGCGCGCGATACCATCGATGTCGTTCCGCGGAACCACGGCGGCATCGGTGCCACGGAGGAGCAGATCGGTAGCGCTCCCCGCATCCGAGAGCGCGAGAAGCCATGCGTCGAATCGCACGCACTCGAAAACCTTTCCCGGGATCGCCACGCTGTTCCAACCCGGGAAAGTCACCAGCATGGTGGCCTGCGAGAGGAACTCCATCGCGCCCTCGTGCGACCTCGCGGGTCCCACGGAGATGAATTCCTCCACACCCTCGGCGCGCGCCGTGTCGAGCAGCGCCTGCTCGCCGCCATCGTCGAAGTTCCCGATGAAATCCATCCTGAAGCTCTCGGGCGTCAGAGCGAGATCGCGAATCACGCGCGCGGCGGCGCGGAAGAGACTCTGCGGGTCGCCGTAGTCGTACACCGTGCCGGCATACCCTATGGTGAAGCGACCGCCGCGTCGCTGCGGCGGGAGTGGATCATCGTCGGAGCCGTTCATCACGGCGATGATTCGCTCGCTCGCATCGGGATAGGCGCGTGCGAGCGCATCTCGCGCGGGCGCGGTGTTGGCGACGACGAGTGCCGCCTGACTCACCATCTCTCTCTCGTGGCGTGCAGTGCTGTGCAGCCAGAGCGGGCTCGCCCAGCGTTCGGGTATGCGCTCGTTGAGACTCCACGGATCGCGCATGTCCATGACGAAGGGGAGGCCGCGGTGCTGCGAGAGAACGCGGCCCGACTCGTGGGTCATGTGCGGAGGGCCCGACGTCACCACCGCGAAGTGGACGCCCGGCTCGAGGATATGTTCCGCCAGTCGTACGGCTTCCTCCGCCCATCTGGCGTCGCGCGCGAGGTCGTGCCACACCCAGTAGCTGCGCAGCATCTTCCGTGGAGTGGGCGGCCACCAGCGGATATCGTGGCGTGAGACTGTATCGGGCTGCTCGCGCGGAGCGGCGTCGCGCGCCGGGCTCACTGCCGCAGGGGCCGCAGCGGCGGCACCGCCATTCACGTTTCCGCTGGCGGCGGCAGTGGGGGCGGGGCGAATGGTGCGGTACACCCGCCACACCTGGTGCTCCAGCCATTCGGCGGTCTGCAAGTACTGCGGGGGGAGAGCATAGACGCGCGTGTCTTCAGGGAGAAGCTCCAGACGCGAGAGGTCGGCGCCGGGCTTCGCACAGGTGATCACATCAAGCCCCCAGCCACGCTCCGCCACGAAATGCGAGAGCTTCTCCCACCTTCGAGCGCCAATGGTCGTATCGGGCGGGAAGTGGTAGCTGATGAGAAGAAGTCTGCGCGCGCTCCGCGCCGCTCCGGGATGCTCGAAGAGCGGCCGCGGCGTCATGGCCGTCGTTCCGGTAGCTCGAGCCGTTGGGCCAGCGAGCGGGCTATCTCGTCCACTATCACGTCCCAATCGTGCCGCCTCGCCTCCGTCTGACGCAACCTGCTGCGCGCCGGAGTGTCACCGCCCGGCTCGAGCAGTCGCTCGATAGTCCGCTCCCACTCGTCCACGCCAGCAGCCACCGAAACGAGGTCGCCGAGTCCGGCGAGCGCGGGGAGTGGCATGCTGATCGTGGGACGACCGCCCGCAAGATACTCGTACAGCTTGAGGGGAAAGATGTACTTGCTGTAGTCGTTCATGCGGTAGGGCATCAGGCACACGTCGAAGTGCTGCGGATAGCGTGCGAGCTCGGTCGAGGGCCTCCCTCCCAGGAAGTGAACGTTCGAGAGCGCCTCCATCTGATCGAGCATCTCCCGGATCTCCGGGTGCGGTCGCTTCTCTCCCACGAAGACGAAAGACCACTCCGGATGCCGAGTGGCAAGCTCCAGGAGGAGTTTCCAGTCGAGCTGCTTCTTGATGTATCCGGAATAGCCCAGTATGGGACGCGGTATGTTCGCGAGCTCCGCCGGCATCCGGCCGGGACGCGCGAATGCGTCGTAGGTGACACCGTTGGTCACCTGCAGTGTGTTCGGGTTGAACCGTCCCTTCCGCTCGAACATCGTGGGGGAGACGGTGATCACCTGGTCCACCGCGCGGATGAGCCGCTCCTCCCTCGGATCCAGAGGAGCTTCGACTTCGGCGTCGGAGTACTCGTCGTAGATGTGGTAGCAGCTGACGTCGTGCCGTGCGAGGTCCACCGCCTCGGCGAGCTCGAGGTGCCACACGTAGAGCACTATGCGTCGGCAGCCTCGCCGGCGGAGCGCGGAGACAGCGGCGCGAAAACGCTGGCTCGCCAGAAATCTTCCGAGCCACGCCGGCTTGTAGACCACCGGGAGCCAGGCCGGCGGATCGTACACCGTGAACGAGTCCGGCAACCCCTCGATGTGTGTCTCCCGCTCGTCGAGGTGGCCGCCGCGGAGAGCGCGCCGCCACTCGACCGCCGGATTCATCCAGAGCACCTGATAGTAGCGCGCCAGGCGGGTGAGAATCTGTTGCCGCGAGAGCCACTGTGGCGAGTAGCGCTCCTTGGCTATCGAGAGCACCCCCACTTCAGGATAGAGTGGACCACGCACCGACGCGTTCGCTTTCGAGTCGGCGCTTGCGGTGCTGGCGGCGCTCCCTGGATCGTCGAGAGTCACCGACACTGGGTCCTCAGAGGTCTCTATCATGGCCAAAATGCGGGTCCGGCTTCGGGCAAGTCGCGAACATAATCGCGCGCGGCGCTCGTTGCCATATTGCAGATTGGTTGCCACCACCCCCATCGAGTTGCGTGGGAGCGGCAGCCGCGATCCTGCTGGAGCCATCAGTGCTTCGTGCCACGAAAGGGAGCGATCGCCGCGAGGATGCGCTCGCGGTGGAACGCCAGCATTGCAATCGCGTAGGTCGCCGCGCCAAGGGTGATCTCGCTCACCAGCTTTGCGCGGATGTCCAGTCTGTCAGCGAGGCAGTACCTGGCAGCGAGCACCGCAATGGTCATCAGCGCGGTTCCGCTAGCCGCCGGCCAGAGAGCGCGCAGATACGCACGTGGTGAAAGATCGAGTATCCGGAAGACCAGCCGGTAGATCGGTGAAACCACCACCGGGTACGCCACGATCCACACGAATGCCACACCTGCCGCTCCCCAGCGCGTGCCGAAGAGGAAGAGGAGCGGGAGCACGATCGCCGCCAGCACCGTGTACCACATGCTCTGTCGCGAATACCCCGTGTAGATGAGCACCTGCGGAGTGACGGTGTCGATCGACCGGAGACCCGCATAGAAGGCGAGGAGCTGGAGTGGCAGCACAGCTGCGCTCCATTTGTCGCCCAGCAGGACGGGTACGAGAAGCGGAGCGGTGAGCGAAATCCCGACTGCGCCCGGAAACGTGATGAAGGCCAGTCCTTCCACGACGGCGAGGTAGTATCGCCTGAGCGCCTGCCGGTCGGCTTGCACGGTGGAGAAGACGCCGGGTGTGACCTGTCCCACGAGCGCGCTCACCCGCTCCACCGGGAGCGTGGCGATCTCCCAGCCTATGGTATAGGCGCCCAGCACGACCTTGCCGAGCACCCTGCCCACGATGGCGAAGTCGGCGTTCTGATACGTGTACCACGACACTCTTCCCACCACCACGTGCCACCCCACGAGCATGGACTCGGAGATGGAACGGAATTGACGCGGTATAGCAACGCGGTGTGGCCGGGCGAAGTTGGCCAGTACCGCGCCAGCAATCCGACCCACGAGACTCCCCAGCACGAGTGCCATGTAGCGAAAGCCGAGGAAGGCGAGCACGATGGTGCAGGTCATCTGCACGATGTTCGTGGCGCCATCGATCCACGCGAGGCGTCTGAAGTCCAGGTCGCGCGCGAGGAGCGAGCGTGGCAGGACACAGGCCGAGCTGAAGATGAAATTGAGACTGAGCACCGTGACGATCACTCGCACGGCCGGCTCGCCGTAGAAGCGCGCGATGGGTATAGCCGCACCCACCGACAGAAGGCAGAAGACCAGTCCGAGCGCGATGCCGAAGCCCCCGATCTGCGCTATCTGCGATTCGTCGAGGTCGCGGCCGCGCAGTATGGCCGCGGTGAGCCCGAACTCGTTCACCAGAGCTACGAGCCCGAGGTAGACGGCTGCCATCCCCATGAGGCCGTAGTCCGATGGCGTGAGCAGCCGCGCGATGATCACCGTGGACGCCCAGCTCACGAGCTGGATGGCCCACTTCATCCCACCCGTCCAGGCGATGCCCACCACGAGCGAACGGTCGAGCGATCGTGCAGGGGATTGGCGCCGCGATCTGGTGGGTGTCGGCTGCGGTTGGGCGACGAGCGTGCTAATCTGTGGGCTTCCTGTCGGGGATGTGGCGGAGGCGCGTATCTTCAGGGCGCGGGACATCGTCTGCCCGTTCAGAGAGACGAATGGGGGTGGAGCGGCGGCACGCCGATCGCCCGTGCATGGAGGGTTGCGCGGGGGCGCCGGGCATGGCCTGTGCCTCTACGCGCCCGGGGCGACGCGAGCTCAGCACCGCTCGCCCTGCTCTTTCGCGACTGCCACTTCACTCCGGTTTGACTAATCTGCCCTCGCCACTGACAATCCTTCACGTGACCGCGCCAGCCCAGGTGGGTGGGCTCGAGAGCGTGGTCACCATGCTCGCGCGCGGCCACGCGGGGATGGGCCACAAGGTGTACGTGGCCGCTCTCGTAGACCCCGCAGGCGGCATGTATCCCTTCCTCGATGTGCTCGAGAAGGAAGGCGTGCAGACCGTGCGCCTGCCGCTTCCCACGCGCGCATATTCTCGGGAGCGCGCGGCCATACGTCAACTCTGCGCGGAGCTCGCGCCCGACGTCGTACACACCCACGGCTACCGCTCCGATGTCGTGGATGGCGGCGTCGCTCGCGCGGCCGGCATCCCAGTAGTATCGACCGTGCACGGCTTCACCGGCGGTGGCCCGCGGAACCGGATCTACGAGTGGATCCAGGAGCGCGCCTTTCGCAACTTCGATGCGGTGGTAGCTGTATCGAGCCCTATCGTCGAGCGGCTCGAGCGCCGCGGGGTGTCCCGAGCGCGCATCCACCTCATCCCGAATGCCTTCGATGGAGCGGCGGCGGTGGTGGAACGCGCCACGGCGCGCGAGCGTCTGGGACTTCCGAAAGACGAGCTCACCATCGGCTGGGTAGGACGGCTCAGCGCGGAGAAGGGTCCGGATGTGTTCATCGACGCGATCCCGCTCCTCTCGCAGCCGCTCCCAGCGGCAGCGATCGTGGGGGGCGGCCCCGACGAGGCGGCGCTGCGCGAGCGAGCGGCGCGCCATGGAGTGGACGAGCGCATGCGCTGGCTCGGCGTGGTGCCCGGTGCCGGTGCGCTGCTGGGCGCCTTCGACATGCTCGTGCTCAGCTCCAGGACGGAGGGAATCCCCATAGTGCTCCTCGAGGCAGCAGCCGCTGGAGTGCCCATCGTGGCCTCGCGTGTGGGCGGTGTGCCGTCCATGTTCCCGGACGGCGAGGTGCTGCTCGTGCCGCCCGACGACCCGCGCGCGCTCGCCGCCGCCATCGACGCGGTGCGCTCCGACCCGGATGCGGCGCGCGCGCGCGCGCTGGCAGCGCGCCGGCGGCTCGAGCGCGACTTCGCTCCGCGTCCCTGGCTCGAGCGCCACGAGGCGCTCTATCGCTCGCTCCTTCGACCGCGGCAGGGCGGTGGGAACGAGAACGGGGAAGAGAAGCGCAGCGGGGACGCGGAGGTGCGCGCATGCTGACGCTCTCCGTGATACTGATAGCGCTCCCCTTTCTCATGTTCGTGTACGCGTACTTCGGCTATCCGCTGCTCCTCTGGATGGCGACACGCCTCGGGAAGGGCGCGCCGGCGCATAGCGTGACGCGATCCCTGACCGACGCGGGGCCCGCGCGCGAAGAGGGGGGCGACGATTCCGACTGGCCGTACATCACCATCACCGTCCCCGCGTACAACGAGGAGCGCCGGATCCGCTCGACTATCGAGAGTCTCCTCGCGATAGACTATCCCGCGGAGCGCAGGCAGATCCTCATCGCCTCCGATGCGTCGAGCGACCGGACAGACGAGATCGTGCGGGAGTTCGCCGCGAGCGGTGTGGAGCTGCTGCGTGTGGAGCCCCGCGGCGGGAAGACCAACGCCGAGAACCGGGCCGGCTCGGAGATACGCGGCGAGATCGTGGTGAACACCGACGCGTCGATCCGCATCCTCCCTCACTCCGTGAAATCGCTGGTTCGTGCCTTCCGTGATCCAACGGTGGGCGTCGCATCGGGGCGCGACATCAGCGTTGGCGACGAGGAGCGCGAGGGGAACCGTGGAGAATCGAGTTACGTGGGCTACGAGATGTGGGTTCGCTCGCTGGAGACGCGGCTAGGCTCGATCGTGGGAGCGAGCGGCTGCTGCTACGCGGCGCGCGCCGAGATCCAGCGTGTGACGCTCCCCGGCGACCTGGCGCGCGACTTCGCGAGCGCGCTGATCGCTCGGCAGATGAATCTGCGCGCCGTGTCGGTGTCCGAAGCGACGTGCACCGTTCCCAGAACCACGTCGCTCCGCGCCGAGATGCGCCGGAAGGTACGCACCATGGCGCAGGGGCTCGAGACGCTCTGGTATTTCCGCTCGCTGATGAACCCCGCGCGCGAGGGAGGCTTCGCCCTCATGTTGATCAGCCACAAGCTGTGCCGCTGGCTCGTCTACCTCACCATCCCTCTCTCGCTACTCGGCCTGGTGCTCCTCGGCGTGCACGTCCCCGCGGCGTTCGCCCTGCTCGCCCTCGTGATACTGGGTTGGCTGATCGGAGCCGCCGCTCTGCGTTGGCCCGAAGCGCGACGCATCCCGCTCCCCCTCGCCCTCGCCGGCTTCGCCGTCGCCTCCAACACCGCCGGCATGCTCGCCTGGCTCAAGGTCTTCCGCCGCCAGCGCATGCCGACCTGGGAGCCGACGAGGAGGCCGTGACTGCGAGGGTTCAGCAACAAAAGGGTTCAGGGTTCAGGAACTGCCTCTACCGCCACTGTCATTCCCGCGCAAGCGGGAATCCATGTTAGCCAGTCGAACCTGGATCCCCGCTTGCGCGGGGATGACGGCTCCCGGGTAGTACCTGAATCCTGAACCCTGCAGCTCTGAACCCTCGTAGTTCCTCTCACCCTTGACCTCCGCCCGGGATGAGTCAATTTCCACGAGCATCCTCAGCCGCTGCCTCCCCTCCCCGATTCCCTCCCTCCCGAGCTTCCGCGGGATAGCCGTATGATCGCCTCCTCCCTCTCAGGGCGCGCCGCTTGAAGGCCTCCCGCTGGCTGCTCGCCGTCGCTTCGTTCGGCGCTGCGATCGCGGTGTCGCTCTACATCGTGTTCACGAGCTGGCCGCACGGTCACAATGCCGTGAGCGTGTCGGTGGGGGCGCACGTCGTGCTTCTCTCGGTGGCGCTGCTCGAGCTGGGGATGCGCGGGTGCAAGGTGGCGCTGAGTGCGGCGTCGCTGCGCATCCCGATGCGCTTCAATACCGCGCTCCGCGCGAGTGCGGGCGGCGACTTCGGCGCGGCGATCACGCCGGCGCGGACGGGCGCCGAGCCAGCGCGTTACCTGATCATGAGCGAGGACGGGATGTCCTCGGCGAGCATCATCCTCGTCATCTTCGCGGAACTCTTCCTCGAAATGATATCGCTCGCCATCATCGCGCTGGCGATGTTCTTCGTCTTCCGCGGCTCGGGCGCGATGATCATGGGGATGGTGGGACTCGTGGCGATGTACGCCACTTTCGTCCTCGGCACCGGCGCCCTGGGCTTCGTGCTCGCCAAACGCGGCGCCACCGGTCCGCCGCCCCGCTGGGCGCAGCGCATCGGTCTCAACGCCGGCCGCTGGCGCGCCGTGCAGCGCTCGCTCCGCCAGCTCCGCACCGGGATCGAAGAGATGCGCCACATGCGACTCGGCATCGCTTCGCTGGCACTCGGCGCCTCCATTCTGCACATCCTCCTCCGCCTCGCCATCCTGCCGATCATCGTCTACTCGTTCGGCGTGAAGGCCCCCGTCGCCCCGCTCATCCTCTGGCCCATAGCCCTCACCTACGGCAGCGTCGTGGTCGCCGTCCCCGCCGGCGGCGGCCTCATCGAAGTCGCCTTCAAGGAAGCACTCGGCAACGCCATCCCCGGCTGGATCTTCGGCGCCTCCCTGATCTGGTGGCGCTTCTACACGTTCTACCTCTACATAATCCTCGGCGCCATCGCCGCCGGCGGCACCGTGATGCGCGCCCTCCGCCCCGAGGGTGAAGCCGAGATCCAGGGGAAGTTGCAGAGGGGAGAGCTGGGGAAGGCAGCAGAAAGCAGACAGCAGAAAGCAGTGACGACCGCCAGGGGCGAAATCTCGACCTGATGGCCGTTCCTGCTGTCTGCCTTCTGCCGTCTGCATTCTCCCCCTCCGACCTTGGCACTTCCCTTGCCCCCTCTCTCGTTTCTCAACCAGAAGGGAGCGTCACCATGCCCGACAGAGAGAGAAAACGCAGCGAGCGCCATGGGCCCAGCACGCAGCCAGTTGACGAAGGGATCGAAGGCGCCATTTTCGACGACAGCGATACCGATCGCGACGAACCCGCCGCGGATGTCCGCGACCTCGATGCTGCAGCCCGCGGTGACTCGCGTATAGCTTCAAGGAGCAGCGAGGGAACCGGGGGTCAGAAGGAGGGCAGCAGAAAGCAGACTTCGGAAAACGACTCCGGCGAAGAGTCTCCCCCCGACACCATCCCTTCGTAATCGGCCTTTCGCACTTCCCGTTTCCCGTTTCCTGTTTCCCGTTTCCTGTCGCCTGTCTCCCGTCGTTCCCGACCCCGTCCCCTGCATTACCTGAACCCTGAACCCTGCCTCCTGAACCCTGCCTCATGCCCCCTTTCCCCCGCCTCCTCACTCTCACACTCCTCGCCGCGCTGGCGCCGGGCGCACTCGGGGCGCAGCAGGGCGCTGAGGGGAGCAAGCTGCGGAAGAGCGACCTCGTAAGGGTGCTCACGGGGACCACGTACTCGAAGGCGGAGATCGCGTCCATGGTGAGGCGGAGCTGCCTCGCCTTCGTGCCCACGGCGCGCGACAGGGCAGACCTCAGGGAGCTGGGAGCGACGCAGGCGATCTTCGATCAGATCGACATCTGCGTGCGGAAGGGGAACAAGCCCGATGCACCGACGCCCCCGCCACCCAGGCCGCTCGAGCTGAACGTGGTAGATCGCTCGGCGTCGGCCCCCAGTGGGACGGTGGCGTACATCACAGTCTCGCTGCGCAGGGGCGATGCACCGGTGCGCGGGCAGCGGCTCGTGCTGCGCGGCGCGACGGCGATCCCCGGTGGCGCGCGCACCGATCCCGCCGCGGTCACCGATACCGATGGACGGGCGGTGTTCGCGGTCCCCGCCGGTACGCGCGCGGGGAGTTACCGACTCACCGTGTCGACCGCCGACGGCACGGCGTTCCAGGGGAACGGCGACCTCACTCTCACCACTCTGCCCGCAGGCAGCTCGCTGGCCACGATCACGCCGCGCAGTATCGCGATCGGGCGTGCATCGGGTGCAAGCTCCACGGTCACGGTCCGGCTCACCGATCCGTTCGGGAATCCGGTGGCGGCGACGCAGGTGCAGCTCCAGCCATCGAGCACGCGCGGCGAGCTGCGGGCCCAGACGCGCGCCACGAACGACAGTGGAACCGTGCGCTTCTCGGTTCCCGTGAGCGCGCTCCGCTCGGGCGACAGTCTCGTGGTCAGCTCGGGTGATCGGACGCTCGGCGTCGTCAACGTCTCGGCCACCGCCGAAGTGGCGTCGCAGCTCGTGGAGGCGGCGCGCCTCGCGGCGGCGGGCGACCCTGGAGCCGAGGAGGCATACGACCGCGCGCTCGCGGTAGACCCCTCCAACGCCGACGCGCTCCTCGGGCGCGGCTACCTCCGCTCGCGCGCGGGACGCTACGACGAGGCCCGTGCCGACTTCGAAGCCGCCTTGAAGTACGGTGCGTCCAAGGCCGACGCCTACACGGCGCTCGGCTACAACGCCGCGCGGCGCGGCGACTACCCCGACGCGGTGAAGCAGTTCGAGGCCGCCCTCGCGGCGAGCCCCGGGAACGATGCAGCCGCCACGGGTCTCGCCTACGCTCAGCTCTGGCAGGCCGACCCACATCAGGCGGATCGCAGAACCGAGATCACCAATGCATTAGTGCCGCCAGACTATCCGAGCGGTGCCGCGGCCGCGTTCAGCTCGGGGCTGCACCAGCTCCGAGCGCGCGACATGACCGGAGCGGTGGCGGCGCTGAGTGCGGCGGTTGACTCCGCCCCTGAATGGCCCGACGCCTACTACAAC
>DASSNL010000089.1:0-40040 GCA_035688075.1 Gemmatimonadaceae bacterium
GGTTCAAATCCACTCGCCCCGACCATTCACGAAAGGAGCCGACGCGCTCCTTTTGTGCTTTTCAGAAGCGCGAGTAGCTCAGCTGGATAGAGCGTCGGCCTCCGGAGCCGAAGGTCGTGGGTTCGAATCCCGCCTCGCGCACTCCGAACGGCAGGGTTCAGGAGGCAGGGTTCAGGGTTCAGGAACTGCCTTGAAGCATCGTCATCGCCGCGCAAGCGGCGATCCATTCCCGGCCGGCGAATGGATTCCCGCTTCCGCGGGAATGACGGTTGCGGTAGAGGTGTTATCTGAACCCTGAACCCTGCCTCCTTAACCCTGTAACACATGCCCCGCCCTCTCGCCTGGCGTCAGCTCGTTCCCGGCGTCGTCATACTGGCGGTGATCACCCTCGCGGCGCTGGCGGTGCTGGTCTTCGCACGCGTCGGAGCGCTGCACGGCGACACCTATCGCCTCTACGTCCTCTCCGACGATGCGCGCGGCGTCATCAGCGGAACCGAGGTGTGGCTGGCCGGGCAGAAGATCGGAGCGGTCCGCGACATCTCGTTTCGACCAGTCACGAGCGACTCGCTCGGGCGTCTCGCCGTGGCGCTCGACATCCTCGACCGGTACAAGCCGGCTATCAGGGGAGATTCGCGCGCGGAGTTCCGGAGCGGCAGCACGCCGATCGGAGCCACCATCGTCTCCATCAGCATTGGCTCTCCCGGGAAGCCTATGCTCGAGGCAGACGACACGATCCCGCGCGCGCGCCAGATAGATCCCGACTCCGTGCGCGCCGCCCTTTCATCAGCCGCGAGCCAGATACCCGCGCTCCTCGATGATGCGGACACACTGATACACACCTTCCGCCGCGCGCTCGGTTCCTCGGCTGGTGACTCCACCCCGCGACTCGGCGTGATCGCCGACCGTCTCACTCGCCTCGCGCGGCGTATGGACGCGGGCGGCGGGACCATCTCCCGCTTCGCGAGCGACACGCTCGTCACGCGACGCATGGATCGAATCTCGGATCGCGCCAGAGCGCTGATGGGCGCCCTGGACTCATCCGACAACACCCTCGGCCGCGCCGTCAACGACAGCGCGATCTCGAGAGCGATCGCCGACGTACGAAGCGACATCGATACGCTCCGTGCGCAGCTCACCGAGGAACGCGGTACGGCCGGCCGCATCCTGTACGACGACGCGATTCTCCGCCAACTGCGGCTGCTTCAGGATCGCCTCGATGACCACGACGAGATCGAGACTCCGCCTTCGCTGAGAGGGAAGCCCTGAGTGAAATGTCGCGTGCGCGATTCCTGACGAGATTTACGTCGCGAGCCGGCTCAGAATATCCAGGGACGCGGCATGAAGGTGGCGAAGAAGAGCGCAACCGCCAGCCAGCCGAGCACGCGACGTCGCGCGTCGAGCTCGTGCTCCGGTGAGATCACACTCGGATGCGCAAGCCGGCCCCGGCCGAGCAGTAGACCGAGCACGGCCCAGAGCCACCACCCCGGCCACCAGAAGAAGCCGAGCGGGATGAGACAGATCCAGAAGACGCGTGCGATCCACGGCTGAGCGCGCCCGAACATCGCGTACGCGATGTGGCCGCCGTCGAGCTGAGTGAGCGGCAGCAGATTGAGAGAGGTCACGAGCAGACCTACCCACCCGGCCATCGCCACCGGATGCAATCGGACGGCACCATGGATGCCGAGCAGTGCGCGGCAGGCCATGAGAAGTAGCGAGTCGCCGACGAAGATCCCTCCCCCGCCGGGAGCCGCCGCCAGGTACTGATGCGCGAGTGGCAGGACCGGCCCTGATGGCTCGACCGCGCTCAATGCGAGACCCACGATGAGCACCGGGATCGCCACGATGATTCCCGCGAGCGGACCAGCTATCCCGATATCGAAGAGCGTGCGACGGTCGAACACGGCAGAGCGCAGGCGGATGAACGCGCCCATGGTACCGAGTATGTTCCACTGCGCCGGGAACGGGATGAAATACGGCGGGCTCGCGTTGACTCTATAGTGGCGTGCGGCCACATAATGGCCCGATTCGTGCGCGAGCAGGATGCCGAGGAGCGGGAGCGAGAAGGGGAGGCCAGCGCGTAGTTCCGCGAGCGTTGGGTGATACCAGACGCCGGTGATGCCGGCGAGAGCGGCACCGCCGAGTGAGGCGGTGATGAGGGTGAGGAGAAACAGAAGGGCGTGCAGCCACCAGCGTTCGCGCGCGCGCTCGTGCTCCTGAACGAGAACCAGCCAGCGGCCTTCGGGTGAGCTCTGCCAGTAGTGATACCCATCCCATTCTGCAATTCTGCGCGCGAGTGCTCGAGAGGGCGCCGCGTGCTCTCGCGCCACCAGCCCTTCGACCACTCGAGAGCCACCGATCTCGATAGCGCGCCAATACGTAAAGTACTGCGTGACAACAAGCTCGGTCACTCTTGACCACCTTTTTGGCGAGCGTTACCTTGCCACCCTCTGTAGCACACCAGCACACCCCTCCGCTTCGCAACCCCCTCTATCCACTCCGGATCCCCGCTCCCGCACAAGAGCGAGGTACGCCGGCCGTTGCGCGCGATCCACTCGCCGCAGAGACCCTTCCAGGCGTCGTCCCGCCCCGCTCCCGGAGCCCACGTCCGTGGATATCACCGAGCTGAAGCAAAAGTCCGTGGCCGAGCTGCAGACCATGGCCGAGGACCTCAATATCTCCAACTTCTCGGGCCTCCGTAAGCAGGACCTGATCTTCCGTATCGAGCAGAATCTGCTCGACTCGGACATCGTCCTGCGCGGTGAGGGCGTCCTCGAAATTCTCCCGGAAGGGTACGGCTTCCTCCGCAGTCAGGACTGGAACTACCTCTACGGTCCCGACGACATCTACGTCTCGCCGTCGCAGATCAAGCGCTTCGATCTTCGCACCGGCGACACCGTGGCTGGCCAGGTGCGCCCACCCAAGGACGGCGAGCGCTACCTCGCGCTCCTCAAGGTCGAGTCGATCAACAACACCGAGCCGGAGGAAGCGAAGCATCGGATAGCGTTCGACAACCTCCGACCGCGCTATCCCGACGGGCGCCTCCGCCTCGAGGCTTCCAGCGAAGACATAAGCATGCGCGTCGTCGACCTCATCGCGCCCATCGGGAAGGGACAGCGCGGCCTGATCGTGGCGCCGCCGCGAGCGGGGAAGACGATCCTCATGCAGAAGATGGCCAACGCCATCCTCGAGAATCACCCCGAGGTCACCCTCATCGTGCTCCTCATCGATGAACGGCCCGAGGAGGTGACCGACATGCAGGCGAACGTGGCAGCGGAGGTGATCAGCTCCACCTTCGATGAGCCGGCCGACCGTCACGTGCAGGTGGCCGACATGGTCATTGAGAAGGCGAAGCGGCTGGTGGAGCACGGCAAGGATGTCGTGATACTCCTCGACTCCATCACTCGTCTGGCGCGCGCACATAACGTGGTGGTTCCTCACTCGGGGAAAATCCTCTCCGGCGGCGTGGACGCGCACGCACTGCACAAGCCGAAGCGCTTCTTCGGCGCCGCGCGCAACATCGACGAGGGCGGCTCGCTCACGATCATTGCCACCGCGCTCGTGGAAACCGGTTCGCGGATGGATGAGGTGATCTTCGAGGAGTTCAAGGGCACGGGCAACATGGAGCTGGTGCTCGACCGGAAGATCGCCGACCGCCGCATCTTCCCGGCGATCGACATCCAGAGGTCCGGTACTCGCAAGGAAGAGCTGCTCCTGGAGAAGGACGAGCTCAACCGCGTGTACCTCCTGCGCAACTTCCTCGCGGACATGCCCCCTGCCGAGGCGATCGAGTTCCTCCTCCAGCGCATGGGACGCACGAAGAACAACAAGGAGTTCTTCGCGACCATGGCGCAGGGATGATCGAGAGAAAGCAGAAAGCGGAAAGCAGAAAGCAGGAATCTGCGGGGGACAGGAAACAGGAAACAGGAAGCAGGAGGCAGGAAGCAGGGGACGACTCCATGGGATCGGAGTCCACGGCACGTGACGATACTCCCTCGGAAGCAGGCGGCAGGATTCTCGCGGTAGATTACGGCGAGAAGCGAATCGGATTGGCGGTGAGCGATCCGACGAGGACGGTGGCTGCGCCGGCAGGGTACATTGTACGTCGCGCGGGGAAGCGGCCGCCGATCGCCGAGATCATAAGGCGCGCGCAAGAACACGAAGCACGTGCGTTCGTGCTGGGGCTCCCGCTGGACGATCGCGGAGACGATACCCCACGCTCTGAAGAGGTGCGCAGGATAGGAGCGGAGCTGGAGCGGCGTACCGGATACCCGGTCTCGTTCGTCGATGAGCGGTACACCACCGCGGCAGCCCTCCGGACGGTGCGCGAGCTCGGAGGGACGACGCGTGGACGAAAGGGAGACGTGGATGCGCTTGCCGCTACCATCCTGCTACAGCATGCACTCCGACTCGACGCGTGACGCACCGGCGTCGCGCGCCGGGAGCGAGCGTCCGCTCGGCGGCGTAGCGCGCCCCCGCGTGCGACGATCGCTGGCCATCGCCAGCGCGCTTCTCCTCGCCGTCACCACCGCATGCGGTTCTTCCGGCCGCGAGGGTTACGGCCGCGTCAACATCCCGCAGGGCGCCTCCTTCCGTACCGCGGCAGACTCGTTGCACGCTGAGGGGTTCGTCTCCTCGCCCTGGCTTTTCCGAGTATACGCACGCGTCACCGGGCGCGACCGACAGATCCGCGCCGGCACCTACGTGCTCCAACACGGCCTATCGTGGAATGATCTCGTGGAAGCGCTCCGCAAGGGCCAGGGGATAGAGCGGCGCGTAACCATCCCCGAGGGATGGTCGCTCGCGCAGATCGTCCCCGAGCTCGCGACCGAGCTTGGCGTTCCCGAGGACTCGGTGCGCGCCGCGGTGCGCGACACCGCCCTGCGCAACGAGCTGGGGATCACCACTCCAACGCTCGAGGGCTACCTCTTCCCCGACACCTACATCTTCTCGTACGGCACGCAAGCGCGCGACGCGGTGAAGGAGATGGTGCGCCACTTCGAGGAAGTCTGGAAGCCCGAGTGGAACGACCGGCTCCGCGAGCTCTCGATGAGCCGCAACGACGTCATCGCGCTCGCATCGATCATCGAGAAGGAAGCGCGACTGCCGGAGGAGCGCCCCGTCATCTCGGCGGTTTACCACAACCGGCTCCGCATCGGGATGCCGCTGCAGGCCGACCCCACGATACAGTACGCGCTCGGAGAGCACCACGAGCGCGTCCTCTACCGTGACCTCGAGATCGACTCACCATACAACACGTACCGTCACACTGGACTTCCACCCGGGCCGATCGCCTCGCCCGGGAAGGCGAGCATCGAGGCGGCGCTCTATCCGGCCTCGGTTCCCTACCTGTACTTCGTCGCCGACTCCGATGGGCACCACGAGTTCCGCACTACGTTCAAGGAACACCGCGAGGCCAAGGAGCGGATCAGGCGAGAGCGCGGGAAGTGATGCTGATGGATGGCGACGCACGGCCGGCGAGTCGCCGTGCTCCGTCAGCCGGTGGTCTCGTCGCTCAGGTCCGGCCGCAGCTCCTTCGCGTCGCGGAGGTAGACGTGCCGCAGCGCCGATCGTGGGCGCTCGGTCTCGATGTGGAGCAGGACCCGGATGCAGTGCGTGAGCCCGCGCTCGGTGGGGATCTCCATGGCACAGAGGAGCGGCACATCCACCCAGCCGAGCTCGCGCGCGGCGCGTGCGGGGAACTCGCTGGTAATGTCGGGCGTGACCGTGAAGATCGCGCTGATCACCTGATCGTGCCCGATCGCGTTGCGCTCCGCGAGCGCGGTGAGCAGCTCTCTCGTGGCCGACACAACCTGCTCCGCGTCGTCTCGCTCGACCGTAGTGGCGCCGCGCACGGCGCGCATCTTCCGCTCAGCCATCCTGGAAAGTGTTCGACCCCGATTCTTTGAAGCTCATAGCCATCACGGACGATCCTGGTGGTGACCGCGATGCTCTGCTCGCGCGCGTCGCCGCCGCGGTGCGCGGAGGCGCCACCATGATTCAACTGCGCCTCAAAGATGAGAATCCGCGGGCGATCGTGGAAGTGGCGAGCGCTCTTCTCTCCATCCTCCCTCGCGCCGTGCCGCTCATCATCAACGACCGCCTGGACGTGGCACTGGCATCGGGAGCCGCAGGCGTGCACCTCGGCGCCGACGACTTGCCCGTGGCGGCGGCACGCCGCATCTCGCCGGCCGGCTTCGTCATCGGTGCGTCGGTGGGGTGCGACGCGGAGGTCGCCGGGTCGCGCGGCGCCGACTACGTGGGGATCGGACCCGTATCCGCCACCGGCTCCAAGGCCGATGCCGGGGCGGCGATCGGAGTGGCCGAGTTCGCGCGGCTCGCGGCGCTCTGCGCGCTCCCTGCGGTCGCGATCGGCGGGATGGATGCCTCCAACGCGCGCGTGGCAATCGAGGCGGGAGCGAGCGGTATAGCCGCTATAAGCGCGATCTTCGGTGCGCGCGACCCCGAGTCCGCCGCGCGCGCGATACGCAGCGCCATGGAGTGACCACGGCCATGCGTCGGCGCGGGCGCAGCCGCGCGCACGGACACGCGCTCGCCGCTCACCCTCGAGGAACCCGTTCTCCCTTCCCCTCCCCGCGCGCGCATCGTATTGTGAGGGCCAGTCGGATTCTCCTGCCAATACTCGCCGTTCCGCCCCGTCCACCCGGGCTCCCCTACATCCCCCCATGCAGCTCACCACTCTCGATTGGCTGATCGTCGCCCTCTCGATCGTCGTCTGCTTTCTGCCGGCGATCCTCCTCGCGAAGCGCGCTGGATCCAGCACCGCGGAGTTCTTCACCTCCGGCCGCGCCGCTCCCTGGTGGCTCGTGGGCGTTTCCATGGTGGCTACCACATTCAGCACCGATACGCCCAACCTCGTCACCAATCTCGTTCGCGAGAACGGGGTGGCGAACAACTGGGCGTGGTGGGCGTTCCTGCTCACCGGTATGGCAACGGTGTTCTTCTACGCGCGGCTCTGGCGTCGATCGCGCGTGCTCACCGACCTCGAGTTCTACGAGATCCGCTACTCCGGAAAGCCGGCCTCCTTCGTGCGCGGCTTCCGCGCGATCTACCTCGGCTTCTTCTTCAACCTGGTGATCATGGCTTCGGTGAACCTCGCCGCGGTCAAGATCGCCAACGTGATGCTCGGCTGGCCGATGGGGAAGACGCTGGCAATATGCGCCGTGATCAATATCGCCTTCGCCGCGACGTCGGGATTGTGGGGCGTCCTCGTCACCGACTTCATCCAGTTCGGGATCGCGATGACCGGCGCGTTCGCCGCGGCGTACTTCGCGCTGAAGCAACCGCAAGTGGGCGGCCTCACGGGGCTCATCGAGCGCGTGGACCCGGCGAAGCTCAATCTCCTCCCCGACTTCGGCAACTGGTCGCTCACGCTGACGGTGCTGATAATCCCACTGACGGTGCAGTGGTGGTCGGTGTGGTATCCGGGCGCCGAGCCGGGCGGCGGAAGCTACATCGCGCAACGCATGCTGGCGTCGAAGAGCGAGAAGGACGCCATGGCCGGAACGCTCTTCTTCAACGCGGCGCACTACGCGCTCCGCCCCTGGCCGTGGATCCTCGTGGCGCTGGCATCGATGCTCGTCTTCCCCAACCTCTCCGACATTGCTCGGACCTTTCCCTACGTGGACCCGAAGCTCATCGGTCACGACATGGCGTATTCGGCGATGCTGAAGTTCCTCCCGGTGGGCTGGATGGGGCTCATGGTTGCCGGGCTGCTGGCGGCATACGTCTCCACGCTCTCCACGCACCTCAACTGGGGCACCTCGTACCTCGTGCACGACTTCTACCGGCGCTTCGTGAAGCATGACGCGCCGGAGAAGCACTATGTGCTCGTCGGGCGCATCGTGACCGCGCTGCTCATGGTGCTCGCGGCGTTCCTCACGTTCGCGCTCGACTCCGCGCGCGAGAGCTTCGAGCTGCTCATGTCGGTGGGCGCGGGAACGGGCCTGATCTACCTGCTCCGCTGGTTCTGGTGGCGCATCAACGCGTGGAGCGAGATCGCGGCGATGGCCAGCTCCTTCATCGTCGCAGTCGGCTTCTTCATCGCGGCGAAGATGGGCTCGCAGATCCCATCGCACATCTCGCTCCTGGTGACGATCGCGGTCACCACCGTGGTCTGGGTAGGAACGACGTACGCCACGAAGCCCACCGACCGCGCTACGCTCGTGCGCTTCTATCGCCTCGTGCGTCCCTCGGGACCGGGGTGGAACCAGCTCCGCGCGGAGACCGGGCTCGCTCCCTCACCAGACAGTCTCCCCCAGGCATTCCTCGGGTGGATAGCGGGGTGCGTCTTCGTCTACTCGGCGCTCTTCGGCGCGGGGAGCTTCCTCTACGGGAAGATGGCGCAAGGCACGATGTGGCTGGTGCTCTTCGTGCTCAGCACCTGGTACCTCGCCCGTCTCCTTCCGCGCATCTGGTCTTCGACCGAAGAAGCGGCGGAGCCGCCCGTTCTCGCACGGATCGGTGCCGAGGCAGACGACTAGAGCGGTGGTCCTCGCTCGCGGCCTCGGCACCCGGATGCGCGCGAGCGATGAAGCTGCCACGCTCGATGCGGAGCAGGAGCGCGCTGCCTCGGCGGGATTGAAGGCGATGATTCCGGTGGGCCGCCCTTTCCTGGACTACCTGCTGTCGGCGCTCGTGGACGCGGGCCTGGAGGAGGTGTGCCTCGTGATCGGACCGGAGCACTCCGAGGTCCGCGAGCGCTACGGAAATGGCGACACCCGTGCACGTGTGTCCTTCGCAATCCAGGATGAGCCGCGCGGTACCGCCGACGCGCTCCTCGCGGCCGAGTCGTTCACCGCCGGCGAGCCCTTCGTCGTACTTAACTCCGACAACTACTACCCCGTGGCCGTCCTGGCGAGGCTCGCATCGCTCGGCGAGCCGGGGCTCCCCGCATTCGGGAGAGAAGCGCTCCTCTCCGACGGCGCCATCGCGCCCGAGCGGATCGCGGGATACGCGCTCCTCGACATCGCGCCCGACGGATACCTCCAGCGCATCGTAGAGAAACCCGATGCGCGAACGCTCGCGGAGTTCGGCGACGATGCGTACGTCAGCATGAACTGCTGGCGCTTCTCGAGCGAGATCTTTCCCGCCTGCCGCACCGTGAAGCCGTCTTCGCGCGGCGAGCTCGAGATCCCTCTGGCCGTGCAGCACGCCATCGATTCGTACGGTGCGCGCTTTCTCACATTCCCCGTGCATACCGGCGTCCTCGACCTCTCTCGCCGCGGCGACGTAGCGGAAGTGAAGAAGCGACTGAGCACGATCGAGCCGGAACCGTGACGAGCGAGTCGGGGGAGCGGATGCGCGCGGCGGGGATGTCGAGGTCGGGCGCAGCCCGGCACGCGGCGCAGGTCGCGACGCTGCTCGCATCGCTGCGCGACCTCGGCGCTTCCGCCGTGAATCGCGCGGTGCGCTACTGGATCCCGGGGCGCATCGAGGTGCTCGGCAAGCACACCGACTACGCCGGCGGCCGCAGTCTTCTCTGCGCCGTCGAGCGCGGGTTCACGATGGTGGCGGCGCCGCGCACCGACGCGCACATGACAATCATGGATGCGCGGACGGCGGAGATAGCGGAGTGCGACATCGGGCCCGAGATGAGCGGACCGGCGCGCCACTGGAGTACCTATCCGATCACGGTGGCGCGGAGGATCGCTCGCGATTTCCCCACGCTCGGAAGGGTGCGTGGCGTCGACATCGCCTTCGCCTCCGATCTCCCGCGCGCCGCCGGGGTGAGCAGCTCGAGCGCGCTGGTCGTGTCCACCTTCCTGGCGCTCGCCGACGCGAACGAGCTCCTTTCGCTTCCCGAGTTCAGCGCGCACATCACCGACAACGAGCATCTCGCCGGCTACCTCGGCGCCGTGGAGAACGGGTGGAGCTTCGGCCATCTCTCCGGCGACACAGGCGTGGGCACGCTCGGCGGAAGCGAGGACCACACCGCGATCCTCTGCGCCCGGCCGCACGAGCTGGTGCAATACACGTTCAGGCCGGTGCACTTCGAGCGGGCCGTACCCGTTCCGGCGGGACACACCTTCGCGATAGGCGTCAGCGGCGTTCGCGCGGAGAAGACGGGCGCGGCGCGGGAGCGCTACAATCGCGCATCACGCTCGATGAGCGTGATCGTCGACCTCTGGCGCCGCGCCACCGGTCGAAGCGAGGCGACTGCGGCCGCGGTGATAACCTCATCCCCAACGGCCCTCGATGAGCTGCGCGCTGTGATCACTGCCGCCGACACATCGGAAACGGGGCTCACCGCTCAGCAGCTGCTCACGCGCCTCGACCACTTCGTAGTGGAGAGCGAGGCGCTGGTCCCGGCCGCCTCCGACGCCCTCGCGCGCGGCGACCTCGTCGCGTTCGGCGACATCGTGGACCGATCGCAGGCGCGCGCGGAACGACTGCTCGAGAATCAGATAGACGAGACGGTGGAGCTGGCGCGCTCCGCGCGCGAGCTGGGTGCGGTCGCGGCCTCTGCGTTCGGCGCCGGCTTCGGCGGAAGCGTGTGGGCGCTCGTACGCAGTGATACCGCCGACGATTTCCTGCGCCGCTGGGAGCGACGACACCGCGAACGCTTCCCGTCCTCTGGCTCCGGAGATGACGAGTCGTTCTTCATCACCGACGCCGGGCCAGCGGCAATCCGCATCGAATGAGAACGCGGCGGCCGCCCTGCCGCCGCACAAGGATAGGAGGAACCAGTGCACTGCCCCACCCGGCTCCGGCGCGCCGCGCCGAGCCCGAGAAAGCTTCGCCCGCTCACGGCCGGGCTCGCGATCGGCGTCGCGACGATAGCGGCAGCTCCGCGACTCGTCGCTCAGGACTCCACTCGCGCCGACTCCACAATCACGCGCCGGCTCATGCCGATACCGGCGTCGGTTTCCTTCGAGCCGGGTCGTCTCGCGATAGACAGCGGCTTCACCGTCGTGATGCGTCGCTACGAGAACGGGCGCCTGCAGCGCGGAGTGCAGCGCGCGATGCTGCGGCTGGAGCGCCGCACGGGGGTGGACATCCAGCCCATCTCGTCTTACACATCGCGGGCCACGCTGATCATCGACGTGGCAGGACCGGGTCAGAAGGTCCAGTCGGTGACCGAGGATGAGTCGTACTCGATAGACGTCTCGCCATCACGCGTCACGATGCAGGCGAACACCGTGGTCGGCGCGCTGCGCGGACTCGAGACGCTCCTCCAGCTGGTGGAGAGCGACTCGGCCGGCTTCCACTTTCCGCTGGCGCACATCGAGGATCACCCGCGCTTCCCCTGGCGCGGTCTCCTGATAGACGTGTCGCGCCACTTCCAGACCGTGGAGGAGATAAAGCGGAACCTCGATGCCATGTCCATGGTCAAGCTCAACGTCCTGCACTGGCACCTGAGCGACGACCAGGGCTTCCGGGTGGAGAGCCGTCTCCACCCCGAGCTGCAGCGACGCGGCTCGGACGGCCGCTACTACACGCAGGACGAGATCCGCGAGGTAGTGGCGTACGCGCGCGATCGGGGCATCCGGGTCATCCCCGAGTTCGACATGCCCGGCCACTCGACTTCCTGGTTCGTGGGCTATCCGCAGTACGCGAGCGCGCCCGGCCCCTACACCATCGGGCGGCGCATGAGCGGTTACGAAGCGACGTTCGACCCGACGCGCGAGTCGGTCTATCGCTTCATAGACAGCTTCGTGGGCGAGATCTCGAAGCTCTTCCCCGATGCCTACTGGCACATCGGCGGTGACGAGGTGAACGGAAAGCAGTGGAGCTCGAGCCCCCGCATAAAGCGGTTCATGAAGCGCCACGGCTTCGCGGACAACGCCGCGCTGCAGGCGTACTTCAACCGGCGCCTCCAGGCGATCCTGAAGAAGCACGGCAAGCGCATGGTCGGCTGGGATGAGATCATGCACCCCAAGCTACCGCAGACAGTCGTCGTGCAGTCGTGGCGCGGACACGAATCTCTCGACAAGGGAGCGCGTGAGGGCTTCCGCGGGATCCTCTCGGCCGGTTACTACCTCGACCACATGGAGACAGCCGGAAAGATCTACCTCGTCGATCCGATCCCACCCGGCAGTGACCTCGATAGCACTGAGGCGGCTCGCATCCTTGGCGGCGAAGCGTGCATGTGGGCGGAGCTCATCACCGATGAGAACATCGAGTCGCGCATCTGGCCGCGCACCGCCGCCGTCGCCGAACGCCTCTGGTCGCCGCAGAGAGTGCGCGACGTGGATGACATGTACCGCCGTCTCGCGTACACCAGCCTGGAGCTCGAGGCGCTCGGGCTCCGCCACGTATCGGGTCCGGAGATGATGCTGCGACGGATCGCCGGTCCGGCCAACGATGCGGAGCTCGAGTCGCTGCTGCAGCTGATGCGTCTGGTGGAGCCGCTGAGTCTCGGGCAGCACGTGCGCGTGTTTCGCCCGCTCCTCACCTACCCGCTCGTGCGCCCCGGCGACATCGCGCGCCCCGACCCGGCGGCTGCGCGGGCGCTGTCGGCGCGCGTCGATGCTCTTCTCTCCGACTCGCCCAACGCGGCGGCGCAGGCGGACACTCTGAGCCGCCAGTTCGCCGACTGGACGGAGATGGCTCGCTCGGTCGCCTCTCTGGCGAAGCGCACACCGCTGGTGGACGGGGCCGACAGCGCCGCAACACTGATAGCGCGGCTCGGGGCCGTGGGGAACGAAGCGATCTCGTATCTCGCACGCGGCGACGCGCCGTCCGCCGATTGGAGCGCGAGTGCGCTGCGCCTTCTCAGGCGTGCTGACGAGCCGGTGGGCCTGCTGCACATCTCGGTGGCGCCGGCGATCCGGAAGCTGGTGAGCGCCGCCGCGGACAGCGCGAGGGTGGGAGCGCGAAGCGGGTCGAGCACACGTTGACTGCGGTACGCGCGCCGGGGCAGACTACCATGGTGCAGACGCCCAACGAGAACGCGGCCGCGGCACCGCGTATAGGCGCGATAAGGGGTCCCGAGGTCCGCGCTACGCTTCTCGTGATCCTCGTGCTGAACGCGATCGTGGTGGCGGCGAAGGTGGCGGTCGGGGTACGCACCGGATCACTCTCGGTGCTCGGCGCAGCACTCGAGTCGGGCTTCGACATGCTCAACAACATCGTCGGGATCGTGCTGGTGGGTATCGCCGCGCTTGGCCCCGACGAGGATCACCCGTACGGCCACGAGAAGTTCGAGACGCTCGGGGCGCTGGCGATCGTGGGCTTCCTTTCGATCTCGTGCTTCGAGCTTCTGCGCCAGGGCGTGCGCCACGTGGTCGTGGGCCGAACGCCGCGCGCCCCGAGCATCACCGAGCTGATCGTGGTGCTCGCGACGATGGGGATCAACATCATCGTCGTCTGGTACGAGCGCCGCCGCGGCCGGCAGCTCAACAGCGCCTTCCTGCTGGCCGACGCCGCCCACACGGGGAGCGACATCTACGTGACGGCGGCCGCCCTCGCGTCGCTCGTGCTCGCGCGCATGGGGCTCGGCTTTATCGATCCGATTCTTGCGATCGCCGTAGCTCTCGTGATCGCCTGGAACGGCTACCAGATCGTCCGCGGTACGGTGCCCGTGCTGGTGGACCAGCGCGCCGTGGACGCCTCCGAGATTCGCCGTCTCCTCTCCGAAATCCCGGGCATCAGCGACGTCCCCTCCGTCCGCTCGCGCGCCATGGCCTCCGGCGTCCTCTTCGCCGAGGTAACGATCTGCGTCGATGCATACACCACCGTCCAGGAAGCTCACCGCATCGCCGACGCCGTCGAAGAGCGCCTGGCCGACCAACTCGGAGCGTCCGAGGTGACGGTGCATGTGGAGCCGGGGTGAGGGGGGAGGGGGAAAGAAAGCAGGAAGCAGAAAGCAGAAAGCAGTGAACGGCTAGAGGGTTCAGGGTTCAGGATTCAGGGACTGCCCGGCGGTCGGGATCTCGACTCCGAGGTAATACCTGAACCCTGAACCCTGCCTCCTGAACCCTCAGGGTTCTCACTGCTTTCTGCTTTCTGCTTCCTGCTTTCTCCCCTCTCCCTCCCCTTGCGCCATCGCCCATAGGGCCTAGGTTTTACAGGCGCGACCTTCCTGCCGTACTCACTTCCCCGCGACGCCAATGTCACACCGTCCACGCTCTCTCAAGCACGAGTACGAGCTGTACGTCGATCGGGAGATAGAGAATTACAAGGAGTCGATTCCTCGCGGTGTGATACTGGGGATCGGCGAGGAGGCGGTACGATCGCTTTCGTCGCAGCCGCAGTTGGCACTCACCGAGATACTTCTCTGCGCGGAAGTCGATAGACTCATCCGCGGGCGCCTGGGGCTTCCATCGTTCTCGACGTGGCGCAGGCGCCGGATAAAGTCGCTCAAGGAGTTCTCCCGGCCGGAGCGGTGGGGGATGCGCGCTGACTGCGCCATCGCGCGCACTCCGCAGGAAGCAGCGGAGGGGCACGTGTTGGTGGCTGGAGCATCGGAGGAGGGACCCGCGCTGTACCTGGCCGCCAACGGTTGCGCTGTCACCGCGCTGGACACCACGGAAGATGTTCTGGAGCGCGTGCTCGACGCGGCAGCCGAGGTGGGTCTAACGGGACGTGTGCGCGGCCTCGTCGCCGATCTGGCGAGCTGGTCGCCCGACATGCCGCTCAATGCGGTGGTGTGCGCGCCGGCGGCTTTCCGCGGGCTCTCGCCCGAAGAGCGCGAACGAGCGATCGCGATACTCCAGGCGGCCACCACGGCCGGGGGGTTCCATGTGGTCGAGACCGGCGGCGATGAGAGTCAATTGCTCCCGCTCGAGGAGCTTCGGGCGAGCTACGACGGGTGGCGCATCTCGACCGAGAGCGGTGTCTACGGCAAGGAAACTTTTCTGGCGTGGAAGAACGTGGCGTAGCTATTCGACACGCAGAGGGTTGAATAACGTGTCATAATGAGTCGGCCGGCGGAATATTCGCCGGCCTTTCTTATGTGCATCTTGTTGTCAGACAAGCACTTGCTTTATTAACTCCGCCTGGCACGCAAGGTGATATAGAGGCGCGCGGCCCCCGACCGTTCCGGGGGCTTTCTTCTATAGTACGAGGTGGCCATGGCGATTAGCGACAAGCGCGAAGCGCGCGACGACAATAGAATGAGTGAGGAGCCGATCGGTATCATCATATCGCGCGGCAGGCGAGACGAGCCGGTCCCCGCATTCTCGGCGTTCGTCTGGGGTGTCCCCGCAACGGAGCTGGAAAGAGCGGGAGTGGAACCGCGGGCGGCCTGAAGGTCGTCAGTGCCGCGGCCGTCCACGGAGGCGGCGCGCAAGGGATGCAAAAAGGCCGGCGAAACTTCGCCGGCCTTTTTGCAATCCGTACATCTATGAAGGCGTGAGGAAGTTACGCGCGCTTCCTCGAAGCCTTCTTGGTCGCCCGCTTCCGCGTGGCCTTCTTCGCGGTGCTCTTCTTACGCGTGGAGGTCTTCTTCCGCGCGCCAGCGGACTTCCGCGCGCCCTTGCGCGCCGAAGACTTCTTGGTCGCCTTCTTGGTCGCCTTCTTCGTGCTCTTCTTTCTGGTTGCCATTGTAATTCTCCAGTACTGGAGTGTGGCTGCCGACCGATCCCCCGGTGGACCGGCGGCGGTGTGGGCGTGCTCCATGGAGCACGCCGCACTTCTTACACGGCCTCCGAGAGGCTCGTGAAGTTGAAGTCGCGCACCTTGATTGCCGGCATGACGATATCACCGCCTGCCTCCGTACCCGCCAGACGTTCGGCCCGGCCAAGCATCTCGAGGTTGTTCAACATGAACAGCGGCGATTCGTTGAAGCGGAAATTCCTGATGGCCTTTGTGATCTTTCCATTCTCGACGAGGAAGGTACCGTCGCGCGTGAGGCCTGTGTAGAGGATCGTGCGAGGATCCACTTCGCGCAGATACCAGAGTCGCGTCACCAGAACGCCACGTTCGGTGGCGGCTATCATGTCATCGAGCGACGACGATCCGCCCTGCAGCTTGATCGACTGCGGAGCGCCAGTCGCCGTCTCGTTTTTCTTCTTCGCCCAGAAGCGCGAGTAGAACAGTTTCTTCAATACGCCGCGCTCTATCCATATCTGTTGACCGAGCGGGAAGCCTTCTCCATCGAACGGCTGCGAGAGCAGCTGTGCATCCGACGGATCGGACAGGATCGTGACTCTCTCATCGACGATCTTCTCCCCGATCTTGTTACCGCCTCCCTGCTTCGCGAACGGACTGCGACCTTCATCGGCGGAGCGCGCATCGGCGTAGCCGCCCATGAGCTGCACGAGATCACCGACCGCCTGCGGCTCGAGAATCACGGTGTAGCGACCTGGCTCGATCGCCACCGGACCGCGCGATGCGCGCGCCTTTTCGAGTGCGCGCTTGCTCACCGCTTCGAAGTCGATGCGTGACCAGTCGGGATGATCCGCCCCCGCCCAACCCGATCCGCTGCCATCAGCGGTGCGTACGGTGAGCGTGTAATTCGCGCTCGTGCTGCGATGATAGGCGAACAATCCCTTGTCATTACCGATCGCATTGGAACCTGCGCTCGTCACGATGAAGCCAGCGACCTGCAAATCCTTGGCCGCGCGCGCCGGTTCGAGTGCGGTCATCGCTGCTCGCGCCATGTCGGAAGCGCTCAGCGATGCGGTCGACTCGAAGTACGCTGGCACCGTCGCGTACTGCTGCGGACCGAGTGGAGGCATCGCTTCCGGATCTTCCGGCGCCAACTTCGCGAGTGCTTCCGATTGCGTCACGACCTGCCGCACAGACTCATCGGACAGGTCGTTGGTCACTACCACCGCGTGCTTCTTTCCGAACGAGCTCTGCACCGCGAGCGTAACATCGAAGATGCTGCCCGACGTCGACATCTGGTTCGCGGCGAAGCGGGTGTTGGAGCTGTGATTGCTCCCGAGCTGCACCTGTACCGCGTCGGCCTTCGATAGCTCGGCCACGCGACTGATGATCTTCTGCGACTCCTCGCGCGAGAGCGGTCCCTGCTCACCGGGTGCGCGGATGAGCCGACGCGGACTGCTCACGCTTTCCTCCCGGTGTTGATGACGTTCACCTGGCGGAACCGCGACGGCACGCACCCGTGACTCACGGCGTTCACCTGACCCGGCTGTCCCTTTCCGTCGAAGAAGCTTCCTCCCAGCTGATAGCTCTTCCTGCCGCCGATCATGTCCATGGAGCCCCAGAAGTCGGGCGTACGCATCTGGTAGGCCACATCCTTGAGCATCCCCGTGATCTTCCCGTTCCTGATCTCGTAGAAGAGCTGCCCGCCGAACTGCGCGTTGTAGCGCTGCTGGTCAATCGAGAAAGAGCCGTCACCGATGATCGCGATCCCCCGTTCGGTATCCGCGATGATATCGTCCCAGCCGATGTCTTTCTCACCGGGGAGGAGCGAGACGTTGGGCATGCGCTGGAACTGGACCGCGTTCCATCCCTGCGCGTACGAGCAACCGTGCGACTTCGCCTCCCTCCCCTGCTGCTTGTACCACCAGTCGAGCCAGAGCGCCTGCTCGCGGGTGGTCTGGTAGTCGTTCACGACTCCGTTCTTGATGATGAGGAAGTCCTCCGGCTTGACCCCCTCATCGTCGTAGCCGATGGTGGAGAGGCCGCCCTCCTGCGAGCGGTCGCCCTGGATGTTCATGAACTCGGGCCCGTAGCGGAACTTGCCGAGCATCTTGTCGGGCGGCGAGACGAAGCTGGTACCCGCGTAGTTCGCCTCGTATCCCATCGCGCGATCGAGCTCCGTGGGGTGCCCGATGGATTCGTGGACCGTGAGCCAGAGGTGCGTGGGGTGCAGCACCAGATCGTAGCGCCCGACCTCCACCGGCTTCGCCTTCAGCTTCTGGGCGGCTTCCTCCCCCCACTTCCCCGCATTCCCCACCAGGTCCGACTCCAGCACGTACTCCCAGCCGCGTCCCATCGGTGCCACCACGTTCCCGCGGTTCTGGAAGTCGGAAAAGTCGGGTGAGATCGCGGTGATCTGCATCAGCGGCCAGCTCCGCACCGCGGTCTGGGTGATGACGGATCCTTCGCTCGATGCGAAGTTGCGCTCCTCCTTCACGAAGAACAGACCGCTGAACACGTACTTCACCCCGGCCACCTTCAGCGCCTCGGCGTTCGCCTTCAAAAGGAGGTCGGCCTTCTCTTCGACGGAGATCGTGAAGGGATCGGTGGTGAAGGCGCTCTTCCAGGTGGCATCCGGGTAGGAAGCGGTGGGTGCGAGCACTACCGGCGCATCGCGCGCGATCCTGTTCGCCTTGGCGATCGCCACCGCCTCCCTCGCTGCGGCAACCACACCGTCGCGAGTGAGGTCGCGACTGGCTGCGAACCCCCATGTACCGTCCACCAGCGCGCGCACGCCGCAGCCGATGGAGTCGGTATCCACCACGTTCTGGATCTGCTGCTCGCGGGTGAAGATGAAGTTCTGCCGCTGGCGTCCTATCCGGACATCCGCGTAGCCGGCGCCTGCCGACTTCGCCGCTCCGAGCGCCTCCATCATGAGCTCCTTGATGGATGCATCGTCGGGGAGCGCGGACACGAGCGGCGCCGGCGCGGCACTGGCGATCGCGACGCCACCGGTGCCCTTCCACGCCGCCGCCGCGGCCAGCGCGGCCGCGGCAGTCGCACTCCGTTTGAGGAACTCTCTACGATCGGTCATCGGATCGCGTCGTCAGGGACGCTGCGCGGCGCCACGTGTCGATTGTCCGAGCACCGCGGCGGCGGCTGAGGTAGTCTCGAGAAACTCTCTTCGTGAATGCGCCACTCACTCACCTCGGATGACGTACACGCATTAATTTCCCTCGCGCGAATATAGGAACGGTGAAAATTGCACGCAATAGCGTGCGATGCGAACGTGATCCGATTCGATGCTGGCTGAAACTCGAGGGGCGATGTGAAAGACGTTCGGGTGGTCGTGATCGGTGGTGGTTTCTCCGGCGTCGCAGCCGCCGTCGCGCTGCGATCGCGCGGTGCGTCGGTCACGCTCCTGGATGACCGCGCGACTCCCGGCGGCCGTGCCCGGACGGACGAGCTGGAAGGTTTTACCGTCGACACCGGAGCACAGCTCATCGCCTCGTCCTTCGCGCGCACGGTCGCCCTCATCTCTCGACGTGAGCCCGTCGGAAGGCAACGCGCCAGGACGGCGCGCAACGACGACGGCATGTTGCACAGCGTGCCCGGACGCGATGCGTACCTGCAGGGCGGAGAGCGATTCCCCCTGCAGTTCGGTTCCGTTCGCAGCCTTCTCTCCTTCGGAGGTCTGAGCGCTCTCGAGAAGCTCCGACTCGCTACCCACATGCTCCCGATGCTCACCACCAATCACGCGGCGCTCGACGCGGGAGCATCCGGGATCCCGGCCGCGATCGATTCGCTCAGCGCTCGCGGCTACATGAGCGCCAACGTGGGCACGCGCGCGGCTGACGTGCTGGTAGAGCCGCCTCTCAACGGCTTCTACGGCGTACGCGGCGATGAGGTATCGCTAGCCTTCTACCTCATGCTCGGTCGCTACGCGAGCGACGGCGACATGCTCGCTCCCACGGCCGGCTGGTCGCGCGCCCTCCGCGCCGCGCTCGAGGACGTCGACTATCACCCCGCCACGAAGGTGCTCGGTCTATCGCTCACCGGTGACGGGAAGGTGAGCGCCAGGACCGAAGACGATAGCGCGCACAGCGCCGACGGTGTGGTGATCGCAACCGGTCCGCGCTCCGCGGCTACGCTCCTCGCGCCCATCCTCGCCGCCGGTCATCCGCTGCCGCGCTGGCTGTCATCGGTGGCGCTCCGCTCCACGTGGACAGTCGCCCTCGCGCTCGATAGAGCCGCGAGGCGCGATGCGTTCGGCGTCTTCCACGATGCGCCGCACGCTCGCCGCGTGAGCGCATGCGCGGTGCACGGCGCCACCATGCCCAACCCGCCCGCCGACCGCGATCTGGTACTCGCCTGGCCCACACCCGATGCGATAGCCGACCTCCAGCGGGAGGATGCGTCGACAATGGTGCGCGCGATGCTCCCCGAGATCGAAACGCTCGTGCCCGAGGTGCGGGGCCACGTCATCCGCGCGCGCGTATATCGCTTCGACGAAGGCACCCCGGTGGCGCACCCCGGTTTCGCCGCGGAGCGCTCGCACGGTCGCGCTCTCGCAACCGAGCTAGAGGCACCGATCGTGCTCGCTGGCGACTATCTCACTGCGCCGCTCATCGAGGGCGCGGTAGCCAGCGGCAACGAGGCCGCGGCGCTCCTCGAAAACAGGCTGGCGTCGCGCCGCTAGCGCGTGGAACTCTGCCGCCCGGCCCGTAGCGCACGCCTGAATCGATCCCTATAGTACGAAAGGGGACAAGAACGCCATCTATCACTCTCGCACGTGAAGCGTCATGCCTACGCTGACTATCAATGGACGCGAGACCAGCGTGCCGGACGGATCCACGATCCTCCAGGCGGCACGCGCGATGGGAATCGACATTCCCACCTTCTGCTGGTATCCCAATCTTCCCGCCCCGGGTAACTGTCGCATCTGCCTGGTATCGGTAGAGGGGAGCCCGAAGCTGGTTCCTTCCTGCGTCGCGAAGGCCGAGGACGGGCAGGTCGTGACCACCGAATCGGTGGCCGCGGTCGAGAACCGCAAGGCGGTGCTCCGCTTCCTCCTCGAGCGCTACCCGGTGGGTGACATCCCCGATGGTGGCGCGCGCAACGAGTTCGAGCGAGTGGTGCGACGCTACGGCGTCCCGACCACCAAGCTATCTCCGCTTCCGTTGCGGGAAGGCGACGAGCGCGAGGGCGATCCGCTCATTCAGCACGACATGTCCACCTGCATCCTGTGCACGCGCTGCGTACGCGCGTGCGCCGACTTCCAGGTGATCGGCGTGCTGGACGTGGCGATGCGCGGCGAGCATGCGGAGATCGTCGTGGGCGCGGATGGCAACCCGGATCACGCTGGATGTACCTGGTGCGGTGAGTGCGTGCGCGTCTGCCCCACCGGCGCCATCCACGACATCATCCCGCTCGCCAAGATGAAGACGGTCTCGCTGGCCGAGCCCGCGAAGAAGGTGCGCAGCGTGTGCCCATACTGCGGCGTGGGCTGCCAGATAGATCTCGAGGTGCGCGGCAACGACATCCAGCGCGTGGTGAGTCCAACTATGGAGGAGGACACCCCGAACTACGGCTCCACGTGCGTGAAGGGGCGCTTCGGATTCGACTTCGCCATGCACCGCGACCGGCTCACCAAACCGCTCATCCGTCGCGGCTGGGTGAAGCGCGACGACGGCTGGCACTGGGAACCGAGCGCCGAACAGACGGAGGAGTGGGGGCGGCGTGGCGGACCGTGGCGCCCCATCGTCACGGAGGCACGTACGAAGAAGCGTCGGCCGCGCTTCAATCCTCTCCAGGTGCTCCCGCTCGACGACGGCCCCCTCGCAGACCCGCGCGACCGTGTGGCCACTCCCGCGGAGTGGTACGAGCCCTTCCGCGAAGCCACCTGGGAAGAGGCGATGGAACTCGCCGCATCGCAGCTCGTGAAGCTGCGCGATGAGCGCGGCCCCGACAGCGTGGCCGTGTTCTCCTCGGCCAAGTGCACCAACGAGGAGAACTACCTCATCCAGCGCCTCCTCCGCGCCGGGATCGGGACGAACAACATCGACCACTGCACGCGGCTCTGCCACTCGTCTTCGGTGAGCGCGATGCAGCGCGCGATGAACACGAGCGCGGCCTCGGGATCGATGCGCGAGGTGGAGCACGAGAGCGACGTCATCTTCATACTCGGCGCCAATACTACCGAGTCGCACCCGGTGTTCGGCGCGGCGCTCAAGAGAGCACAGCGGCGTGGCGCCTTCATGATTTGCGCCGACCCGCGCCGGATCGAGCTCGCCCGGCGCGCCGACATCCACCTGCAGATGCTCCCGGGGACCGACGTCGCGCTCCTCAACGCGATGCTGAACCACATCCTCGCACTCGGCCTCGAGGA
Source organism: Gemmatimonadaceae bacterium (assembly GCA_035688075.1). GTDB lineage: Bacteria > Gemmatimonadota > Gemmatimonadetes > Gemmatimonadales > Gemmatimonadaceae > JADGGM01. Next base: position 21,902 of record DASSNL010000089.1, read on the forward strand.
CCGGCAGTTCATCGACTCGAGGACGCACGACTTCGACAAGGTCCGCAAGGCCGTGGAGCCGTACACGCCGGAGCACGCCGAGTCCATCACCGGCGTGAGCGCCGACCTCATACGCGCGGCGGCCGAGCGCTACGCGCGCGGTCCGAAGTCGGCGACACTCTGGGCGATGGGTCTCACGCAGCACCACACCGGGACCGATATCGTCACGTCGCTCCTCAACCTGATCCTCGCCTGCGGGATGATCGGCCGCTGGGGCGCGCCCATGATGCCGATCCGTGGCCAGAACAACGTGCAGGGCGCGAGCGACATGGGTGCGATCCCCATGAGCTACACCGACTATCGTCCGGTGACGAGCCCTGAAGCGCGCGCGGAGTACGCGCGTGCGTGGGGCGTGCCCGAGGAGCGGCTCTCGCTGCAGGAGGGGCTCAAGGTCACCGAGATCGTGAAGGATGGGAGCCCGGTTCACGCCATGTACATCATGGGCGAGAACCCGATGCTCTCCGACCCCGACGTGGCGCACGCCGAGGGGTGGTTCCGCGAGCTCGAGTTCCTGGCGGTACAGGATCTCTTCCTCACCGAGACGGCGCGCTACGCGGACGTGGTTCTCCCTGGCGCATCGTTCGCCGAGAAGACCGGCAGCTTCGTGAACACCGAGCGGCGCATCCAGGTGGCAGAGAAAGCGATCGAGCCGGTGGGCGACGCGCGCGCCGACATCGACATACTCATCGAGCTGTCGAACCGGATAGGGCTCCCGACGCCCTTCCGCGACGCGAGCGAGGTGATGGACGAGATAGCCACTGTCACTCCATCATGGCGTGAAGTATCGTACGAGAATCTCCAGGGTGGCGGGCTGCAGTATCCGGTGCGAACGGCCGACTCGAAGGGAACGGCATTCCTGTTCGCGGACCGCTTCCCGACCGCGGACGGGAAGGCGACCTTCGTCCCGGTGGAGTTCCTCCCGCCGAGCGAGATGCCGAGCGAGGAGTTCCCGTTCTTCATGAACACCGGCCGCCAGCTCTACCACTGGCATACCGGTACCATGACCCGCCGCTCCACCGGCCTCGACTCACGCGAGCCGACGCCCACCGTGGAGATCTCGCCCGACGACGCACGGCGGCTAGGCGTGGACGATGGTGACCCGGTGCGGATCACGTCGCGGCGCGGCTCGATCATCATCAACGCGCGTGTGTCGCCGCGCGTGGCACACGGCCAGGTATTCGTCCCGATGCACTACCGCGAGGCGGCGGCGAACCTCCTCACCAACTCCAACGAGCTGGATCCGTACGCCGGTATCCCCGAGTTCAAGGTGAGCGCCGTACGTGTGGAGGCGGTGAAGGAATCGCTGGCGGCGCCCGCGGAGGAATACGTGGCGAGCGACACGGCGGAGCTGGTGGCGGGGGACGACTGAGCGGCGGGAACTCCAGCGGCACTGTCCAGAAGAGGTCATCTCGGGGAACTGCGGACGCGGAGGTCGCGGGGGTGAGAAGCGAGAACGCGGAGAACGTCCTTACAATCGAGCATCGCCTTAGCCAGGCAGGTTCCCTCGCCGAATCCGACCTCCTTGAACTGCGAAAAAGGGAGAACTGCAAGAGGACGGCAAGGAGAGAAGGGGAACTGCCTTGTGCTCCTTGCCTCCCCGCTCCCTGGCTGGATCACTGAGGAGGAAGGTTAGCTGAGTTTTGGGGGAACTGCTCCCGCTCCTTGAGTCCTGCCCACACGGGCAGGACCAGAGTGGAGGGAGCAGTTCCCCTTGTTCTTTAGTCCCTTGCGGCTGGTAGCCTGACGCCTTGTGCAGTTCCCCTCCGCGTTCTCCGCACTCCTCCGCGCTCTCCGCGTCCCTTACCGTGAGGAGCCAGGGAAAAGAGACAAAGCAGCTCTCACGATCGCGATGCTCGCTGCCGCGAGCTGTTCTCCGCGTTCTCGCTTCTCACCCCCGCGACCTCCGCGTCCGCAGTTCCCCGAGATGACCCATGAATCCGCGATGGACGACACGGTCCACGAAGAATCCGCCACTGGAATCCCCCGGACTCGCGTATCAACTTTCGACGCGCGAGGGCTGGATCGAGCGAGAAACCAGCGAGCCCTCCCGCATTCACACCCAGCATCAACGACAGCGGAGCCCTTGGCGGCGTGAGAGCACTGGTCAAACAGAATTCGGCGCCGGGGTTCGTCCTGGCGGAGGCCCCGGAGCCGACCATCCGGGACGATGAGGTCCTGATCCGGGTCCGGCGCGCCGGGGTTTGTGGGACCGACGTACACATATACGAGTGGGACGACTGGGCGCGCGGGCGGTGCAAGCCTCCGTTCATCGTGGGGCACGAGTTCGCGGGCGACGTGGCACAGGTGGGAGCACTCGTCACCGACGTCAAAGTAGGCGACCGGGTGACCGCCGAGGGTCACATCGTGGATGGGCGCTGTCTCCTCTGCCGCACCGGGAACTCGCACGCCTGCCCCTATACGCAGGTAATTGGTGTGGACCGCGACGGCTGCTTCGCCGACTACATCGCGATGCCCGCCACCAACGTGTGGCACCTCGACGACGACATCTCCTACGACGTGGGCGGGATCCACGATCCGATGGGGAATGCGTTTCACACCGCGCTCACCGCCGACATTCCGGGTTCCACCGTACTGGTGACCGGATGCGGACCGATCGGGATCTTTGCTATAGGCGTCTGCCGCGCGGCAGGCGCCTCTCGCATCGTAGCCTCCGATGTGAACGACACGCGCCTCGCGCTCGCGCGGCAGATGGGCGCGCACGACGCGGTGCACCCCGAGCAGGTGGAAGCGATCGTGAAGGGCGCCACCGAGGGGCTGGGCGTGGATGTGGTGCTCGAGATGTCGGGGCACCCCTCCGCCATCCACCAGGCGTTCGCGCTGGTGCGTCCCGCCGGTCGCATCCAGATGCTCGGCGTTCCCGCGAAGCCGCTCGAGTTCAACTTCGCTACCGAGCTGGTATTCAAGGGAGTCACCGTCTACGGCGTGACCGGCCGCAGGATGTACGACACCTGGCTTCAGATGACGCGCTTCCTCCGCTCGCGCGAGTTCGACCCGACGCCGGTCATCACCCATCGCTTCCCGCTCGAGTGCTTCGACGACGCGATCCGCGCGATCAAGTCGGGCGAGGCGGGGAAAGTCATCTTCGAGATCGCCTGACGCGCTGGTACCCAGGCGCCTGCGTAGTCGCGAACAGCTCCTCGAACACTTCACGTCCAATGAACAAAAACTTCGTCGCTTCCCTCGATTCCGCTCTCGACCAGTTCCGGAAGGAGGGCGTCTATAAGCGCCTCAACTACCTCGAGTCGCCACAGGCTGCGCGGGTGCACATGGAGGGACGCGGCGAGGTGCTGGTGATGTCATCGAACAACTACCTCGGTCTCTGCGACGAGCCAAGCGTGGTTCAGGGAGGGGAAGACGCGCTCGACAAGTACGGAGCGGGTACGGGGAGCGTTCGCTTCATCTGCGGAACTTTCACAATACATCGCGAGATAGAGAAAGCGCTCGCCGGCTTCGTGGGTACCGAGTCGTCGCTCACCTACGTGTCGGCGTGGAACGCCAACGAAGGCCTGACCGCGACGGTGGTGGAAGAGGGCGACGCCGTCATCTCCGACGCCCTCAACCACGCGTCGATCATCGACTCGATGCGTCTGGCGAAGGCGATCACCAAGTGCACCACCGCGGTCTACAAGCACTCCGACATGGATGACCTGAAGGCCAAGCTGGAAGCCACGCGCGGCGCGCGCCGCCGGCTGATCTGGACCGACGGCGTCTTCTCCATGGAAGGAGACATCGCCAAGCTCCCCGACATCCTGCAGCTCGCCCGCGACTACGACGCGATAGTAGCAGTGGACGACTCGCACGGCACGGGTGTGCTCGGCGAACGCGGTCGCGGCACCGCCGAGTACCACGGCGTCCTCGGCGAGGTGGATATCATCACGTCCACGCTCGGCAAGGCGCTCGGCGGGGCAGCCGGCGGTTTCACCGGGGCACCGGCCGCGCTCACCGACTATCTCACGCAGCGCTCACGTCCGCAGCTCTTCTCGAATGCGCTGCCGCCCACCGTCGCAGGAAGCGCGCTCGCTGCCGTTCGCTTCGTGGAACAGCACCCCGAGCGCGTACAGAAGCTGCGTGAGAACACCACCTACTTCCGTAACGCCATCACCGAAGCCGGCTTCAAGCCGCTGGCGGGCGACACGCCGATAGTTCCGATCATCGTGGGCGAAACCGCACTCGCGATCTCGATGAGCGAGAAGATGCTCGAGCAGGGCGTCTTCGTCACCGGCTTCGGCTACCCCGTCGTTCCGCAAGGCCACGCGCGCATCCGCTGCCAACTCTCCGCCGCGCACACGCGCGAAGATCTCGACAGAGCGGTGAGCGTGTTCAAGAAGGTGGGACGGGAGTTGGGAATGGTTAAGTAGGAGAAAGAAAGCAGAAGGCAGAAAGCAGAAAGCAGTGAACTGCCGAGGGGGAGAGGGCTGTAGGTAAAAAAGCCGTCATCCCCGCGAAAGCGGGGACCCATGTTCGAGCCCGGCAACATGGGTCCCCGCTTTCGCGGGGATGACCCCGCATTACGAGCCGTTCACTGCTTTCTGCTTTCTGCTTTCTGCCTTCTCGTCAGTTCACGCCGCGAGCCGCACTCTGATTACCAACCGGCGCCAGCTGGCAACGTCATCGGTTCCTACCTTCTCTACGTTGGCGCCGCAGCGGCCGCCTTCGAGCATCCACGGCACCAGCCAGTGCGACACCGTATAGGGTAGGTGTCCTACGACATCCCCGCCGCTGGCGTGTACCCAGACGGCGGGGTTGTCTGTACCCGGCGGGTCCGGTACGAGTATCAGCCGGTCGCCCGCCTGAAGGCGGTGGACCACATTCATCCTCTCGCCGAAGACCGTCCCGTACACCGCGCTCCGGAATTCTTCCACGTCGGGCGGCACCGAGCTTCCTGCTGTCATGATGGCTCTCCTGCCACGGGCATCCGCGTCCATCCCCCTCCTGGCAAGGTGCCCCCGGAGGGGAGAGAGGTCAAGAAGGAGAAAGCAGAGAGCAGAAAGCAGAAAGCAGCAAGCAGGAACAGCAAGGAAGCAGGAAGCAGGAAGCAGGAAGCAGGAAACAGGTACCGGCTCCCGGGAATACGGCCCTCACCCCCGAGGTCGTTCACTGCTTCCTGCTTTCTGCTTTCTCTCCCTCCCCCCCGTTACCCCCTCCCCCGCCCCATCGTCTGAGACATGAAACGAGGTAGAGTGCACCCTATTCCATCCATCCGAATGAGGATTTCCACAATGCGCACGGTCCGGTGGCTGACGTCAGGGCTCGCCCTCGCGGCGCTCGTGCCGTCGCTCGGCGCGGCTCAGTCGTCGTCGCGTCTATTCGAGAACTCCTGGTTCTGGGGTGTGAAGGGTGGCGTGATGTCATTCTCCACCGAGGCGGACGGGAACACCGCGGCCCCGCTGGTGGGCGTGGAGTGGCTGATCACGCGCACGCACGGCGCGCTCTACGTGTCGGGCGAGCAGTCGTTCTTCAAGGCGACGTCGTCGGTGCAGGACCGCTTTGGCCAGGAGTACCGAGTCAACATCCGTGACATGCGCCGCTACACCGCGGCAGTGCTGGCCTTCCCCTGGACATGGGGAACCGTGCGCCCCTACGGCGGCGTCGGCTTCTCGCTCAACAACATCCAGCGCACCTCGCTCGTGGACATGCCGGCCACCGATACCGCGATCGTGGACGTGGGGACGGCGCTCGACCAGCAGAAGGACCGAATCTCCTTCATCACCATGGCCGGCATTCAAGGGCAGTACCAGCGCGTTTCGCTATTCGGCCAGGTCACCTACATGCCAGCCAAGGCGAACTTCCTCCTCAACGGCCGCTCCACCTACATCGTCGAGGCCGGCATCAGGTACAACTTCGGGTCATCGAGGGAGAGGTTGGATAGGTAGATAGAAAGCAGACAGCAGACAGCAGAAAGCAGAAAGCAGTGAACGGCCTCGGGGGTGAGGATTCTCTCCCTATGAGCCGTTCACTGCTTTCTGCTTTCTGCCGTCTGCTTTCTCTCCACCCCCATCATCACCCTCATCACATTCCCCCCCAGCAGCTTCGTCACATCCGACTCGGAGTAGCCGCGGGCGAGGAGGGCGTGGGCAAGGGCGGGGATGCGTGTCACGTCCTCGAGGCCGGAAGGGGTGGCACTGATGCCGTCGAAGTCGCTGCCAAGGGCGCCGACGTGGTCTATTCCGGCGACGCGCACCATGTGGTCGATGTGGTCGATCGCGACGGAGAGAGGCACCGGCGGAATGCGAGAGATCATGGCGGTGCGCAGGGCGCGTAGCTCGTCGGATAGTGCGTGCGACGAGCCGGCGCCGTTCGCGTCGCGTCGGGCTGCTACCTCCGCCTCTACATTGTCGAATGCCTCGCGGAAGAGAGTGTCCAGGAAGAGGGGGAAGAAGTTGAGCTGAGCGACACCGCCATTCCGCGCTATGGCGCGGAGCTGGTCGTCGGTGAGGTTGCGCGGGTGGTCGGAGAGGGCGCGCGCGCACGAGTGCGATGCGATCACGCTGGATCGCGTGACGGCCAGCGCGTCGAAGAAGGTCTCTTCCGACGTGTGCGAGAGGTCCACCAGCATGCCGAGCCGGTCGAGCTCCCTGATCACATCCTCGCCGAAGGGGGTGAGGCCGCCGGTACGCGTGTCGTGCTCGCCGATGGAGGAGCCCGCCCAGCTGTTGCCATTGTTCCAGGTGAGCGTGAGGTAGCGCGCGCCGCGGCGGTGCAGCTCGCGGAGGTTCTCGAGCGAGTCCTCTATCGCGTGCCCTCCCTCCACCCCAATCAGAATTGCGACCTTCCCTTCCCGCTTGGCGCGCGTGATCCCGGCCGCATCGGTGGCGAGGAGGAGCATGTCGGGATGTCGCTCGACCATCGCGTGGATGGCGTCGATGTAACGCATGGCCCGCGCGTAGGACTCGTCGGGGCGAGCCAGGGCGTACGGCGCATCCACCCACGCGGCCATGAACTGGCCGGTTATTCCCGACTCCACCAACCGCGGGACGTCGGTATGCCCTTCCTCCGCTGTGTGACGCACATCGGGATCGAATCCTTCGTCGAGCACCCTCGTGAACATGTCGTTGTGGGTGTCTATCACGATCGCGTCGCGATAGACGCGCAGAGCGCGCTCGGCGATGTCCGTCAATTCGGGCATGTCGTCAGGGAGTACGTGCAACGATCACCGGCGCGAGCGGCTCCGCGCCGTGGGCGCCTTCGAGACGTACGGGTTTCCGCGCACGAACCAGCGGAGCGGCCACGATGCCGCCTTCGTGATCCCGATGCGCGGCGTCACCTCCACCTGGTCATCCGGAATCGACTCGCCGCGAATGATCTCGAGGGGAGAGTCATACAGGCGAAAGCCGTTCATCTCGCCCGTGATCCCGAGCGCGAGGCAGAGCTTTCCTGGTCCGTTGGTGAGATCCTGCTCGCGGCGTGGATGCCCTCGCCGCTCACGCATGAGCTCCACTCCCTCCAGCGGCTCGATGGCGCGCACGAGCACCGCGCTCGGCAGGTCCACCGCACGAGTCACGGCGTTGAAGCACCAGTACATCCCGTAGATGAAGTAGACGTAGGCCGCACCCGGCGGACCGTACAACCAGTGGGTGCGCTCCGTGCGTCCCGCTGCCGCGTGACAGGCGGCATCGTGCTCGCCGAGGTACGCTTCGGTCTCCACGATCCGTCCGCTCGTCCGTCCTTCGCTCGTCTCGACGCGCAGAACGGCGCCGAGCAGGTCGCGCGCGACCTGCTCGGTTTCACGATCGTAGAACGAACGAGGGATCGGATCGCCGTCGCGCGAACGCCGCGTGGCGCGCGCGGCCCGCGTGCTCACGCCTCGGAGCCCTCTCCTCCCTCGGTACCAGCGGCCGAAGCGGTCTTCGACGTGCTCTTCTTGCGAGCGCGCGTGCGACGCGGCTTCGCTGCGGGCTTGCTCTCTTCCTTCGCCGCCGCTTCGCTCGGCGCGGCAGCGGAAGCGTTATTCGATGAAGATGAGGGAGCGGGCTGCGACGGAGCTTCCGCGGCAGGAGAGATATCGCTCTCCGCGGTAGCGGTCGATGCTGCCGCTTTCCGGCCGCGCGAAGTCGTCTTGGCCGCGCTCTTCGTGGCCCGCTTGGTGGCCTTCTTCGCGGTGCTCTTCGTAGCCTTCTTCGCGGCGCCACGGCCCGCGCGCTTGCGCGGTGTGGACGTCTCCCTCGCCGCTCTATCCGGCTGCTCCTGCGACGCGGACGGAGCGTTCTGCGTGCTCTCCGACTGCGCGGGCGCCGACTGCCTGGCGGCCGGAGACTCCACGATTCCGATGGACAGCAGCTCGGGCGGCACCTCGGTGGGCCGGCCACCCGGGCGTCCACCGCGCGAGCGGATCCCTCTGCGCAGAGATGCCGCGCCGGCCGCGCTTCGCGCGGCCTGACTCGGCTCCGGTGCTGGCTGCGCGGCAGCAGAGGGCTGCTCGGCCACCGGCTCCGTCTCGGCGGCAGGCGCTACTTCGTAACTCTCACCACGCTTGCGCAGATCCACCACGTTCGCATCGTGCGCGTCGCTGAGGATACGATTGAAGAAGCGCTCGCTGAGACTCTCGCTGTCGCGACCGAGTAGCTCGTGCGCCTTCCGCCGCACATCGGGAGCCGGCACTGCCGCGTCTCCACCGTCGGTGAGCGCAACGACCGCGCGCCGCACGAGGTCGAGTGCCTCGTCGCGCGTGAGGCGCTCGCCGCTCATCTCGGCGGGGAGCCCCGAGGGCGCCCTGACCGGAGCTTCTACCGCCGGCTGAGCCCCATCGTGGCGAGGCGCGGCTCCCGCTGGTGCACCCGCGGGTCGACGCTCGCGCTCGCGACCACGACCGCGGCCGCGACGGCCACGACGGCCGTTCTCCTCGGCTGCCGGTGCGCGCTCCGCCTCGGCGGCGAGCGGCGCCGCGTGAAGGTGAACCTTCGGCTCTGCCGACGGTGCGGCAGCTGCAGGCTCCGCGACGTCGACCTCCATCTGGCCGTTCTCGAGACGCGTGACCTTGATGAGGCCGCGCTGTGCAGCTTCCTGACAGAAGCGCGAGAACTTCGCCATGCCGAGATCCTTCTCGTCGAACGACGAGTCGATCTCCTGCATCACCTGCTTGAGTCGGTCGGAGCGCATCACGTCGCCGTTGCGCTTCATCCGCTCGACGCCCTCGACCACCAGCTCCCAGGGGTCGTGCTTGACGACCTCCTCCTCGCCCGACTTCACCAGACCCGCGAGCGCGTTGTAGCTGTAGTACTCGTCGCAGTTCATGACGAGCAGGTCGCTCGACGACTCGCGAATGCCCACGCCGATCACGTACTTCCCGTACTCCTTGAGCTTCGTCACGAGGCTCGCGAAGTCGGAGTCGCCGGACAGGAGGATGTAGGTGCCGATCTCGGGGCGGGTGAAGACCAGCTCCATCGCATCCACGGCGAGGCGGATGTCGGTGGCGTTTTTCTTGGAGGAGCCATACGCCGGCGCCATGATCATGTCGATCGACGACTCGGCGAGGGGAACTATGTACTGGGGATAGCGGCGCCAGTCCGCGTAGGCGCGCTGCACGGCGACCTTCCCCTTGATGATGTCGCTGCTGAGCAGGTTCCGGAGCTCGTTGCCGAGGTCGGAGCGAATCCCCATCGTGACGTTGTCGAAGTCGATGAGGAGCGCGGCGTTGGGCGCATGCACATAGGGAGGACTGCCGTAGGGCGCGACCGCGACGGGAGACATGGCCTGGGGGCCGCGGTGCATCGGGGCTACTGACGGCCGGTGCGCGCCCGGCTTCGTGTTGCGTGTGTTCATGAACTTCCTATCATGGCTGTGTATTCGAGCGCCATCATGCGCTCGAGCTCTCGCCGCTTCACCTTCCCGCTCCCGGTCATCGGAAAGGCATCGAGGAAGCGAACGAGATCTGGTAGTTTGTAGTCGGCCATGGTATCGCGCGCGAACTCCTTCAGCTCGCCGCCCGTTATGACCGCGCCTTCGACAGGGACGACACACGCGCAGACCAGCTCTCCCATGATGTCATGGGGGACACCGATCACGCAGACGTCATCCACCGCAGGGTGCGCACGGAGCATGTTCTCGACCTCGCGCGGGTAGATCTGATATCCACCGCGCACGATGGTCTCTCTGGTGCGCCCGACGATCCGCAGGTAGCCCTCCTCGTCGATGATCCCGAGATCACCGGTGAGGAAGAAGCCCTCGGGGGAGAACGACCGGGCGGTCTCCGCCGGCATGCGGGCATACCCCTGCATGACATTCGGACCCTTGACGGCGATCTCGCCAACGGCTTCGGGTCCGTGCAACGCTCCGGTGACGAAGTCCACAGCCTTGATCTCGACTCCCGGAATCGGACGCCCCACCGTGGTGAGACGCTTCTCCTCGGGATCGCTGAAGCTGGTAATGGTCACCGTGGGCCCCGTCTCGGTGAGGCCGTAAGCCACCTGCACATCGCACCAGCGGCGAATGCGGCGTACCAGGTCCTCGGGGACCGAGCCGCCCGCTACCACTCCGGTGCGGAGATGCGGGAACCGCTCCGGGTCGAAGCCCGGCGCGCGCATCAGCATGTGGTACATCGTGGGGACGCCGTGAATGACGGTGACGTCCTCCCGCTCGAGCAGCTTCACCGCACCCTCGGGCTCGAAGCTCTCCTGCAACACGAGCGTGGCGCCGGCGGCGATCGCACCCACGGCGATGCTGAAGCCGAAGATGGTGAAGAGCGGGACCGCCACGAAGACGCGATCCGATGGGTCAATCTCGAGCGCTTCGCCGGTGCGCACCGCGGTCTCGACGACCGTGCGATGCGAGAGGCGGACGCCCTTTGGCTTCCCCATCGTCCCCGATGTGTAGAGGATCGCGAGATCCGAGTCGTCATCCACGGAATCGGGGATGCTCATCTCGCGACCTTCACCGCTCGACAGGAGGTCCTCGAACTGGAAGATCCTGTCATCGTACCAGAGATCCTCGTCGCCGACCGTGACCAGATAGAGCAGGTCGGGAAGCTCGGTGACGATATCCTCGAAGATCTGCAGGTAGTCCACGCCCCCGTGCCGCTCCAGGGCAAAAACCGCGGAGACCTCCGCGTGCCGGAGCTGGTACTTGAGCTCGTGGTAGCTGAGGCGTGGATTGAGCGGGACCACAGTGGCGCCGAGCCTGGCCGCCGCTATGAGGGTGATGATCCACTCGGGCCAGTTCGGCATGACGATCGCCACGCGATCGCCTTCCTCTATGCCCAACTCGGCGAGCGCGGCGGCGAGAGCCGCCGATTTCGCGTCCACCTGCGCATACGTGAGGGAGCGGCCGTCCGCCACCAGAATCGTGCGCCTGGGATGCTCCTGCGCGCGTACTGCGAAAGTGCGCGCCAGGGTCCACGAGTTGGACATCAGACTCCGAAAAACCTGAACTTCACCATCCGTCTAATGTAAGCGAGCCGAAGGAGTTGCGTAAAGAGCGGGGCCTGGACGCGCTCTCGCTCCACCCGTGAGGCCGAGCAGGGGCCGGTTTGCACGCCGCGCGCTCGCCTCGTCCGTTGTACATTGATGTGTCTCGATTCGAAACTCCCCCGGTACCATCCCGCGTATGGAGTGAGTGTGAGGCGCCTGTCCTTCCGAAAGCGCGTACTGCTCTACCTGGTGCTCTTCGCCGTCGTTCCCTCCACCGTGCTCATGCTCGGCGGGGCCGTGGTGGTGAGCTCCACGCTCCCCGTCCTCAGTGGGAGCAAGGCCTGGGACAACGTCGCGGCCACCGGAAGGAAAGCGATCGCCGAGGTTCGCCGCGCGCCGCTCGATCGAGGGCAGCGCGCGGCGCTGAACGCGCACGAGCGGGAGCTCACCGCTTCGCTCGTTCAGGCGAAGCGCTACGGCTACATCACCTCGCGCGTGGTAGTAGTGGTGGTCGTTTTTGCGCTGGTGGGCTCGGCGCTCCTCGCGGTGCTCGCGTCGCGCGTTGCCGGCCACCTGAGCCGGCAGCTCAGCCGGCCGTTGAACGAGGTGGTGGAATGGGCCGAGCTTATCGCGCGCGGGCATCCACTTCCGGAGGGTCCGCCGCGGCGGGGCGCTCCGGAGTTCGATGTGCTGCGGAAGAGGATGCGGAAGATGTCGCAGGAGCTCTCGGCCGCGCGCGAGCGCGAGCTCGAGGCGGGACGCCTGGAGGCGTTCAGGGAGACTGCCAGACGGGTGGCGCACGAGCTCAAGAACCCGCTCACACCCATCGGCCTCGCGGTGGCGCGTCTCAAGCGCGACGCGGACCCGCGACTCGCGGACGTGGTGGAAGTGCTGGAAACGGAATCGCGCCGGCTCGAGGAGATGGCGCGGAGCTTCGCCCAGTTCGGCCGGCTACCCGAGGGGCCGCGCGCCGACATAGACCTGGGAGAGCTGGCGCGCTACACGGCGAAGGCGATAGTTCCCGAGCAGCTGACGGCTGCCGTTGAGGTGGAAGATGATTTACCGCTGGTACCAGGGCATTACGACGCGCTCTCCCGGGCGCTCTCGAACGTGTTGATCAACGCAGTGCAGGCGTGCCGCGACGGCGGTGAGGTGCGGGTGGGTGTGATGCGGGGAGCGCTCAACGGACATGAAACGGTGGAGCTCCGCGTGCGCGACACCGGTTGCGGGATCCCGGCGGAGCGTCTGAGAACTATCTGGGATCCGTATGTCACGCATACCTCCGGAGGAACCGGGCTCGGACTCGCGATCGCCCGGCAGACGGTCCTCGCGCACGGCGGCTCGGTAGACGCTACCAGCCAGCCCGGCGAGGGAACCGAGATATGCTTCACCTTCCCGGTGAACGGCGCGGAGACCTGATCGAGGAGGACGGACATGGATGTAGCGATAGCGGTACCTCTCGGATTCTTCACGATGGTGACGGCAATCGTCGTCGGTTTCCCTCTGGCACGCGCCTATGCGCGGAAGGTGAGCAACCAGTCGGCGCCACCGGCGATACCGCCCGAGATGCAGCAACGGCTCGAGCACATGGAGCAGGCGATCGACTCGATCGCGGTCGAGGTGGAGCGAATCTCCGAGGGGCAGCGCTTCACGACCAAGCTCCTCGCCGACCGTCACCCGGAGGCGCGGGAGGCGCGGGAGGCGCGGGAGGCGCTCTCGCCCAGCGAACGCGAGCGGCGCTGATGGGTAGTGAAGAGGCAGGTGGTCTGAACAGTACGCGGGACCTCAAGGAGGAGTCGAGCCAGGATGGGTGACGTACTGCAATTCGTCGCCGTGATCTCGAGCATCGCGATCGTTTGCGTGGGCTCGTACGCATCGATCAAGGCGACGAACAGGATCTGGGGGAAGGACAAGCACGCGACACCACGCGAGCTGGACGAGCTGCGTCAGCGCCTCGAGCAACTGCAGCAGTCGATGGACAGCGTGGCGGTCGAGGTCGAGCGGATATCGGAGGGGCAGCGTTTCACGACGAAGCTCCTCGCCGAGCGCTCGGACGCCGAGCCGCTCCACGTAGCCGCGAAGTCTTCCTCGCGGTGACGATCGCAGCGAGCGCGCAGCACTGACCATGTCCGACATCCTCATCGTGGACGATGAGCCGAATATCCGGCGCATGGTAGGCGCTCTCCTGGCAGCGGAGGGCTTTACCGTCCGCGACGCACCGGATGGGGCGAGCGGCGTGCGCGCCGCCCAGGAGCGCGAGCCGGATGCCGTGCTCCTCGACCTCATGATGCCCGGTGAGCTGGATGGGATGGCCACGCTCACGCGCCTGCGCGAGCGCTTCCCCGAGGTGCCGGTAGTCATGATGAGCGGGCGCGCGGGACTCAGCGACGCGGTGAAGGCCACGAAGCTGGGCGCCTTCCACTTCCTCGAGAAGCCGCTCACCCCCGAGAGCGTGGTTCTCACGCTTCGCTCGGCGCTGGAGCTGCGGCAGGCGCGCCGCGAAGCACGCACGCTTCGAGAGGACCTCGGCTTCGCCGGAGAGATGGTGGGCTCGAGCGAAGCGATAGAGCGGGTACGGGCGCTGATAGACCGCGTGGCGCCCACGGATGCGCGAGTGCTCCTGGTGGGCGAATCCGGCACGGGAAAGGAGCTCGCCGCGGCCGCCATCCACAGAGGGAGCGCGCGGCGCGACCACCCCTTCGTGCGCGTCAACTGCGCTGCCATCCCACGCGATCTGGTCGAGAGCGAGATGTTCGGGCACGAGCGCGGCGCGTTCACCGGGGCCATGCAGCGCCGCATCGGCCGCTTCGAGCTGGCCGACAAGGGGACGCTGCTCCTGGACGAGGTGGGCGACCTGGGTGCCGACGCGCAGGCCAAGCTCCTTCGCGCCATCGAGGCGGGCGAGATCGAGCGCGTGGGCGGCGGGAAGCCGATCCCGGTGGACGTGCGCATCATCTCCGCCACCAACATGGATCTCGAGAAGGCGGTGGGCGACGGGAAGTTCCGCGAGGATCTCTACTTCCGCCTCAACGTGATTCCCATCTCGCTCCCGCCGCTGCGCGAGCGTCCCAGTGACATCGCCGCGCTGGTGGTTCACTTCTCGAACCTGTACCGCGCGCGAAGCGGGCGCCCGGCACCGAGGTGGAGCGACGGCGCGCTGCGGCTCCTGAAGGAGTACCGCTGGCCAGGCAACGTGCGCGAGCTGGCCAACATCGTCGAGCGCCTCGCGATCCTCCATGCGGGCGAGGAGGTCACGTCGGACGATGTGTGCGCGGTGCTGCGGGTGGATGCCCGCACCGCCACCCCGAATCGCCACGACAGCGCTCACGCCGACAGCAACACTCTCGCGTCGGCGCGACACGCGAACGGCGAGGAGGGCAACGACCTTCCGCTCAGCGACGCGCTCGACGGCTACGAGCGAATGCTGATCACCCGCGCCCTCTCCGCTTCGGGCGGGAACGTGGCCGAAGCAGCGCGGCGTCTGCGCACCGACCGACCCAACCTTTACCGACGGATGCGCCGGCTCGGAGTGAACTGGGGCAACGCGTGAATCGTTGCCCGCCGAGCCGCGCGTCGCGGATAGCGGCATCACTGTACTACCCGGAGTCATGGATGCGGACGATCATCATCGCCTGCTGCGGCCTCCTGCTGTGTGTGGCCAAGGCCGGCGCGCAGGTGCCCGACACGACGCAGCGCGCCGATACCTCCCAGCGCGGCGATACCCTCTCGTACGATGACGCCGCGGAGGTCGCGTACCTGTACAACCTGCCGGCTGCGCTCCGGGCCACGAGGGATCTCACCATACCCGCGTCGCAGACGGTGGAAGGCGATCTCTCGGTGCTCGAGGCGTCGCTCACCGTGGCCGGACACGTCACCGGGCGGGTGGTTGTGATCAACGGTGACGTCACGCTGACGCCGGGTGCGCGCATAGACGGTGAGCTTGTGGTGACGGGCGGCGAGGTGCGCGGGGCGGACAGCGCGAGGGTGGGCGGAGCGCTCAAGCTCTACCGCCCGGTGATGATGTATCGCATGGAAGGCGACCGCGTGGTGGCGGTGCACGACGAGAGCCGCAGCGTGGCGAACTGGTTCCGCCGCTGGAAGCGACGCCACGAGCGTAGCATGAGTCGCATCAAGCTGAAGGGCGGCACCTACAATCGCGTGGAGGGGATGCCGGTTCTCTTCGGTCCGAGCATCAGAAGCAACAACGCGCTCGGCCCGCTGCACGTGGAAGCGCTGGGGATCTACCGATCGGCCGACGGCTTCGCCTGGAAGGCCGATAACCTCGGGTACACGGCCAACGCCGAAATGCAATTCGGCTACGGCCGCGGCGTGGCGGTGGGAGTGGATGCATTCGATGTGGTGCAGGCCGTGGAGCCCTGGCAGCTGCGCGACAGCGAGATCGGTCTCGCGTCGTTCTTCCTGCGCCGCGACTATCGCGACTACTACAACCGCAAGGGATGGCGCGGCTATCTCGCGCTTCGCGAGGGGAGCTCCCTCTCGCTCACGCTCGGCTACGGTAAGGAGCGGTGGCAGCCGCGGGCTGCGCGCGATCCTTTCACGCTCTTTCGCAACTCGGCCGACTGGCGCGCGAATCCCACCATGGACGCGGGCCGGTTCGAGCTGGTGGACGCCACCCTCTCGTACGACACCCGCAACAACGTCGACAACCCGTGGACCGGCTGGCTCATCGTGGCGAACGTGGAGCATGGCTGGAGCCCGGAGGTGGTGCTGGGGCCCGCTGCTCCGGTCGCGCGTCCCGACGCCTCCTCTCCCACTTCGCTGGATTACACGCGCGGCTTCCTCGACGCGCGGCGCTACAATCGCATCTCTCCGCAGAGCCAGCTCAATCTCCGCCTGGTGTTCGGCGGCTGGTTGGGCGGCGATGCGCTCCCGCTGCAGCGACGCTTCTCGCTCGGCGGCGCCGGCAGCCTTCCCGGCTACGACTTCCGCGACGTCACGTCGGGCGAAGATGTCCTCACGTGCAGCGATGGCGCGGCGATACCGGGCAGCCCCGCGCAGTGCGAGCGCGTGGCGCTGCTACAGGCCGAGTACCGCGGCAACCTGCGCTTCCATCTCTTCGGCGGCGCGGGGGCGGAGGGGTGGAACTGGAGCTTCTACCACCCGCTGCAATGGGTGGTCTTCGCCGACGCTGGACGAGGATGGCTCCTGCACGAACGTGAGAGCGACGGGACGCTCGGAAAGACGTCCGCTTTTCCTTCGCTCGACACCTTCAAGAGCGACATCGGGATCGGCCTCGACGCCGAGGTGCTGGGGATATTCATAGCGAAGTCGCTGACGGACGCGGGCAACCCGATCAACTTCTCGGTCCGGCTCAGGCACCGCTTCTGATGCGACGCTTGCCGCTGATCGCGTTCCTGCTACTCCTGCTGTCCACTCCACTGGCGGCTCAGCGCGACGCGCGTCTGGAGATCAAACTCCCGAGCGCTTCGGAGGTGACGCGCCGCTCTCCGGAGGTGAGCGCGCAGAACGTGCTCGGCGACCGCCGACTGGAGGAACTCCTGCACAGCGGCTTTCCGGCGCGGTTGCACTTCAAGTTGGAGCTCTGGTCGGCCGATGGCGTGTTCGACGCGCTGAAGTCCGAGGCGGAGTGGGACGTGATCGTGCGCTACAACCCTCTCGAGCGCCGCTACTCCGCAGTGCGGATAGTTCAGGAACACGCCGCGCCGCTCGGTACGTACGCCTCGTCCGACAGCGTGCAGGCCGCCGTGGCGCGCCCTTATCGCCCTTCCATCAGACTCCCCTCGGGTAACGGCCGCCACTACTACATCGTGATGCTCGATGTCGAGATGCTCTCGGTGAACGACATCGACGAAGTGGAGCGCTGGCTCCGTGGCGAGCTCTCCCCGGCCGTCCGCGGCGAGCGCAGCGCCGGCACTGCCCTCTCCCGCGGCGCCAAGACCCTTGTGACGAGACTCCTCGGTGGGAGGAGCCAGCATTATGAGGCGAGGACGAGGGTGTTCAGGGGGAGGGAGTGAAGAAGGGTTCAGGAACTAAAGGGTTCAGGGTTCAGGAACTGCAAGGGAACAGGGAACAGGAAACAGGGAACAGGTAACTGCCTCGGGGAGAGGAAGCCCTCAACCCCGAGGCAGTTACCTGTTCCCTGTTTCCTGTTCCCTTCAGCCTGCAGCTGGCAGTCCCTGAACCCTGAACCCTGCCTCCTGAACCCTGCAGTTCAGAGTCCCTCCAACTGCTCCAACGTCTCCTCGCCGTAGAAGAGTCGAATGTACTTCGACTGGGTTGGAGTGAGGCGGCGGACGGCCCAGCTGAGGTGGACGAAGTGGGGCTCGAAGGGGTGGATGAGCGGGTGCATGCCGATCTCCTCGGGCATCCGGTTCCCCTTGCGAGTGTTGCAGGGGGAGCAGGCCGTCACCACGTTCGTCCAGTCGTTCGTGCCGCCGCGCGAGAGCGGGATCAGGTGGTCACGCGTCAGAGACTCGCGCGGGCGCAGGTCGGCTGTGCCGCGACCGCAGTACTGGCAGCGGTAGTTGTCGCGCGCGAAGAGGAAGGTGTTGGTCACCTGGCGCCGGAAGCGACGCGGCACGTGGATGAACTTCACCAGACGGATGACCACCGGACGCGGAAGGGTGAGGCGCTCCGAATGAACCAGGCGCTCCTCGTCCGCCTCGACGATCTCGGCCTTTCCATCGAGCACGAGCCGAAGCGCCCTTCGCATGGGCACCATCGTGAGCGGCTCGAACGATGCGTTCAACGCCAGA
>DASSNL010000130.1:0-5099 GCA_035688075.1 Gemmatimonadaceae bacterium
GACGGCGGGTTCAGGAGGCAGGGTTCAGGGTCCAGGAACTGCCCGGCGGTCCAGAACTCGACCCCTAGGTAGTACCTGAACCCTGAACCCTGTAGTTTCTGAACCCTGTACTTTTCGCCCTGCCTCCTGAACCCCGCCTAAATGCCGCGCGCCGGAATCGTCACCGTAGTCGGTAAGCCGAACGTCGGGAAATCGACGCTGCTCAACAGGATCATCGGGCAGAAGCTCAGCATCACGAGCTCCAAGCCGCAGTCCACGCGCGATCGGATCGTGGGGATCTACAGCGCGGACGACGTGCAGATGGTCATCCTCGATACGCCGGGATTGCTCGAGCCGCGCTACGAGCTGCAAAGAGCCATGCGCGCGACCGCGCTGAGGGCACTGGAGGACGCGGACGTCATCGTCTACCTGGTGGACGCGCACGAGCCAGCGGCTCGGCCGCTCGCCGAGGCCGCGGCGCTCGAGAAGCCGCCGCGCGCACCGATCCTCACGGTGTTCAACAAGATCGATACGCTGGAATCCCAGGCGCGTGAAGAGCTCCGGAGCCGGGTGGCGGGCGACGAGTCCGTCATCCCTGTCTCGGCGACGAGCGGGGAAGGGGTCGAGCTCCTCCTGCAACGCTTAGCTGCGCTCCTCCCCGAGAGTCCCTTCCTCTACCCGGAAGACGAGATCGGGACGCAGTCGCTCCGCTTCTTTGCCGCCGAGCTGATCCGAGAGACGGCGCTCGAGCAGCTGGAGGAAGAAGTACCGTACAGCGTGGCATGCGAGATCGAGGAGTTTCGCGAGGAGCGGCGCCCGGTTTACATTCGGGCTGTCGTTTACGTGGAGCGCCCTACCCAGAAGCAGATCCTGATCGGCCGGAAGGGCGAACGGGTACGCGAGATCGGCCGCGCGGCGAGGCTCAAGATCGAGGAGCTCGTGGGTGCACCGGTCTACCTGGACCTCTGGGTGAAGGTGCTCCCCAACTGGAGGCGCAACGTGAAGGCGTTGCGCCGATTCGGTTACAAGCCACCGGAGGATACCGCGCCATGAGCCTGTCGCCGCAGCTGTTGGAGCTCCTCGTCTGCCCGAAGTGCAAGGGTGAGCTCGAGTACAAGGAGGCGGAAGAGTGCCTCATCTGCCACGCGTGCGCGCTCCGCTACCCGATCCGTGAAGACATCCCGATCATGCTGATCGACGAAGCGACGCCGGTGTAGCGCTCAGTGAAGCTCTGGTACGGGCTGCTGATCTTCGTCCCGGTAGCGGTCGCGGCAGAGCTTCTCGGTGCCGCTCCGCTGCTGATCTTCATCTTCAGCGCCCTCGCTATCCTCCCGCTCTCCACGCTCCTCGGTGACGCCACCGAGCACCTCGCGGCCTACGCGGGTCCGACGGTGGGAGGGCTGCTCAACGCCACGCTCGGGAATCTGGCGGAGCTCATCATAGCGGTCATCGCGCTGAGAGCCGGGCTCCTGGATCTCGTGAAGGCATCCATCACCGGCTCGATAATCGGGAACCTGCTCCTGGTGCTAGGAGTCGCTCAGGTGGTGGGCGGGATGAAGTACAAGACGCAGAAGTTCAGCCCGCACCTGGCCGGGATGAACGCCGCACTTCTCATCATCGCAGCGGTGGGCCTCATCGTGCCCGCGCTCTTCCACGCCGCGCACCCGGATCCTGCACGGGTGCAGACGGTTCGCATGTCGGAGTTCGTGTCGGTGGTACTGATCATCGGTTACGGGCTCTCGCTCCTCTATTCGATGGGCACCCACCGCGCCGCCTTCGCGGAGTCCGCGCACGAGGCGGGGCAGGAGATCGAGAGGGGCGCTGGGGGAGCCGGTGGCGAGGGCGGCGAGGCCGGTGAAGGCCACTGGTCGCTGACGCGCTCCATCGTCACACTCCTGATCGTCGCGGTCGCGATTGCTTTCATGTCGGAGCTTCTGGTTGGAGCCACTCAGGAGTCCATCCACACGCTCGGCCTCTCCGAGCTGTTCGTCGGAATCATAGTGGTGCCGATCATAGGCAACGCCGCGGAGCACAGTGCGGCGATCCTCATGGCTGCCCGCAATCGGATGGACCTGGCCGTGGGGATCGCGGTGGGCTCGTCGGTGCAGGTAGCGCTGCTCGTGGCGCCGCTCTTGGTATTCGCGGGGCTGCTCTTCGGCCAGCCGATGGACCTCGCGTTCACTACCTTCGAGGTGGCCAGTGTGGCGCTCGCGGTCTGGATCGGAGCGGCCATAGTGATAGACGCCGAGTCCAACTGGCTGGAGGGCGCGCTTCTGCTCTCCGTGTACGCCATACTTGCCGTTGCGTTCTTCTTTTTCTGATCGTCGGTTGTGGAACGCCTGTCCACACACGCCCCGACAGCCGGTACGGTCCACGTCCGGTAGCGACGGGGTGCACGCAGACGCGAGGATCGCCTAGCGTGGCCCAGCCCCACGCCATCTACTTCTCATCCGATGCGCAGCAGCCGCCGGACGACGTCCGCAGCTGGTGCTGCTCCCACGGTTTCGCCGTCATCGTCTCCTCGTCGATGGAGGACCTGATGTCGCGCGCGCTGCGCGGGCGCCCGCGCGCGGTGATCTTCGAGGCGCGAAGCTGCGCGGAGAGAGCGCTCGCCGCCTGCGCGCGTCTCAAGGGCGATTCCTACACCGCGGTGGTCCCTGGTGCCGTGCTCGTGGGCGTCGCCCCCGGGATGACCGGTCCGGCAGGCGTGGCGAAGGCGATCACCGCTGCCTTCGAAGCCGGGGCAGACGAGGTTCTCTCGCCGCTAACTCCGGCGAGCGAGGGAAAGGTGCGGCTCGACGCGATGCTCCGGCGCGCCGAGCGCGACATGCGCGTCCACCCGTCCACTCGTCTCCCCGGCGCACCCGAGATCGAGGGAGAGATCGCGCGGCGGATCTCGCTATCGCTCCCCTTCGCCGTATGCTACGCGGACCTTGATCACTTCAAGGAGTACAACGACCGATACAGCTACTTCGAGGGCGACCGGGTGATCCGTCTGCTCGCGAAGGTGCTCCACGACGTGGTGCGCGGCCTCTGTCCCGACGAGGGCTTCGTTGGCCATATCGGGGGCGATGATTTTATCTTCGTGGTGCCCCACGCTGATGCGCGGGAGATCTCGCAGGAGATCATTACGATCTTCGATGCGCTGGTGCCCTACCAGTACTCGGAGCAGGACCGTAACGCGGGCTACTTCTTCGGCAAGGATCGCCGCGGGCAGCTCCACCGCGTTCCGCTCATGACTCTCAGCATCGGGATCGTGACCAACGAGCGACGCACGTTCGCGCACGCGGCTCAGGTGAGCGAACTGGCCACGGAGATGAAGAGCTATGCGAAGACGCTTCCGGGATCGGTGTTCGTCGTGGACAGGCGTCACGACTCGGCGGAGGTCGGGGCCGAGTCGGCGCCGGCCCGTTGAGCGGTTGATGCGCGAGGCGCGGCGATGAACGTCGGCTGCCCCGAATGCGGCACCATCTTCCGGGTCGACCCTGCCAAGATCCCCGTAGCAGGGATTCGCGCGCGTTGCTCCGTGTGTGGCGGAGTGATGGCGATCGGCGAGTCTGGCCGCATAGACGACGACTTCGCGACGGCCGCGGGTGCCCAGGAGAGCACGGGCGCGATGCGACCGGGGGAGATCCCCGCTGCCGCCCGCCGCACGCCCGCCGCACCCCCGATGCGCGCGGTTCCGCCGGAGCCGCAGGCGCCCGCGCGGCGAGCAGTGCCTCCGTCGTCCTCGCCGGCACCCGCCGCTCCCTCCGCTCCGACCGCGCCACCGACACGTGCCCCGCGCTATTCCACGCCGCCTCTTCCCGGCGCTCCTTTCGCTCCGGACGCTTTCGTACCCCAGCCTCCCTCGGTTGCGCAGCAGGCGGCGGCTCAACCGGCCGCGCCACGGCCTGCAGCTCACGTCGCGCCACC
This sequence comes from Gemmatimonadaceae bacterium, assembly GCA_035688075.1. Lineage (GTDB taxonomy): Bacteria > Gemmatimonadota > Gemmatimonadetes > Gemmatimonadales > Gemmatimonadaceae > JADGGM01. Next base: position 3,895 of record DASSNL010000130.1, read on the forward strand.
GCCGCCGCCAGCAGCGCCCCACACTGAGCCGCGCGGCCCACTCGGTCAGGCGTCGCATCTGACGCAGCCGGCGCCGTCGGCGCCGCAGCTCTCTCCGCTGCCGTCCGCTCCGCCCGCTGCATCAGCCCCGCCATCGACTCCGCACTCCGCTCCGCCGGTGGCGCCGGCCGTGGCTGCTCCGCCTTCGGCTCCGCCGCGCGCGGCAGCGCCGCAGTCGCCACAACCGCAGTCGTCACAACCGAGACCTGCACCGCAGCCCGCCGCTCCCCACACGTCCGCTCCGTCCTTCGCGCCGCCCCCGGATCGGGCGGCCGTGCGGCCGCACCCGCCGCAGCCGCACGCGCCTCCGCCTGCAGCAGCTGCCGGTAAGAGCGGAGCGCCAGCTGCTCCACCCACGCGCCCCACGGCCGGGGCGGCTGGAGCACCCGCGCGGCCGCAGGTGCGGCCGCCGATCAACCCATTCCTGGCCAACGATCCCAACATCAAGGCCAAGCGTCTGGCGCGCGCGCTCGTGTCCGACATAATCGTCTACTTCCCCGACAAACATCGCGAAGGGCTTCGCGCCGGCACTCTGCGCGAGCTCTTCCGCGAAGAGATCAAGAAGAGCTACGAGGAGTACGTGGACCAGATGGGGCGCGACTTCGCCGAGAGCACCACTCACTTCCAGGATGCGTTGAACGATGTGCTCGCGCAGGGGAACAAGGTGTTCTAGCTCTGATCGGTTATATTTGCAGTACCCTTCGAGCCGTCCCACCCGAGCGGTGCTGGACGGCTCGTTGCGTGAGGCACTCCACAAAACAATCACCACGCGGCCGCCGCACGGTCGCGCGAGGAAAGACTGAAAATGGCGGAATCCGAGAGAGCGCGCAGACTTCGTGAGCACGGCGATCGACTGATCGAACTCCGGGGGTATCTTTGACCTCGAAGGAAAGCGGCGCGCGCTGACGGAGCGCGAGGCGCGCATGTCGCAGCCCGGTTTCTGGGACGACCATGAGCGCGCCCAGACAGTCATACAGGAGGTCAAGAAGCTGCGCGAGACGGTGGAGCCGCTGGAGCGGCTCGAGGCGCGCGTGCGCTCGCTCAGAGAGCTGGAGGAGCTCCTCGAGATCGAGCCCGACCCATCGATGCAGGCGGAGGTCGATCGCGAGCTGGATGAGCTCGACGAGGAGCTTCCCACCTTCGAGCTTCGCGCGATGCTCAACGGG
>DASSNL010000131.1:0-91709 GCA_035688075.1 Gemmatimonadaceae bacterium
GCGGTGTAGCCGCGGTCGAGCCCGCTCGAAATTAAAGACCTGACCCCGTCTACTATCCACATAGTTGACAAAACGGCTCGGGGGCGTACATTACTACTAACCACATAGTAGAGAGGCCGCATGGACGACTTCGGATTGGGCGACCGCGAGCTGGATGTGATGGGGGTACTCTGGGAGCTGGGCTCGGGTACCGTGGCCGAGGTACGTGAGCGACTGCCGGCAGACCTCGCGTACACCACGGTGCTCACCATCCTCAGAAACCTGGAAGCCAAGGGGTTTCTACACCACGAGACCGAGGGGAAGGCGCACCGCTACTTCCCCAGCGTCGCACGCCGCGCCGCGCGCCGTACCGCCGTCACCCGCCTGATCGACAAGCTCTTCCACGGGTCGCCCGAGCAGCTCATCGCCCAGTTGGTCGAGGACCGGGCGCTGACCGCCGACGATCTCCAGCGCATCCGTAGGAGGATCGATGCGTCCGACCTGGAGAAAGGTGCGAAGACCAGGAGCGCGAGGCGGCCGAAGCCGGGACGGGGGAGGAAGCAATGATCGCCTCCTGGATGCTCTTCGCGGTCGTAACTGGCCTGCTCTTCGGCCTCGCGGCACTCGCCGCCGCGCGTGCCGCCTCGGCGGCACGGCAGCAGACGCGCGCGATATGGGCTGCCGCACTGCTCGCCGCGGCTTTCTGGCCGGTGATCGCGATCGCCGCGAGCTACGCCCGCCCTCCGGCGGCCGATCTTGGGATCCTCACTCTCCCACTGACTCTCGTCACGCGGCAGACACGCGCGCTAGCCGGAGGATGGGCAGGGAGACTGGGTTCGCCGCTCGAGCTCGCCCTTCTCATTGGATGGGCAGTGCTCACGACGATCCTGGCCACGCGATTGGTACGTGCGCTGGGAATGTTACGCCGACAACGCGAGGCGTGGCGGCACGAGCAGGTGGGCGGCTTGTGCGTGCGGCTGTCGAGGGATGTCGGCCCGGCAGTGGTAGGCCTCGGCGCTATGGAGATCGTGCTCCCCGAGTGGGTCCTTGCGCTCGACCGCCCGCTCCTGGCGATGGTGCTGCGCCACGAGGAGGAGCACCGGCGCGCACGGACCCGCTACTGCTCTTCGCCGCAGCTTGGCTCGTCGCGCTGATCCCCTGGAACCCGGCGCTCTGGTGGTGTGCGCGCCGCCTGCGGCTCGCCGTGGAGCTGGACTGCGATGCCCGCGTTCTCGCGCTGCACGAGCGACCCGAGCGCTACGGCCTTCTCCTGATGATGATGGCTCAACGCGGCAGCGCCAGGACCACCGACTTCGCGCCAGCACTCACCAATCCAACTTCCAACCTCGAACGGAGGATCATCGCCATGCGCAGATCAATTCCGAGATTCGCCCGTGCCCAGCTCCTCGCGTTCGCGGCGCTGGCAGCCGCCACGATCGCCATCGCCTGCGCGGTCGACAGCCCCGAAGGAGTGACTGCATCCAAGACGGTTTCGTCGCCACGCTACGCCAGCGATACCACGGCGTTCTTCGAGTTCCAGGTCGAGCAGCCGGTGCTTGCGGGCGAAAACAACCCGGCTCCTGAATACCCGGAGGCGCTCGAGAAGGCGAAAGTGGAGGGTGACGTTCTGGTTCAGTTCGTGGTGAATCCCGATGGACTCGCCGACATGGCAACGTTCAAGGTGTTGAAGTCCTCGAACGACCTATTCACGCAGGCGGTAAAGGGTGTACTCCCGTCGATGCACTTCGTCCCAGCCGAGGTAGGCGGGAAAAAAGTGCGGCAACTGGTCCAGATGCCCTTCGGCTTCAAGGTGCCAAGGAAGTAGTGGGGCGAGAAGGCAGACAGCAGAAAGCAGAAAGCAGGAAGCAGAAAGCAGGTACCGGCTCTTGGCGAGAGCGCCCTCACCCCCGAGGCCGTTCACTGCTTCCTGCTTCCTCGCAGTTCCTGTTTCCTGTTTCCTGTTTCCTTGTAGTTCCTGCTTTCTGCTTTCTGCTGTCTGCCCTCTTCTCACCCCCCTCCCCTCTCACTACCGCGCCACCGCCACGAGCCCCAGCGGTACTCGCCGGACTCCCGGCCAGCGCTGCACACTTCCGACGGAGTCGCGCACCAGAAGCTGACTCGAAATGCCGCCATCGAGCATCACCGCGCGCCTGCACCCGAGGGCACCCATCAGCGCCGCTGTTTGTGGTGTGGTGAGACCCAGCGGGATGGCGTCGAGGAGACCATCCAGCCCATCGAAGCGCGTAAGCGCAACGAGCACCCGGCCGTCGCGCAGCGAGCCGATGGCGAGGCGCGAGTCGCCGTGGTCCAGACTCACACCGGCGATGTGCGACTCGGGCCGCAGCGCGGGCGGCACCTCGCCGTCGCCCTCGAGCAGCGTGGGATACGACTGAAAGGCAGCTACAATTCCTCGCGCGCGGCGCAGCGATGCAATGCTGTCGGGCGGGGACCAGTGCAGCACACCGGCGGTATCTATCGTGACCGCCGTGGAGAGTGGACCGTGACCGGGCGGGAGAAACTCTCGACCGCGGAGCACCACCCACCCCCAGGGCATGGAGCCGGTGAACTGGCCGGCGTTGAACGCGACCAGTGCCTCCGCGGGGACCTCGTCTATGGTCCACGCCGCGCGTAGAAGCCCGTTCTCGAAGCCGCTGTCGAGCTGAAAGCGCACGAGCCGCGGGTCGAGCCGAACGAGGATGACTCGCACGCGCCACGCCTCGCCGCTCCCTGACAGCCGGAGCTCACCCCACTCGACACCGGCTGCCAGGGAGCGCCACTCCACCGCGCCAGCCACCACATCGAGCGGGTCCGACCAGCGCACGGGCGCGCTGTCGGAGCGCCACCAGGAGCGCCACTCGCCCTCCGAGCTCACAGCGAGCGATGAGACGTCGCTCCCTGCCCCGCCCCGACTCGGACCGTGAGGGGCAGCGCCGAGCACAAGGAGCAACGCGCCCAGCGCTACCCGCGTGGCGAACATCACCGCTGACGCACCTGCCGCGTGATCAGCGCCATACGTTGAGCTCGCGCAGCTCGGCGGTCGCGCTGCGCACTTCCGACTCCTTCGCCTTCAGCGCATCGAGCTCCGTGGCACTGAAGTTCATCTTCCCGCTACCCTTTGCCCCGGGCGCTGTGGCAGCGGCCCAGGCGATCATTCGCTCGAGCGCCATGCTGTATTGCACCGCGGTGAGCTGTGCACCGCCGCCGCCACCGCCATGCGCCACCACGGCGAGCGCCGTATCGCGCGCTGCGCTGCCAGCGTCCCGGAGCTCATTACCGAGCTGATTCCTCCGCTCGCGCAGCTGATCCTCGCGATCCATCCAGGCGGGCTTGGGCGCGAGCTTCCCGCACTTCTTCATGGCGGCCGCCGAGTCCTCCTTCATGGATGGATAGGTGAGCGCTTGCACCTCGGCCATCGTCTTCTTCGCCGCCACGCTGTCACCGCGCTGCATCTCGGCGGACATCTTCTGCGAGAGCTCCATCATCTTCTGTCGCGTGGCCGGGTCGCTCATCAGCCGCGCCTGCATCTGACCCTCGTTCTGCTCCTGGCGCTCGGCGATATCGTTGCTGATGCACTCGTCGATCTTGTTGGTCGTCTCTTGCCAGGCGTCCCGCTCGGAGCTCGGGTGCTGGGCCTCGAGCTGGTCGGTTTCCTTCTCCACCGCGGCCATGTCCGCCTCGATCTTCTTCTGCCGAGCGATGCTGGCTTGCTTCACGCGCGCCTCCGCGGCCATTCCGCCAAGCATGCGGTCGATCACCGATGGCGTCAGCTCTATCACGGTCTCGTCGAACTTCGGTGAGCCGGCGAGCAACGACCCGGAGGAAGTGGCCCCCGACCCGCCCGCAGCCGCCGCGGCGCTGTCGCTCCCGCCGGCCACCTTCTCCTTGGCCTTCTTGAGCAACTTCCCGAACTGCGCATGCGCGGGGACGGGTGCCGCCAGAGCCGCAGCCACGGCGGCCGCCAGTACCGCCCTCGTGATAATGCTCAAACGCATTTTCGTGTTTTCCTGGTGAGGGTATCGGAAGCGTGGGAAGTCCACCCGACCACGCGCATCCATATTCGTAAGTTCCCGGTGCATACGGAGCAGCATTCCGGCGGTTTTCGCAAGGGCGGGTCACGCGGTACTATCCCTCTCCAGCTGCTATTCCGCCCGCATCACCCCGCGTTGATCAACCTCGGGCCGGCTCGCCTCTTGCGGCAGACCTCGCTTCCCATGAGTCGCGAACACCTTTCGATCTCCGCAATCCGATCCAGCAATCGTGGCGGCGTCTCCCGTGTGTTTGCAGACGTGGATGGCTCGGAGCTCTGGTTCGAGTCGGCGGATATCGCGTTGCGCGCCTCCTGCGAGGCTTTCGTCAGCTCGTTTCTGATACCGGCAGCCGTCCTGGGGCGCCAGCTAGTGGCAGCCGACGCGGTGGCGGCCGATTTCGCGGCGAATCTTCCTCGTGTGCTCGACATCACAGCGCGTTGGTGGGAGTACGCGCGTCTGTTGCCGAAGCTCGACACCGTTGCCGCTGGCACCCGACAGCGCGGGACACACCATGCTAGACAGATGTCTCCCGGCACGGCGCTCTGCTTCAGCGGCGGGGTGGACTCGTTCTATTCGCTCCTCGAGGCTGGCCACCAGGTAGACGCATTGGTGTTCGTGCACGGCTTCGACGTGAAGCTTGATGACACCGAGCGCGCAACCGCCATTCAGCAACACCTCCGCGCGGTGGCGCGCGAGGTGGGAGCGCGCCCCGTCTGCATTCGCACGAACCTCCGCGAGCACCCCACCTTCCGCGCCACTCCCTGGATTCACACCCACGGTGGCGCGCTCGCCGCCGCCGGCCACCTCCTGAGCGATGCGTGGGGTACGCTATTGATATCGGCGTCATACTCGTTTGCCGACCATAAGACCTGGGGCTCGCACTGGGAGCTCGATCCGCACTGGAGTGGCGCGGGGCTCCGGGTGGAACACGTCGGCGCGCAGCACCGCCGCACGGAGAAGATCGCGGCACTGAAGGACCATCCGCTGGTGCACCGCTACCTGCGCGTCTGCTGGGAGAATCGGAGCCATCGGCTCAACTGCTCCCGCTGTGAGAAGTGCATTCGCAACCAGGTATTGCTCGCGGGGTTCGGCACGCTCGACTCCTTCGAAGTGTTCGAGCCCTCCAGCACGCTCTCGGAGCGAGTGGACGCCGTGGAGTGCATCCGAATCGAGGGACTCTTCCAGCGCTACGAGCGGGCCCTCGAGCTGGGGCTCCCCTACGACGTGGATGCGGCGGTGCGCCGTCTCCTCTCGCGCAGCCGTCGAGCGCTCCTGCACCGCCGGATAGACCACGCACGGTCGTATGCCGCCGCCGTGATGCGGCGCCTTCTCCATCTTGGACGTACCGATTCTCCGGCGACGGCTGGCGGCTCATGACCATCGCGGTGCGGCCGCCGGCGGAGCGCGACGTCGACCGGTCCCTGGCGCGGTGGCGTCCTTGACCACGCACTCCGGACGCGCGACGTTGCGCTCGCGGGCACCGCTCGGGAAGAGCGACGCCGCTTTCACGGATGTCCCCTGGCACACCGATGACTGACCTCGCAGTACAGACTTCGCAGCTCCCCGAGGAGCCGCGCCGCTCGATGATCGGCGATCTACGCACCATCGCCGTCAAGGAGATCTGGCGCTACCGAGAGCTCCTGTATCAGCTCACCCTGCGCGACATCCGCATCCGCTACAAGCAGGCGGTGATGGGCTTCGGCTGGGCGGTCTTCATGCCGGGGCTGATAGTCCTTGCTGGTACTCTCGTGCGCTTCGCCATGGCGTACATGGGCGGGAGCAAGGTGGAGCTCTCCGAGATAGCCGGGATGGCGGTGAAGGCGATCCCCTGGTCGTTCTTCGTGGGTGCCATCGGCTTCGCCACCGCGAGTCTCACCGGCAACCTCCAGCTGGTATCGAAGATCTACTTCCCGCGCGAGGTGCTCCCGCTCTCGGCCACGCTCGCACAGTGCTTCGACACCACGATCGGGAGCATCACACTCGCGATCGCGCTCCCCTTTCTGGGCGTGCACTACGGTCTCGGTCTCCTGTGGGTACCGCTGCTCGCGCTGCTCATCCTCATGTTCACCGCGGCGACTGCGCTCTTCATCAGCTGCGCGAATCTCTTCTTCCGCGACGTGAAGTACATCGTTCAGGTGCTCCTTACCTTCGGGATTTTCTTCACCCCCGTGTTCTTCGAGCCGCGCATGTTCGGGCAGCTCGGCGGGCGCCTGATGCTCCTCAATCCGCTCGCGCCACTCCTCGAGGGGCTGCGCTTGAGTATCGTCCACGGGCACGATCTCCTGAGGCCACTGGTGACCACCGCGGCGAACGGGACCTCCTTCCCCGTCTGGAGCCCCTGGTACCTCGTGTACAGCGCCGCGTGGGCCGTTGTCGGACTGGTTGTCAGCGCGCTCATCTTCCACCGCGCCGAAGCGGTGTTCGCCGAGTACGTATGAGGCGACCGACATGACTGGCCCCAGCATCGAGTTCGACAACGTCTGGAAGAAGTTCCAGCGCGGCGAGCTGCACGACAGTCTCCGCGATCTGATCCCCGCCATGGCCCGACGCCTGATGGGGCGCGCGCCCAGGAAGGACCAGCTCTCGCAGGGAGAATTCTGGGCTGTGCGCGACGTGTCCTTCTCCGTGAGGCCGGGCGAGGCGCTCGGTATCATCGGTCCGAACGGCGCCGGCAAGTCCACCATCCTCAAGCTCCTCACGCAGATCCTCACGCCCACGCGCGGCCGCTGCATGATCCACGGGCGCGCGGGAGCGCTGATCGAGGTCTCCGCCGGCTTCCACCCGGATCTCACGGGGAGAGAGAACGTCTTCCTGCAGGGCGCGATCATGGGGATGCGGAGCAGGGAAATCGCCCGGCGCTTCGACGAGATCGTGGCGTTCGCCGAGATCGAGCAGTTCATCGACACGCCGGTCAAGCGCTACTCCAGCGGGATGAACGCGCGACTCGGTTTCGCCATCGCGGCACACATCGACCCCGACGTGCTGGTGATCGACGAGGTACTGGCCGTGGGCGATCTCCGCTTCCAGACGAAGGCCTTCGACCGGATCAAGGAGATGTGCACGAGCGGGATTCCGGTGGCCATCGTCTCACACCAGCTGGAGCGCATCGCCTCGCTCTGCACGCACTGTCTCCTTCTGGATCGCGGCAGCGTGGTGCGAACCGGCACGCCCACCGAGTGCATCGAGACCTATCTGCGCAACGAATGGGCGGCCGACCCCGCCGGCGGCGGAACGCTCGCCACCACGATCGAGTCCATAGAGATGGTCTCATCTGACGGGCCGCCCCGCTCCGGCGAGAGCACGCGCTTTCGCCTCCGCGGCTCGGTTGACGGGTCGAAGGAAGGACCGCGCTCCTGCGCGATCCGTGTGCGCGAGATGAACACCGGCAAATCGCTCTTCGCCATCAGCACCAGCGAGTGCGGTGTGAATCTCCCCGAGAACGGACCGTTCGAGGTGGACATAGAGCTCCGGTTCAACGTCCCTGCCGGCGTCGTGTCGGTGGAGACCTCGGTATGGGACCGAGCCACGCACCGCGACCTCGCGCGCGGGCCCTCGGCGACGCTGCAGCTGATGGAGGGGATGAAGTTCGCCGGCAGCGTTCACATGCAGCCGCGAATGCAACTCGTCGCGCCGCGCTCCGCCGCCGCCAACGGCGCACGCGCAGACGCCTTCGAGCCGCGGGGGTGAGGCGGATGGGAACGTCGCTCATCGAGTCGCTGCGTACAGCGATCGAACACGTACTGGATCCGATCCTGGCCGACACCCGACGCGTAGCGCTCCTCGACTTCCCCACGCACTCCAACGTCGGCGACAGCGCCATATGGCTCGGTACGCTCGCCTACCTGCGTGAGAAGGGGAAAGTCGTGTGCTACAGCTGCGACCACGACACCTACTCACGCGATACACTCGCCGAGCGCCTCGGTGATGGCATCATCCTGCTGAGCGGCGGCGGCAACTTCGGTGACATCTGGAAGCTGCCGCAGCGCCTCCGAGAGCGGGTGGTGCGGGACTTTCCCGATGCGAGGATTGTCCAGCTCCCGCAGACCATCATGTTCCACGACGAGCGCGAGCTGGAGCGCGCTCGGGTGATCTTCGATGCGCATCACGCTCTCACGCTGCTCGTGCGCGACAGGCGCAGCCTCGGCTTCGCGGCGGAGAACTTCCGGGCGCGGGCTCTCCTTTGCCCCGACATGGCGCTCTGGCTCGGTCCCATGGCGCGCCCTTCGTCACCCACGAAGCCGGTCGTGTGGCTCGCGCGCACCGACCGCGAGCGCGGAGCTGGATCGCCGCCGGTGGGCGCTAAGAGCGTCGACTGGCTCCACGAGCCGCGCACGCCCCGGCTCGACCTGGAGAGCTTCCTGCGCGAGATCGTGGTGAGGCACCCGCGCGCGGAGCGCACGCTACGCAGCGCGCTATCGCGCGTGGCCGATCGCGCCGCGGTCGCGCGCCTGCGCCGAGGGTGCGCCACGCTCTCCGAGGGGCGCGTGGTGATCACCGACCGGCTCCACGCGCACATCCTGAGTCTCCTCCTGGGGATCCCGAACGTCATCCTCGACAACAGCTACGGGAAGATCCGCGACTTCCACCAGACGTGGACCTCGAACAGCGAGCTCGTGACGCTGGCAGCGAGCCCGGAGCACGCAATGTCGCTCGCCGCGGAGCGCGCTTCGTGAGCACAAAGCACGTCGCGGTATCGGTCGTTGTGTGCACGCGGAACCGATGCTCGGCGCTCGTGCAGCTGCTGGAGTCGCTCACACAGCTCACCACACCTCGAGACCTCTCCTGGGAGCTGGTGATCGTGGACAACGGATCCACGGATGGAACGGCCGTGCTGCTCGATTCCTTTGCCGACCGGATCCCCATGTGCCGTGTCTTCGAGCCGCGGAAAGGTCTCTCGAGGGCGCGCAACGCCGGCCTGCGCGCAGCTCGGGGCGGGATCCTCGCCTTTACCGACGACGATTGCCTCCCGTCTCCCGACTGGTTGAGCGAGATCGTCCTCCAGTTCGCGCGCGATCCGGAGCTCGCTGGACTCGGCGGGCGGGTGGAGCTGCACGATCCCCGCGACTTCCCCATCACCGTCCGCACGTCCCGCACGCGGGAGACGCTCACCTCGGCCTTCCAGCTACCCGGGCTCATGGTGGGGTGCAACATGGCGTTCGCACGCTGGGCCGTGGACGCGGTCGGGGAGTTCGACGTCACTCTCGGTGCGGGAACGCCGGTGGGGAGCGCGGAGGATACGGATTACCTGTACCGCGCGCTGCTGCTCGGACTGCGCATCGAGTACGTCCCCGAGGTGCTCGTGGCCCACAATCACGGGCGGCGGCACATCGAGGAGGTCGGGCAGCTGAAGCGCAACTACGCGCGCGGACGTGGTGCGCTGCTCACCAAGTATCTGCTTCGCGCCGACCGCGCGATGGCGTACTGCTTCTACTACGATCTGCGCTGGAACGGCCGGGAGCTCGTCCGGGCTCTCCGCGCCTGGAGCTCACCGCGCGCGGTGGTGGAGCGGGGGTGGCACATGCTGGCGGGTGCGGCGCGCTGGGTGGATACGGCGCACCTGCCGGCGCCGATCACTCACGATGAGCCGCCACCCATCGCGCAGACGACTCTACTCTCGTCCCCCGTCGAGCCCTCGTGAACCCGCTCCCGAGCTGGCCTTCGCTATCGCCGGGTCGCTTCTGAAGCGATTGATCATGTGCAGGGCGCGGTCCTGAGCACGCTCGACCACATCGTACACGCCCCGCACGGCGCTCAGCGTCCCCAGACGCGCCGGCGATAGCAGCGCACGCGAATCCAGCCGCATCGTACGCCCGACGTTCTCGAAACGCCCCGCTCTCAGCTCCCCGAGCGGATCGGACGACGGCGACGGAAGAACCACCCGCAGCTCGCGATCGTTCCGGCTGTCGTGCTGGTCGAGGCCGACCGTGGCCACGACCTCCGGCCGGCGCCGGTTCAGCTCCTGCACGATCCGAATGGATTTTGGATCGGGGAGATAGCGGGTGTTGTAGTTGCCGTTCCAGACCTCGATGGCATCGACGTTATCCAGGACCACGTCCGGGATGCGGTAGCGCGCGAGCACGGGATGAGCGAGCATGGTCATGCGGCTCCGGTCGCGCGCCTGCTCGAAGAATTCCGCCGGTGTCCTGGGCTCGATCCACTCCCGCAGACCCAGTGCAAGGAGGTGCAGCCCCTTCAAGCCCTCGAACCGATACTCGAGGCCGGGGATCAGCATGAAGCCGGGTCCGGACAGTTCGGCGCAGCGGCACCTGTAGGTATCGAAGACATTCGCGTTCAGGTCTTCCGCATGGTCGGTCATCCCGACGAAGCTGATCCCGCGCTGCAGGCACGTCGTGCGCAAAGTCTCCAGCGAGTCCTTCCCGTCGTGCGAGAAGTCGCTGTGCATGTGGATCGCACCGTATACCGCGCCCGTGGGCGCTCCGTCCGCGCTGGCTTTCACACGTGCAGGATGGTCCATTATCGCCGCGTGCGCCAGTGCCTGGACAGGGTCAGATCCTGCGCGTGCATTGGACAGCCTACGGCTGGAGGCGTCCGGCGCGGTCATCCCCGCGAAAGTGAGGAGGCGCAGCGTCGTCATCCCCGCGAAAGCGGGGACCCATGTTAGCCAGACCAAACATGGGTCCCCGCTTTCGCGGGGATGACATCGGCCACTGTCAGAACTTGAAGATCCCCTTGAGCAGGCGCACGATCCTGTCGCCGATCGAGTCATCGGAATCTGGAGGACCGGTGTGCTCGGGGCAGTACGCGGTGGGCTCCGTGCCCGCACGGAACCATTCGCGCTGCGTGAGTGGACACCACTCGCTGGCTAGCAGCCCGTTCTCCGCGTCAATCACTCGCGACACCATCCCTGGAGGCGGGCGCCACTCCTCATCGCGCGCGCCCCGCGGCCATCCGTGGACGTAGAAATCGGCCCACGCTGGCGCCGCGTAGCGGCCGCCCGTGGCGCCCGCGCCCATCGAGTGCGGCGTGTCGTAGCCGAACCAGACGCCCGCCACCAGCGACGGTGTGTAGCCTACGAACCAGGTATCGGTGCCATCGTTGGTGGTTCCTGTCTTGCCGGCGATCGGGCCGCGCGCCCCCAGACTCCGTACGGCGCGCCCGGTCCCGTCGTCCACCACCGACTCGAGCATCGAAGTGACCTGGAAAGCGTCGCGTGGATCGAGCACCGAGTCCCGGGGCGCGATATCGTCGGACCAGAGTACAGTCCCGTCGCCCGCCTCGATGCGCCGGACCAGGCGTGGGTGCACTCTATAACCGCCGTTGGCGAAGGGAGCGTACGCGGTGACCAGCTCGAGCGGAGTCACCTCCACCGCTCCCAGAGCTATCGAGGGCACTGGCGCGAGCGGGCTGGTTATCCCGTTGGCGTGGGCGCGGTCGGCCACTCTCGTCTCGCCCACGGCGCGGCTGAAGCGCACCGCTGCGACGTTCGATGACAGCGCCAGAGCTCTCCGCATGGTCATCGTACCGGTGTACTCGTCGCCGTAGTTGGCGGGCGTCCAGACACCCCCCTCCTGGGGGACGCTCACCGGCTCGTCCTCCACGACAGTCGCCGGCGTGTAGCCAACGCCCAGCGCGGCCGCGTAGACGAAAGGCTTGAACGCCGATCCGGGCTGGCGATGGGCGGATAGCGCTCGATTGAAGCCACCTGGCTCGTTACGCCGTCCCCCGACGAGCGCCCTGATGTCGCCATTCGCCGGGTCGATAGCGACTAGCGCGCCTTCCACGCCTTCATCGCCACTCGTACCCGCGGCTCGGTCGATCGCGGCCGCGCGCTTGCTCACCGCGCTTTCGGCAGCTCGCTGCGCTCTGGCGTCGATGGTCGTGTAGACCGTCACATCCCCTAGCTCGTCGGCCTCGTCGCCGAGTACGGAGTCCACCAGGGCGTTCACCGTACCGACCACGTACGAGCTGGTACGCGGCTGGTGCCACTCGTTCTTCGCCACTACCAGCGGCTTGGCGGCCGCTGCCCGCGCGCGCGAGGGCGTTATGTACCCCTCCTCGGCCATCAGCGACAGTACCAGGTCGCGCCGCCGGCGGGCGCGGGCCGGGTCGTGGCGCGGGGTGTACGACGATGGGCCCTTGGGAAGCGCGGCGAGCATCGCGCCCTCGGCGAGGGTGAGGTCGGAGACACTCTTCCCGAAAAGGTCGCGGCTCGCAGCCTCCACGCCGTAGGTACCGTTGCCCAGGTAGATGACGTTGAGGTAGAGCTCCAGGATCTGGTCCTTCGTGAGATTCTGCTCTATGAGCCGGGCGAGGCGGATCTCGATGAGCTTCCGCCGGAGCGTGCGTCGCGGCGGGAGGAGCGCGGTGAAGCCGTTGCGCGCCACCTGCATTGTGATCGTGCTGAAGCCTTCGCGTATCCCTCCCGCCTCTACGTTGTGTACCGCCGCGCGCACCACGCCTCGCCAGTCGATCCCGTGATGCGAGTAGAAGCGGCGGTCCTCGGTGGCGATGAAGGCACGCCGCACCATCGGCGGCACCTTGGAGAGCGGAACATTCACGCGGCGCACGTAGCTGAGGCGACCCAGGAGGTGACCGGAACGGTCGAGCACCCGGCTCCCTTCGGCAGGCTTGAAGCGCCGAATATCGGCGGCCGTGGGGCAGCCTCCGAAGCCACAGGTAGCCAGCCAGCTCCCGAAGGCGGTGAATAGCAGAGCTACTACCGCCACCGCCACGAGTGGTCTGGCCCTCCCGGGCCACCGCAAAAAGTTGCGGACCCGGCGCTTCAACTTCCCGTTAACCCCGCGTTTCCCGCGCTTGGCGCGCCGCTGTTGCGTGCGGTTGGGCTTGATCATCTGATATAAAGCAACTTTCCAGCGCGTCGCTGTTACCGCGCGCTCATCGTCGTTAGCATTCTGCGCTCCGAGCTTCTCGGTACAGCTCGCTCCCTTTCCTGTTCCATGATTTCACGCGCACAGTTCGCGCTAGTGGCCCTTGTGGTTCTGGCGTCCGCGTGCGGCAAAGCTGGGGAGGGCGCGAGTGCCTCGCCCCCCGGGGAAGCCGCCACCGCAAATCCCTCCGTGCAGCGCACCGCGGTCGCACCGCTGGTGACCCATGCGCGAGAGCTCGAAAGCGACAGCTCCGCGTCGAGCAACTACATCACGTCATCAGTACGACTCGCTTCGACTGAAAGTGACAGTATCGGCGTCGTGCGCGCGGAAGGACGCGCGGTCAACGAGCTCGGCAGGATTCCCATCCTGGAGTATCATCTCATCGGCGACAGCGACAGCCGCTGGATGGTAGAGCGCGGCAGATTCCGCGAGCAGCTGCGGATGCTGTACGAGAGAGGCTACCGTCCGATAACCGTCTCCGAGCTGGTGGACGGAAAGATAGACCTGCCGGCGGGCCGCTCCCCGGTGGTGTTCACCTTCGACGATGCATCGCCATCGCAATTCAGCTACATCGAGCGCGACGGCCATCTCGAGGTGGATTCCAACAGTGTAGTCGGGATCTGGCTGGCCTTCCACGCCAGGCATCCCGACTGGGGGAAGAAGGCCACCTTCTGCATGCTTCCTGGCGCGGCGGCGGGTCGCTCGTTCTTCGGTGACAAGGGGATAGAGGGGCAGAAGACCGAGTGGCGGCTGAAGAAGGTGAGGTTCCTGGCGGAGCAGGGTTTCGAGCTGTGCAACCACACTCTCTGGCACGCGAACCTGGCGAACTATCCTGACAGCGTGGTGCGCCAGCAGATCGCTCGCGGGGATCTCGCGATCGACTCGGCGGTAGCCGGGTATCACGTGCGCACCTTCGCGCTGCCGCTCGGCGTTTGGCCGCGGAATCGCGAGCTCGCGCGCGTGGGATCGTGGCGCGACCCGAAGAGCGGCCGCGAGATTGTATACAAGTACGATGCCGTACTAATGGTGTCGGGCGGCCCGGCACGCAGCCCGTTCGATCCGCGGTTCGATCCGTATCGTCTTCCGCGAGTGCAGGTGTACGGCAATGAGCTGGAGAAGACGCTCGAGCATCTCGAGCGGATGCGTTACGTCGCGAGCGGCGTCACCCCGAGCGGCAGAGCGCGGAGCGCGAAGCGTCCGGTGGGTGACTAGTACGGCTCAGCTTGGAAGCGAATGAAGTTTGTCCTAAAATGTGGCATCGTTGTCCTAAAATTGTGCTTGATCGGATATAGAGGCAGACACAACTTGCGTTGTTGTCATACGATGGTCTGACAGTGGAGGCACGATGGGGCATCCGGAAATCAGGTTGCCGCACTACGTCTTTTTCGAGGCGTTGGCGCAGGAAGAGAGCGAGAGCACGCCGGAGTGGCGCACGATCAGCGCGGGTCTGCTGACGCTGCGGTGCTTCGACGCGTGGGCGCTCGACGACGAGACACGCAGCGGACATGGCGACTCCTGGGGGGTTCGTCTCGTTCGCAAGCGCGTGGAGGAGATTCCCGCCGGTACTCCGGTGCGGGCGCTCCTCATCAGCATCCTGGATGCGATGCACGCGAGGGGGTACACCGGTTCTGCTGCCGTTGCGCCGCGTCTCATGGCGTACGCTCGCGCCATGCAGTTCGAGGCGAAGTGGTCGCTGGCGGCGGACGTGTACGAGACTGTGATACACCATTCGGATGCCGAAACCGATCCGGATCTCGTCATCTCCGCGCACATGCAGCTCGGCGCGTGTCTGCGCGTTCTCGCACAGTGGGAGAGCGCGGTGAGAGCTTACGCGGTAGCGGGTCTGGTGGCGGAGGGAATTGGCGATGTGATGGGCGTGCTGCGAGCGAGAATCGCGGAAGCGAACCTCGCGAGCGATCGTGGCAACCTCCCGTTGGCGGAAGAGATACTCGACGATACCATCGAACGTGCGGCGGAGCCGGATCTTCTCGAGGTGCGATCGATCGCTTTGCAAGACCGCGCGATCGTAGCGCACCGCCGTGGCCACTACAACGAGGCGATCGAGCTGGCCTACTCTGCCCTCGGCGGGATGCCTAACCAGGTGTCACGTGACCGTGTACTCGCCGATATCGCGGCAATGTTCTCGGAGATCGGCCTCTATAGTGCTGCACGGGATGCGAATCTCGTTCTTGCAGCGACGGCACAGGAGCAATACACACGTTGGGTAGCGACGATCAACTTGCTGGAAATCGCCGCGGTAGATCAGATGGAGCCTGCATTCGAGCAGTACCGGCGAGAGCTCGCGGATGCTGCGTTACCTGCAGCATTGTGCGTTCACTACCACTATTACGTCGCTGTTGGCTATCAGATGTTCGGTCGCCAGGATGACGCGCGTGTGGAATTCGAGCGAGCATTGGCGATCGCCAGCGCAAACAAACTGCATCAGCTCGCGATGAATGCAGAGCAGGCCCTGGCCTCGGTAGAGAGTAGTCGCAAACGCTCCAGCAGCTCGACTTGGGTCTCGTCGCAGAAGGTAACGGATATTGCTTCCGCGATAGCGGAAATGCGGTCGGTAGCGGGAGTAGGGGGATGATGCAACACGGGCCGCGAGTTGCAGCTCGCGGCCCGTGAGTAAGGAGTCCGGATTTGCGGAAAATTTCTTAGCAGGTTCCGCTTCCGGCCGTCACAGCACATACATCCGACGTAGGAGCAGTCGGGGAGGTGCAAGCAGCGAGAGCGAAGGTCGCGAAGGCGAGGGTCAGGATAGCAGCGTAGCGGCGGAACATAGTTACCTCTTCGTGCAGGGGGGAGTAGTTGGGGGGGTAACTTCTGTCACGCAAGCTACGGTGGCGCGTCTTATCGTAAATGCACATTTTAGGACACCAGTGTGCAATTTTAGGACAAAGATGCGCCTACCGTGGAAGTCGCCGCACACATCTCCCCCTCTCTTCGCAGTCATCTCCGCTCGGCGCTCGCAAATGAGCATTCTCTAATATTTGCGGAGAGCTGGGACGGCCTCGCGGACGCCATGCGTACGCGACCGCTCGACGTTGCGGTGGTCGACCCTCACATCGATGGTCGGCCGCAGCTCGACGAGATAAGGGCGCTCCTGGCGCGCTACCCGTCGGTGCCGATGGTACTGTACCTCATGGCGCTGACACCCGAGGCGCTGCAGTCCACGCTCGTGCTCGCCCGTCAAGGCATCACGAACGTGATCCTGCGAGGTTTCGACGATGAGCCCAAACGGCTCGTCCAGCTCCTCGAGTCGGTTCCGGCGTACGGCCTGAGCGACACCCTGCTCAGAGCCATCTCTCCGCGCTTCGATGACGCACCACCCCTGCTGCGCGGCACGGTGAAGCAGCTCTTCAACACACCGCATGCCTTCCGCAGCGTGGGCGACCTGGCGCTCGCCGCCGGGATGACGAGACGGAACCTGGATCGCTGGCTGGAGACGCACGATCTCGCGTCGGCGAGGATGTTGTTACTCGGTGCGCGAATCGCGCGCGCCATTTACTACATGCAGGACCCGGGCTGTTTGCTGGACGATATCTCGAGAAAGCTGGGCTACGACTCGCCGCGTCTCTTCGCGCGGCAGGTGCGCGCCGCAACCGGGGTGATGCCCTCGGTGCTGCGCGAGACCGGAGAACCCGAGAAGTTCATGGAGATGCTGGCCGCGCGGCTCTGCCGCCGTGGAGGGATGGAAGAATGAAGGGTTTCGACGAACGTGCACGAGTGCTGGTGGTAGACGACGAGCCGTCGCTCTGCCGCGCCCTGACGATGGTCTTCACCAGGGCGGGCTACTACGTCCGTGCGATCGAACGTGGCGAGTCCGCCGAGGCACTCCTGCACCAGGAGGAGTTCGACTGCCTGGTGGTCGACCTGCGCATGCCCGACATGCGCGGCGACGTGCTTTATCTCACCGCCGCCGCCCTACAGCCCCACCTCCGCGAGTGCACCATCTTCACGACCGGCGACGCCAGCGAGCGCGCCACCCAGCTCCTCCGCGAGTGCGGCTGCCCCGTGGTCCTTCAGAAGCCCTTCGACATCGATGACCTCCTCGACACCGTCCACGCCATGACGGCCCATCGGACGCGTAAAGCGGCGGGGGAATGAAAAAAAGAAAGCAGAGAGCAGAAAGCAGAAAGCAGTGAACTGCCTCGGGGGTGAGGGCCCTACCCCCACGAGCCGTTACTGCTTTCTGCTTTCTGCTCTCTGCTTTCTTTATGTTACAGCTGCCACCTCTCCATCACCCCGATCGCCTCCTCCAGCGCGTTGCGCTGCTCGGGGCGCTTGGCGGTGCGGAGGAGGGAGCGGTAGGTGTGGAGGGCGATCTGCAACGCTTCGCGGTCGCGGTCAGTGGAGGCGATGCTCGCGGCGTTGTCCGCCAGGTTGGCCTTTGCCAGCTCGTCCTCGGGGAAGCGAGTGGTGACCTGCATCCAGCGACTCATTCGCTCGTGCGGCGATGATTCGCTGAGCGCCCACAGGTGCCAGGCGCCACGGTTGGCGGGATCGGCCGCGATCGCGCGCGATGCCAGCTCGCCCACCGCGTCGGGACCGCGTCCCGTGAGCCAGTACGCATTGGCAAGGATCACGAGCGCCCTCGCGTCCTCGGGTCGCTCGGCCACCACCCGTTCGTAGACCGGGCCAGCGACCTCCGGGATGTCATGATACGGCTCGACGGCGGCTATGAGGGCATCCAGGTCCGCCGCGGCGGAGATGGCCAGGAGCCGGTCGAGGAGAACCGAGAAGTTGTTGCTGTCGCGATATTCGTCGACTGCGGCCCTGATTTCGCCGGCGGGGTCGATTGGAGAGGCAAGCATGATTATATTCAAACTATCGTCGCAACGCCGGCAGCGTCAGTCGTGACTGAGCTATCGATGGGGTCGTCCTCTCCAGAGAAGCGGGAGGACGCTGCCACGAACGAGACACCCACGGAGACGGCGCCGGCAACGTCGCGAAGCGAGCTGCAGAAGGCGATCGTTCTCGTACAGCACCAGCTCAATAACCCGCTCGCCGCTCTGCTGGCCGAGGCGCAGCTTCTGGGCATGGAGCCCACACTCGCCCCCGAACACCGAGCAGCCGCGGCCCGAATTACCGAGCTCACACGACGTGTTATCGCTCTGGTCCGCGAGCTGGATGCGGTCGCGGGAGATCCGAGGCGCCAGCCGGCTGACGAGCCGACCCGGCGATCCTGAGCGGTCGGCGAATGGGGTCGATACCCGCAGGGCCTTTCAGGCCTCGCCGGAAACGTCCGGCCTGAAGGTTGCGCATCGACCTGCATAATGTGATTTTCGAGGTAGCCGTGGAATGCATTCCCGGCCGCCACAGTGGATGGTAGAGCCTCGCAAGCGTAACGCTCCGGTCGGCCTCGCTGATGAGAGCCGCGGTGACCGTGAATTGATCGGTCGCACTTGCCGAGCGAGCGGGGATACGCCGCGACAGAACCGATCCGTAGTCGAAGGCGTACTACGCGGACGAGCGCATTGGCGCTCACAGCCGCTTCGGGCCCACCACCAGCCAGTGATCCATACAACTCCAGGGAACAGTCGCGCGAGCCGCATCGGCGGCCACCGGCATGATCTCGCGAACCATCGTGGCAAGAGCGCGTAGGCGGCGCCCATTCCCGGCGCCCCGCGAAAGCGCAGAGCAATTTCACCCAATGAGACTACAGGCTGCATGACCGAACGTCGACGCCCCACCCGGCGTGGCCGCGGACCGCGTCCGCAGAACCACACCCCGACCGACTCCACCACGGACTCGAGCCCGTACCGGGAAGATACGCCTACTTCCGCGCCGCTCCCCAGCGGTGAAGCGCTGAACGGTGGCGACAGCGCACAAGTGCCGGTATCCACCGTCGACAACGGTAGCACCGGCAACCCCGGAACGGCCGAGAACACGGGCGACGCCGGCAACGGCGGCTCCGTCACCCCCGGTAACGGTGGGAGCGGGAACAACGGCGGCCACAACGCGCACGGGCGGCGCAGAGGCCGCGACGGAAAGGAGCAGCGCGACGGACGCTTTGGCTCCAATGGCAGACGCGGACGGCGTGGACGCGGACGGAATAGCGGTGGCCAGCGCCCCGACCAGCACAGCGGACCAGCGCCCGTGGTCGTCGCCGACGGCACCGCCGAAGGGTGGTTCGACTCCGCTCGCGATGGTGGCTTCATCCGCCGCTCAGCCGACAGCTACCTCCCCGTGCCGGGCGATCCATTCGTTCCGCCCCAACTCACCCGCCAGTTCGCACTCAGGCGCGGCGACCTCGTACGCGCCACGGTGGGCCGCGATCATCGCGGGCGCACCACCGCCGTCGAGATCGAGCAGGTGAACGGCGTGGAGCCAACGAGCGCCACGCGGCGTCCCGACTTCAGCTCGCTCATCGCCTCCTACCCGGAGCGCAAGCTCGTCCTGGAAACCGGCAAGCCGGCCAAGGGCGGCCCCGAGCTGACGCGCCGCGCGATAGACCTGATCGCTCCGATCGGTTACGGCCAGCGCGCCCTCATCGTGGCGCCTGCGCGCGCCGGTAAGACGATGCTCCTCCAGGCCATCACCGAGGGGATCGCGATCAACCACCCCGAGGCCGTTCTCCTCGTTCTCCTCGTGGACGAGCGCCCCGAGGAGGTGAGCGAGATGATCTCCTGGGGACGCGGCGAGGTCGTGGCTTCGTCCTTCGACCAGCCCGCCGAGCGGCACGTGGACGTGGCCGACATGGTCCTCGAGCGCGCCCGCCGGCTCGTGGAGAGCGGACGGGATGTCGTGATCGTTCTCGACTCGCTCACCCGTCTCGCGCGCGCGCACAACACCGTGGAGCGCGGCACGGGCCGTACCTTGAGCGGCGGACTCGACGCCACCGCGATGGCGAAGCCGAAGGCCTTCTTCGGTTCCGCGCGCTCGGTCGCACCGGAGCACGGCGGCGGCTCGCTCACCATCATCGCCACCGCCCTGGTAGAAACCGGCTCGCGGATGGACGACGTGATCTTCGAGGAGTTCAAGGGCACCGGTAACTGCGAGATCAAGCTCGACCGCTCCCTCGCCGAGAAGCGCATCTACCCCGCGATCGACGTCGCCACGAGCGGCACCCGTCGCGAGGACAAGCTCTTCAAGCCCGAGCAGCTCGACGCCGTCTACACTCTCCGCCGTGGCCTCCAGCAGATGCCCCCGCAGGCAGCCATGGAGTGGCTCATCAAGCGCATCGGGAGCACTCCGAACAACGACGCGTTGCTCGAGGGGTTGTAAAAAGAAAGCAGCGAGCAGAAAGCAGAAAGCAGGAACGGCCCCGGGGTCTGAATCTCTCCCCCGGGGCCGTTCCTGCTTTCTGCTCTCCGCTTTCTCCCCCCTGGCCCTTCCCTTGCGATGATCTTCGCGCATGAGACGAGCCCGCCGGGGGATTGGACCGGCGGCAATCGCAGCGTTCCTACTGGTAGCCGCCGGCAGCAATCTCGGAGCACAGGCACAGGGAGACCGTAACGAGCACGAGAGCCCGGAAGTCACGGAGCTCTCGGTGAAGGGCGTGCACCACGTCAGCAAGAGCCAGCTCGAGCAGAGCATCGCCACCAAGGCAAGCAGCTGCAAGAGCTTCCTCCTCGAGCCCTTCTGTCTCTTCAGCAAGTCGGAGCTGTTCGTCGACAAGCACTTCCTCGACCGCACGGAATTCAAGCGCGACGTCCTCCGCATCAAGGTCTTCTACTGGAAGCGCGGCTACCGCTCGGCGAGCGTGGACACGTCGGTGGCGCGCCACGGCGGCGGCGTCAAGGTAGAGTTCCAGATTAACGAAGGACCGCCCACCGTCGTCCGTACTCTCGCCGTGCACCGACCGGAGAAGGTGATCACGGCGAAGGACGTTCAGAGCACGCTCCTCCTGCGCGCGAGCGAGCCGCTCAACGTGATCGACCTCGACTCCAGCATGAGCCTCCTCCGCAACCGACTCTGGGACGAGGGGTACGCCGACGCGGTGCTGTACGACACTGTCCTCGTCACCGCCGACGGGCGCAGCTCGGAAGTCCGCGTGACCATCGACCCGAGGCCGCGCACCGTGGTCGACACGATCACCATCCACGGCAACGACCAGATCACGGCCGAGACGATTCGCAACATGGTCACACTGGAGGCGGGACAGGTCTACCGCCGGCGCGATGTACTGGAGAGCCAGCGTAATCTCTACAGCGCGAATCTCTTCAGCCGGGCGGCGATCACCGCCGAGGTCGTGGGTGATTCCGGACGGCACGTGGACATCGCCGTCACCGAAGCGCCCTTCCACCAGATGCGGTTGAGTGGCGGCTTCAACACGGTGGATTTCTTCCAGCTCGAGGCCAACTTCAACGACTACAGCTGGCTCGGAGCCGGAAGACAACTCTCGCTGAACGGCGTGCTGAGCAACATCTTCGCGTCCCAGTTCAACGGCACCGGGATCTTCCAGAACGTCACCGGCAACCTTACCGACCAGGAGGCAGCGCCTTTCCTCCGGCTCAACTACGAGGTGGGTGCCGACATCACGCAGCCGTGGTGGCACGACGCGCGCAACACTCTCGGGCTGAACCTCTTTCTGCATCGCCGTAGCGCGCCAGCGATCTTCGTGGACAAGGGCTACGGCGCCGGCGCCACCTTCACACGGATGGTCGCATCCCGCTCTCCTCTCACGATCGGCTACCGCTACGAGCTCACGCAGGTGGACGCCGGCAACATCTACTTCTGCGTGAACTACGGTGTCTGCCAGACGCCCACCATCGGCGCGCTGCGCGGCAGGCACGCCATGTCGCCGGTCTCGCTGCAGATCTTCACCGACCGCACCGACGACCCTCTCAATCCCACGCGCGGCTACAACGCGCGGCTGCAATTGGAGCACGCGTCGGCGTTCACGCTCTCGGAGTTCCGCTACAACCGCATCTCCGGCGAGGCCACGCGCTACATGTCCGTAGGTGACAACGGCGCGGTGCTCGCCGGGCGGGTGCGTTTCGGCTGGGTCAAACCGCTCCGGAGCTCGGCGAATGCGCTCGGGCAGGCAGGCGGAGACGCTCGCGACATCCTGCATCCGCGCAAGCGCTTCTACGCCGGCGGATCGCAGTCGGTGCGCGGCTACGGCGAGAATCAACTCGGGCCGCGCGTGCTGACCGTGGATCCCGATACGCTGCTGGCGTACGGGTGCACCACGAGTACCATAGCCGACGGCACCTGCAGTCCGGCGGGAGTACCGTCCTCGGATTTCGAGCCGCGTCCCACAGGTGGCACCTCCCTCATCGAGGCGAGCATCGAGTACCGCTTCCCGATCTGGAAGCGGCTCGGCGGCGCGGTGTTCGTCGATGGCGCGTACGTTGGCGAAGGATCGGCGGGCGAGATATTCAAGGGGACCGGCGCGATCACTCCCGGCTTCGGGCTGCGCTACCAATCGCCCGTGGGACCGATCCGCATAGACCTCGGAATCCGTCCCACGCTCAAGGAGGATCTACCTGTCATCACGGAAACCGTGGACAGCACCGGTACGCCGCAGCTCGCACGCTTGCTCGAGACCAAGATCTTCGATCCGATAGAAGGTAAGGGCGGCGGGTTCCAGAAGATTCTTCGCCGCCTCTCGCTCCACCTCTCCATCGGCCAGGCGTTCTGATGCGCACGGCGCTCAAGATCATCCTGATCGTGATCGCCATCATACTCGGCGTCCTGTTCCTCGGCGTGATGACGCTGACGAACACCAACTGGGGACGCGAGCGCGTTCGTCGCATCGCGCTCGGTGCGCTCGGTAAGAGCGTGCACGGTATCGTGCACATCGGCGCCATCCGCGGGAATCTCCTCGACGAGATCATCCTCGTGGACTTCGTCATCACCGACAGCGCGGGCCGGCCCTTCCTGAGCGTCCAGCGGGCGCGCGCGCAGTACGACATCTCCGACTTCCTCCACCAGCGCATAGACCTCAACAGTCTCGCGCTCGAGCAGCCGGTGATCGTGCTGAGCAAGCTCCCCGGCCCCGACAGCCTCTGGAACTTCCAGCACATCTTCCCACCCACGGGGAAGGCGGACACGACGCGCGGGTTCGGGTCGTGGATCTCGATGGACAACATCAGGCTGACCGACGGACGCGTCACCGTGCGCCTCCCCTGGAGCCCGAGCGACACACTCACCGCCACTCAGCGCGACAGCGCCGTGCGCGTGGCACTCGCGGGCGACACGCGCTCACATGTGATCGAGGTGCCGGGCGGCTACCAGTCTGTGATGGACTTTCAGAAGATCCAGGCCGCGCTCCCCCACATCCGACTCGCCGATCCCGACACTGCCGTCCGGCTGTTCCGCGTGGGCGAGCTGCGAATGCTCGCCTTCCCTTTCACACCGCCTGGCGCGGAGATCCGGAGTCTCAAGGGAGATTTCCGCATGGGCGCCGACTCGCTCTGGTTCCGCGACGTGGCCGCGTCGCTCCCCGGCACACGGCTCGGGTTGAGCGGCGCGTACATGCTGGCGTCGGGTGACGTGAACCTGAACACCAGCGCTCGCCCGCTCGCGCTCGCCGACATGCGCTGGCTCTACCCCGCCCTTCCCGACTCGGGCGGCGGTGCCGCGCAGCTGGAGATGCGCTACCGTCCCAAGGGCGAGAGCGATTTCATGGTGCCGAGCGCCGCGCTCACGCTGAATGGCGGATCGGTAGAAGGGCAGATAGGCGTGACTATGGCGAGCGAGGGCGGTCTCGGTCTGCACGACACCGATCTCCGCTTCGACAGCGTTCGCACCGCGACGATCGAGCAGCTCGTTCCCGGCCTCGAGATACCGGTGAGCGGTACGCTCGCTGGGCATACGGTTCTGGCCGGCGCGCTCACCGACATGAACGTCGATGCCGATGTCTACTTCGATGCCGCGCGCGATGGCACGAGTCACCTGATAGCTACTGGGAACGTGGGAACGCTCGAGTCGGGCCGGGGAGTACAGATGCACGATCTGCGGCTCCGCTTCGATCCGGTGCAGGTGGCTCTTGCGCGCGTCGTGGCTCCCAAGCTCCCGATCGGTGGGACCATCACCGGTACCGCCACGCTCGACGGCTCGACCGCCGCGCGCATCCTCGCCCGCGCAAAGGTAGTTCATCGCGACCGGGGCAATACATCGCGGCTCGAGGCACGGGCAGCATATCGTGGCGGCACGCGCAAGTGGGTGGATGCGGAGGTCCAGGCCGAGCCGCTTTCGCTCGTCACGGCAGGGCGCTTCGCGCCTGCTCTCAAGCTGCACGGCACGCTCGGCGGGCAGGTGCACGTAACGGGAACGCTGGACTCGCTCCGCGTGCTGGGTGATCTGCGGCTCCCCGACGGCGGGGCGCTGCGCGCACACGGCTGGGCCGACGTCCTCAGCGAGGAGAAGCGCTACGACCTTGCCGCCGCGCTCGATGTCTTCAATCTCCGCACCGTCACCGAGCTTGGCCCGCGCACATCGCTGAGCGCCGAGGCGAGCGCGCGCGGCGTGGGAACGGATCCAGCCACGATGCGCGCGGACATCGCTGCCGACGTATCACACTCCGCGGTGGACAGCATCCCCTTCGACTCGCTGAGGGTGCGCGTGGCGATTGCCAACGGAATTGCCACGGTGGATACGCTCTCGCTCGTTGCCGCTCCGATCGGCCGCGCATCCGTGAGCGGCGACTTCGGGCTCGCGGAGGGGCGAAGCGGCACGCTCGCCTACGCTGTCCACGTGGATTCGCTGTCGGCCTTCGCGCGCCTGCTCCCCATGGATACGACCAAGGTACAGCCGCGCCCCGGTCGCGTGGCCGCTGCGCTGGAGCAAGCGCGGGCGGACTCGGCGCGCGAGGCGAAGCGCACCGAGGTCGCCCGCGCCGCGACCGGCGCGCCGCCACCGAAGCTTCACGTCGATACGATTCCCGCCGTGCCGCGCGATTCGCTCTCGGGCTCCCTCGACGCAGCGGGGAAGGTCACCGGCTGGACGAAAGGCTTCAGGGTTCGCGGACAGCTCGGCTTCGAGAAGCTGGTCGCGAGCGGCAACTTGGTGCGGAAGGGCGAAGGTGAGTACGCGGTGGTGGACGGCGGTACGCCCGCGATGGCCATTGCGGCAGGGCTCTCGATCGATTCCGTGCAGGCCGCAGGCTTCGCGCTCGACAGTGTGGAGGTGCGCGCCGCCTACCGGAAGCCGGGCGGTACGGTGGATGTCGCCATCTACCAGGACAGCGGCACCAGCTACAAGGTGAGAAGCGACTACGCTCTGGCGCTCGACCACGACGAGCTCGACATCCATGACATGGCCCTTCGCTTCGGCCAGCGAAGGTGGAGAACCGTGCGGCCGAGCAAGGTGCAGTGGGGGAAGAAGGGCCTCGAGGTGAGCGCGCTCGAGCTGAGCGATGGGTCCGAGGGCCGCATCTACATCGACGGGCGCGTCCCCGCAGAGGGCCAGGCGAATCTCGGCGTCGAAGTGAGCGGTTTGCAGATCGGCGACGTGGTTGGTCTGCTCCAGAGCGACGTCGCCGCGCGCGGCAGTATCGTACTCGACGCGCGTCTCACCGGTACGCGCGCCGCTCCCAAGCTGCGCGGTGCGATGGGCGTGGTGAACGTCAACTACCAGGGTGCGCCGCTCCCCGATCTCAGGGCCACCATGGAATACGCCGACCGCCGGCTGGAATCGCACGCCGAGCTTTCGCGAGGAGAGGCGAGTCCGCTCGCGACTCTCAATGCGAACATTCCAGTGAACCTGGCACTCGACAGCGTGGCCGGCGAGCGCCTTCTCGATCAGCCGATGAAGGTGGACTTCTACGCCGACAGTCTGCCGCTCGACGCACTCCCGAAGTTCACCGACGCGATCGCGGACGTCCGGGGCCGGTTGATCGGCGCCGTTGCCGCGCGCGGGACGCCGAAGCATCCATCGCTTGCCGGCCGCTTCGATCTCGACCTCGCATCGTTCCGCGTCGTTCCGATGGGTGTCACGCTCGGCGACATTGCCGGAGTCGTGCGGATGCTTGGCGACAGCATCGCCATTGACACCCTGCACGGCACGGCAGGCGGCGGCGCGGTAGTTCTGGGCGGTGCGCTGGGTGTTAAGGAGCTCACTCGTCCCAGCTTCGCCCTGGGCATCACCGGCCGCAATGCGCTCGTGCTCGACACCGAGCAGGGACGGCTCTTCGCCGATGCCAATATCACCGTGAAAGGACCGTACGACCATGTCGTGATCGGCGGCGACTTCGACATTCTGAACGGAGTCATCTACATCCCGCCCGCCGGTCAGGCGAGCGTCGTCGCGCTGGACGACCCCGTTGTATTCAACGTGGTGAGCGACAGCGCCGAAGCCGTGGACTCAGGGCTGTTGCCGACCCAGTCGCCGCTGATGGAGAATCTCGAAGTCAACGTCGCGCTCAACGTGGCGCGCGATACGTGGGTGCGCTCACCGGAGGCCAACGTCGAGATCTACTCGCCCGACACGCTCAGCGTGCACCTCAACCCCGCGAGGAAAGCGATAACGCTCAGCGGAGTGATGAACACCGACCGCGGCGACTACACCTACCTGGGACGCCGCTTCATTCTCTCGCACGGATCGGTGACCTTCACCAACGAGCCGGAGATCAACCCGCTCCTGCAGATCAGCGCCACGCGCAGCATCGATCTCGCGGGGCGCGGCGCGTTGGACATCAGCATCGGCATCGGCGGCACGCTCCAGCACCCCAGCATCACTTTGCAGAGCGATGCTCAGCCGCCCATATCCCAGTCGGATCTGCTGAGCTACCTGGCCTTCGGCCGCTCGTCATCGTCGCTCCTTCAGGTGGGTGGGAGCTCAGGAGTGGGCGGCGGCACGAACGGCGGCACACTTGCCGGCCCCGCGGGGCTCGCCACCCGCCAACTGGCCACCGTCGCGCTGGACGTGCTCGCCAAGGACGCGCAGGCAAACCTGAGTCGCTCGCTCGGCACCGACGTTCTCAACATCACGCCAGCGGACATCCCCCCCGAGCTTGCGCTCAGCAATGTCGAGACGCTCCTCGCCGGCACGCAGGTGGAGGCAGGCAAGTACCTGAACAAGAGCACCTTCGTAGTCTTCCAGGCACGCCCCACCTTCGTCGCTCCCGGCGCCCGCGTGGAATACCGCATGCCCCGCGGCTACCGCATCGAAGCGAGCCTCGAGCCGCGCTTCCTGATCCGCCAACCAACCCTCTCCACCCAACAAGACCCCAAGCCGACGAGTGTGCTGGGAGCGTTCCTGATCAGGGAGTGGAAGTTCTAGAAAGCAGAGAGCAGAAAGCAGAAAGCAGTGAAGGGCTCGTAATACAACGTCATCCCCGCGAAAGCGGGGACCCATGTTCAGACCGGCTGACATGGGTCCCCGCTTTCGCGGGGATGACGGCTTTAGATCGCGGGGATGACGGCTTCTTACTTACAGCCCTCTACCCCGAGGCAGTTCACTGCTTTCTGCTCTCTGCTCTCTGCTTTCTCTCCCCTCTCCCCTCACCGAGTCAGTTCGTCCCAAAGTCCCGCTGCTGCCGCCGTTCCCTTCACGAAGTTCTCGTCACTAATCCACTCATTGGGGGCGTGGGCGTTCTCGCCGGGGAGGCCGAAGCCCATCAACAGGACAGGGGCGCCGAGGATCTGCTGGAAGTCACCGACCACGGGGATCGAGCCTCCTTCGCCGGTGATCACTGGCTCGCGTCCGAAGGCCGAGGCGAGGGCAGCGCGGGCGGCGGTGAAGAGCGGGCCATCCAGCTCGGCGCGCCAGGGGCGGCCGCCATGCAGAGGCGTCACCGTCACCGTCACGCCCTTCGGTGCCACGCGCTCCACGTGCTCGCGCACGAGCCGCTCGATCTCCTCCGGCTTCTGGTCGGGTACGAGACGGCAGCTCACCTTCGCCATCGCCTTCGCCGGGAGCACGGTCTTCGCGCCCTCACCCGTGTAGCCGCTGAGCAGACCGTTGATCTCGCAGGTGGGACGCGTCCAGAGCCGCTCGAGCGTGGAGTAGCCCTTCTCGCCAGTGAGCGCTGGGGAGCCGGTCTCCTCGCGGAACCTGTCCTCGTCGAAGGGGAGCGAACGGATCTGCTCGCGCGCCTGAGCGCTCCACTCTCGCACGTCGTCGTAGAATCCCGGGATCGCCACGTGCCAGTTCTCATCGTGGAAGGTCGCTAGGATGCGCGCGAGCGCCATCGCGGGATTCACCACCGCGCCTCCGTAGCTCCCCGAGTGCAGATCTCCCGACGGGCCCTGCACATTGATCTCCAGATACGCCAGCCCGCGCAACGAAGAGAGGATGGATGGCTGCCCCGGCGCGAACATCGCCGAGTCGGAGATCACCACGTAGTCGCAGGCGAGCCGGTCGCGATTCTTCTCGATGAACGCGGCGAGATTGTCGCTCCCCACCTCTTCCTCACCCTCGGCGAGCACTACGATGTTCACCGGCAGCTTCTCGCGCGTCGCGAGATGTGCCTGGATCGCCTTGATGTGCAGGAATAGCTGGCCCTTGTCGTCCACCGAGCCGCGCGCAAAGATCTTCCCGTCGCGAAGCGTGGGCTCGAATGGCGGCGTCTCCCAGAGCTCGAGCGGCTCGGCCGGCTGCACGTCGTAATGACCGTACACCAGCACCGTCCTGGCATCATCTCCAGCGCCGCGCCACTCACCGAGCACCACCGGATGCCCACCAGTCGGCATGATGTCGGCCGTGAGCCCCGCATCCCGCATCGACTTCGCCAGCCACTCCGCCGCGCGCTGCATGTCCCCGCGATGCTCCGACCGCGCGCTCACACTCGGAATTCGCAGAAACTCGAACAGCTCCTCGTGCGCCCGCTTCTGATTAGCCGCGAGATACTCCGCCAGATCCTTCGAGAGCGTATCAGTCATGTCGAGATCGTTGAACAGGTGCATCCAGCACGGAGAGTCGCCCATGGGGGGGAATGTAACAGGGTTCAGCAACTACAGGGTTCAGGAACTGCCAACTGCAGGGAACAGGAAACAGGAAACAGGTACCGGCTCGTGGAGAGAACGCCCTCACCCCCGAGGCATTTACCTGTTCCCTGTTTCCTGTTCCCTTTTACCTGCAGTTCCTGAACCCTGAACCCTGCCTCCTGAACCCTCGCCTTTCCACCCTCCCAGCACCCACACGTCTCGCACGAGGTCTGCGTCATCGGTGATGCGGACGGTGGAAATGTGTTCGGCGCGAGTGAAATGCTGGCGGAGGACGGAGATCACGGTGTCGGGGCGGCCGGGCGAAGGAGGGATGAGGGCCACTACCAGGTCATCGCCCGGGCGCGCACGCTCGGCGAACGAGGGCCAGAGGTCGTACTCGTTGGGGCGACTCGCGATGTTGAGCGAGAAGACGTTCGGCCGGCCCGGAAGGTGGAAGGCGATCTCCGAGGCATCCTGGTAGCGGTTCCCAGCGAACCAAACTCGAGTCCCCGCCGATTCGTCATGATCATCCAGCGGCGCGGCGGCGTACATCCGCGCGGCGACCGCGTCCCACCCCGCGCCGCGCGCAGTGGGATCGTGGGCGGAGTCGACCGGGAGGAAAGGACTCATCGACTGCAGATAGATCACCGCGACCATCGCGGCACCGAGCGCGCACGCGGCGCCCAGCCAGCGCCGCCAGCGCACGCCGCCGCCGTGTGCAGCGAGCAGTGCGATGGCCGGGACGTACGCCATCGCCTGCCAGTTGGGCTCAGCCGGACGTGAGAGCGCGCTCCAGCAGAAGAACAGAAAGACTGTCGCCGCTACCGACGCGAGCAGCGCGTGGCGCGGCGCGCGACGCATCAGCGTGCGGCACACCACCATCGCGAGCAACACGAAGAGAATCGGCGAGACCAACCCGAGCTGGCCGCCCAGGAGTGAGAGCTCTCTGGACAGCGCCGAGCCGTGTCCGCTTCCCAACCCGTGCGAGAGCTGAAATCGGAATGAGACCCAATCGTGATCGGCGTTCCACGCGATCACCGGAGCGAAGATCAGGATCGAGAGGAACGCGGCCAGATACGGTCCGGGCGTCGCGAGCTGTCGCCGCAATGGAGCGTACAGCAGCAGTGCGATCAGCACTCCCACTGGCAGGAGCACAGCGTTGTACTTGGAGTCGAACGCCAGGCCAAGTGCGACGCCGGCGGCCAGCCACCAGCCGAGCGCGCGAGCGCTCCCCAGCGGCGCCGTGATCGCGAGGTCGAGGAAGAGCAGCGTCGCGGCAGTAGCGAGGAGGAGCGGCGCGTCCGGCGTGGCCAGCACCAGTCCAGCGGCCGCCAGCGGCATGCACGAGATGATCACCGCCGCGCGTAACGCGCCCGCATCGTCGGAGAGTCTTCTCGCCAGAACCACCAGACAGAGTGACGTCAGCCACCCCGCCGTCACCGCGCCGAGCCGCACGCCCAACGGCGTGACGCCTGCTATCGCACTGCCCGCGCGGATGAGATGGGCAATCGCACCCGGGTGATCGAAGTAGCCGCTCGCCAGGCGACGAGACCACTCCCAGTAGTAGGTCTCGTCTGGCACCAGCGGCACCGTTACGGCCAGAAACAGCCGTACCGCCGCCGCGATCGTCACGACCGCCAGCGCGATGCCGAAGTCCGAGATGATCGGCGTGCGTACGCGCCGCGCCTGACGATAGCGTGTGCGCGCTTCCGAGCGCGATCTTACACGATACCTGCGCCTTCGCGCTTCATCGGCGGTGCTGCCTGCCGGTCGCGCGTTTCCTTCTTCGAGTCGCGGCGGGCGGCGTAGAGAAGAACCGCCGACGCCAGAATCCAGCTCCAGATGATCCACGAGACACGCTGTGCGCCCGAGAGCGTCACCAGAAGATTCCAGGTGACGGCCGGGAGCGTAGCGGCGAGCGCGAGACGCGAACCAGCGGGATCCGGCGAACGGCGTTCGATTACCTGCACTGCTCCGCGTCGCTCGGCGCGTATATGTGCCTCGATCGCCGCGCCGAGCTCCTCGGGAGTCATCTCTCGCCATCCGGGGATACGCAGCACGCTCCAGGCGACCGCTGTACGACCCCAACCGTGATTGTTCGACCCGGCCACCAGCGCCAGGTCGAGGCTATCGGCGATGCGCAGGATCAGAGCCCGGTCGCGCTGCGACTGCTCGATGCCGCGCGGCGCGCCATCGGAAAGCTCGATCCCCGCAAGGCCTCTTCCGCTCGAACGGTCGGGTAGTGGAATGCGTTCCAGATTCTCCGGTATCGTCTGGATGAAGACTGCACTGCCGCGCTCGCGTGCGGGCCAGCCGAGTCGTTGCCTGCGCGCTTCCACACGGATCCACGCGGAGTCGGCTGCCGTGGCGCCGAGGGCGTTGATGTGGTTGTGGTTGTCGATGAACTCCAGCCCGCTCAACATCACGAGCCCATCGCCCGCCCGGCGCGGGTTCAGGCGCATCGCCTCGCTCGCTCCATCGAAGCTCTTGTGGTCGGTTATGTAAGCCGCATCGAAGCCGGCATCGCGATGCCAATCGATGTTGTCACGCGCATCGAAGTCGCCGCGTCCGTCGTGCGACGCGTTCGTGTGGCTGTGCACATCCACCTTCACCGCATCGCGATCATCGAGCGCCAACGCCGCCATCGGACGCGGCGCCAGCACACCCACCGCGCAGAACGCCACGAAGGCGCCCAGCGACAGGAGCGCGAGTCCCATCTCTCGAAACAGGCGCGGCCGGCACGATCCGCGGCGCCAGCGCCACCCCCTCCACGCCAGGTAGACCAGTGTGAGCGAGATGACGAGCGCCACGAGCTGCCCCACGGAGAGGAGCGTCAGCGCATCCATCACGTCGTACACGGGAGAGAGCACGAGATACGCCGCGGGGTGCAGCAGCCGCGCTCCGGGTGCGGCGTCGCGCGTGGCCATGTCGCGCACCGCCGGGACGGCGATGGGCCAGGTGAGCAGTACCATCGCGGTGATGATCGCTGCCACTACCAGCGCGCGACGACGATGCGTGGTTGTTGGGCTCAGAGCTCTACGAATTGGAGAATGGAAGGCGCTTCGGCGGGTACGACCGTGCGGACGACGGCCGCCTGCGCTGCTCGGCACGAATCGTTCTGCAATATAGCTTGCGAGAGCGGCACATCTCTCACACCAGCGCCGGGGAACGATGAACAGACTCGCCAACGAAGCCAGCCCGTACCTGCGGCAGCACGCCGATAATCCGGTGGACTGGTACCCCTGGGGCCCCGAGGCGCTCGAGCGCGCCAGCCGCGAGGACCGACCGATTCTTCTGAGCATCGGCTACTCGGCATGCCACTGGTGCCACGTCATGGAACGCGAGTCGTTCGAGAACGAAGGGATCGCCCGGCTCATGAATGAGTACTTCGTGAACATCAAGGTGGACCGCGAGGAGCGCCCGGATCTCGATGCCATCTACATGACCGCGGTGCAGGCGATGACCGGCCATGGCGGCTGGCCGATGACCGTGTTCCTCACTCCGGACGGTACTCCATTCTACGGCGGCACTTACTTCCCGCCGGAGGACAGGCCGGGCATCCCGTCGTTTCCGCGGGTGCTCGCCGCCGTGGCTGCCTCGTACCGCGATCGCCGCGGCGACATAGAGAATACTGCTTCCCAGGTGCAGCAGCTCTACGACAACGCACGCGGCGAAGCCCGTCCCACCGGCCAGGTGGACGCTGCACTGCTCCAGCGTGCGTTCCGCTCAATGGAGAGTCGTTACGATCACG
Source organism: Gemmatimonadaceae bacterium (assembly GCA_035688075.1). Lineage (GTDB taxonomy): Bacteria > Gemmatimonadota > Gemmatimonadetes > Gemmatimonadales > Gemmatimonadaceae > JADGGM01. Next base: position 32,432 of record DASSNL010000131.1, read on the forward strand.
ACCACGGCGGTTTCGACGGCGCGCCAAAGTTTCCTCAGTCGATGTCGTTCGACTTCATGCTCCGGCACTGGAGGCGCACCGGCTCGGCCGCCGCGCTCGACATGGCGCACGACTCCTTCCGTGCGATGGCGCGCGGCGGGATCCACGACCAGATCGGCGGCGGCTTCCACCGCTACACCGTGGACGCAAAGTGGCTCGTGCCACACTTCGAGAAGATGCTCTACGACAATGCGCTTCTTGCGCGGCTGGGTGCGCACCTCTGGCAGGCCACTGGTGACGAAGAAGCGCGTCGCGTCGCGGAAGACACGGTGGACTGGGTAGCGCGCGAGATGACATCACCCGAGGGCGGCTTCTACTCCGCTCTCGACGCCGACAGCGAGGGCGAGGAGGGAAAGTTCTACCTCTGGGACGAGTCCGAGATAGACGAACTGCTCGGTGCCGATGCTCCCATCGCGAAGGCTCACTGGGGAGTGACTGCGGGCGGCAACTTCGAGGGGAAGAACATCCTCCATGTGGCCGAGGACCCGGCGCTCGTCGCGGCTCGGAGAGGACTGGCGCTGGAGGAAGTGAGAGTAGTCATCGCGCGATCGCGCGAGACGCTCTACGCGGCACGAGCGAAGCGAGTGTGGCCCGCGCGCGACGACAAGGTCATCGCATCGTGGAACGGTCTCATGTTGCGCGCAATCGCGGAGTGCTCGCGCGCGTTCGGGCGCGACGACTATCGCGAGCTCGCGCTCCGGAACGGCGCGCTGCTCTTTCGCGAGATGGTGCGCGAGGGAAGCGATGGCCTGCGCGTCCTGCGCACGCGAGCCGGCGGAGCATCCACGATCGCTGGCTACCTGGAGGATCACGCAGCTCTGGGGCTCGGGGCACTCTCGCTCTACGAGCTCACCTTCGATCGTCTCTGGCTCGACCGCGCCCGCGCGCTGGCTGATTCCGTCATCACCTGGTTCTGGGACCACACGACCCGCGCCCTCTTCGATACTGCCAGCGATCATGAGAAGCTCGTGACGCGCCCGCGCGAGCCCACCGACACCGCGACGCCTTCCGGCAACTCGCTCGCGGTGGAGCTACTCCTTCGCATGGCCGAGATCTTCGATGACGGCTCGATGCGCGAACGCGCCACGACCGTCCTCGCCTCGCTTGCAGCGCCGATGTCGCAGTACGGCGCCGCCTTCGGCCACCTCCTCGGCGCCGCCGACCTGGTCGTCAACGGCGCTCTACAGGTAGCGATCGTGGGCGACCAGCATTCGGCGGGCTTCGCCGAGCTCGCCCGCGAAGTGGGGGACCACTATCTCCCGTCGCTCGTCCTCGCCGGTGGCCCCGTCGATTCGAGCGCCGGAATCGCCCTCCTCGCCGACCGCCCCACCCTCGACGGCCACCCCACCGCCTACGTCTGCCGGAACTACACCTGCCAGCTCCCCGTGACGGAGCCGAGGGGGCTGAGGGAGCAGTTGGAGGAGGGCTGAGGGGAGAAAGCAGAGACCTGACCCCGTCGGTCCCTCAGAGATCCGCGCACGTCTTGTTGATGGCGCCGCAGTTCTCGCAGACGAGCTTGCACTTCCGCCAGACGAGCGCGGGGACGCCACAGATATCGCACGGCACCGTTTCGCGGTCGGAGTCGCGGGGCGCAGCACGCTGCTCGCTCCGCGCGTGCCCTGCTCTCTGCTTTCTGCCTTCCGCTTTCTCCTCGCTAGTCATTGAACTACCCCCCACCCGAAACCATCCACCATACACCAACGCCAACGCTTAGCAGTCCAGCGAGCACTATGGCGGCGCGGTGCACGTTGCGTGAGAGAGCGGTCGTTGCAGAGAGGAGCCAGCCGGCCGCGGCGCTGAAAAGCGACATCGAGAGAATGGTTCCCAGGCCGAAGGCGGCGAGGAAGACCAACGCGCTCGCGCGGGAACCAGCTACGGCAACCGGAAGCGCCACGACAAGCGCGCCCGTTCCCGCTAGCCCGTGCAGCATCCCGATCCCCATGAGCGCTCCGTGGTCGTGCTCGTGTTTCTCGCCAGAGCGGTGTGAATGCAGGTGCCAGTGCGGCGTCCCCCCGTGCTCATGCCAGTGCGCGTGAATCTTCTGTGCTCTCGAGATGGCGAAGATGCCCAGTAGCACCAGCACCACGCCGACCGCTCGCTCAGCCATCGTCTCGAAGCGCTCCGGCAACTGCAGGCCGCTCAGCGCCAGCACGCTCCCAACCACCACCACCGTGAGCGAGTGCCCCATCCCCCACCGCGCTCCCAACCCCAACGCATTACGCCACGACGGCTTCCGGCTCACAAACACACTCACCGCCGCCAGATGGTCCGGCGCGAACGAGTGCAGGGCGCCCAGCGCGATTGCCGTAGGGATGAGGAGAGCGGTATCGGTCATGTGGTGGTCGCCTGGGAGGAGTCGTTGAGAAAGCAGGCGATGAGGCGCGTGGAGGGCAAGGGGAGGGAGAGACAAGAGAGCAGAAAGCAGACAGCAGTGAGAACCTGAGGGTTCAGAGCTACAGGGTTCAGGGTTCAGTGACTGCCTCGGGCGGAAAGATCTCTACTCCGAGGTGGTACCGGAACCCTGAACCCTGCCTCCTGAACCCTTGCAGTCACTGCTTTCTGCTGTCTGCTGTCTGCTTTCTCTCCTCAGCGCACCTCGAACCCCAACCTCAACGTCCTCCCGGGCTGCGGGAGGCCGCACTGATCGTAGACGGCGGCGTCGGCGACGTTCTCGAGAGTGAGGGAGAGGCGGAGGGTACGCAGCAGCGAGCGCGCGGCGCCGCGGAGAGTCCATGAGCGTGCCACGCCCGCGTCCGCGCTCAGCTGCGGGTCGAGCTCGACCTCGCGCTCCAGATCGGGGTGCACGCACATCTGGCTCCCGGTGTAGCGCGCGGCCGCCTGGCCGGTGATCGTGAGCGGTAGCGGGAAGGAAAGCTCCGTACCCATCCGGAATTCCGGCTGATGCTCGGGGCGCCTGCTCTCCCCGGCGGCTGGGCCGTGCAGGCGGATGTGCTGAGCCGTGAGGTCCGCGGTCACCGCGATCGCGTCGCCGGCCCAGCCGGCCAGGAGCTCGACACCGGTGCTGCGAATCTGGTCGCGATTTTCGCGGCGCAGCATCCCGTCGCCCGCCGGCGCGCGCACGATTGCCCCCGAGAGACGATGGTGGAAGAGCACCGCCTGCAGGTCCACTCCCCCCTGGTTGGTGGTGACTCCTCCCTCGAAGCCGCGCAGCCGTTCCGGCCGGAGATCGGGGTTGGGCTCGAACCTGCCGAGTGCGCCCGAATAGAGCTCTCGCAACGCTGGGAAGCGTGAACGCTGGCTCACTGCCGCGTGCAGCCGCAGCTCTCCACCGGCCGCGATCGTGGATACTCCCACTCGCCCGCCCCACGCCGAGATCGTTCCCAGCGGCGGCTTGTCGCCCGACTCCGGGGTGTCGGCCGCGTCGAACACGATCCCACCTGTGACCTGGGTGAGAGTCGCTACAGGGAGCGTGACCTCGCTCCCCACGCTCCAGAGCCGCTGCTCGTACGATTGCAGCGGGTCCGCATCCACGCGCTCGTCGTAGTTCACGTCGGCCATGGTGGCCGCGGTCCGGATAGATCCACGCGCACCGAGCGAGTGCTCGCCTACCACACGCGCCGTGATAGTGCGATCGTCGCCGGTCTCCATTCCCGCAATCTCATCGTACGCCGCACTCGCGAAGCTCTCGATCTCGGTGTGCCCATCGTTGAAGCCGATGCTCGCCTGGAGCTCGCCGCGCCCGAAGGGCGTATCGCGGCGACCCGTCGAGGCGTTCACGATGGCGAGGGTCCGCTTCTGCTCCGGATAGCGCCAGAGCCGCGGCTCCTCCACGTGCAGCTCCGGCGGCACGCCGCGCTCCGCGTTGTACGCGGATAGCGATGCTCCGACGTGCGCTCCGCCGGGAGTCGCATAGCGCAGCGAGGCGAAGCCGTCCACGTGCGAGAGGTCGCTGTTGGAGCGCAGATCGGGGTCGTCGGTGCCGATGTCCGCAATTCCGCGTCCCAGGGCGAAGCCGGGACGGTCGCGCATCCCGAAACCGGCCCGCGCCGTCCAGCGGCCGGCGCTGCCGATCGGCAGTCCGCCCGCGAGAGCGATCGTGCGAGAGCCCAGGTGGTCGAAGCTTCCCGAGAGCGAAAGCGCGGGCGCGCGATCCGCGGGAGCGGTGCCGTCGGTCAGCCCCACCTCGATCACGCCACCGAGCACGTTCGGCCCGTGCAGCACGGAAGAAAGCCCGCGCACGAGGGTGATGCTCCGAGCGCCGGTGAGAGGAATGATCGAAGGATCCGTGCGATGGTCCCAACCCAGCGTGAGCGGCACGCCGTCCACGAGCACCGCCACCTGCCGCGAGTCAGAGCCGCGCATCCCGAGTTCCATCTCGCCACGCGAGTTGCGTCGCACCAGTATGAATGGCAGCTCGCGCAGCGCCTGATCGAGCACCGGCGCCGCAGGGAGCGTGAGCGAATCGATGCTGGTGACGACCGCGCTCGCCCCACCTACGACGAGTGGAGCGCGCTTCGCCTGCACCGTCACCGTGCCGACGGTCTGTACGCTGTCCGAGCGTCGCTCGTCCCCTCTCTCCTGCGCCTCCCCCGATGCCACCACCGCGCAGAGCGATGAGAATACCAGGGACAGCACCCGCCAGGCGCGCGAGCGGCTGGCTGGCCTTTTCACGGTCGGATTCTTCTTCAGCTGCATGGTCAGGATGGTACGGCTCCGGCAGGGATAACGTTGGACTTCACGTGCCGGGCTTGCGGACGTCCTCCACTTTCGCGGCTTCCTCGAGCAGCCCGAGTTTCAGAGCCAGCCGCACGTAATCGGCGCGGTGGCGGAGGCCGAGCTTTTCGTTGATACGCTGCTTGTACGTGTCCACCGTCTTCGGGCTTATGAACAGCTTCTCCCCGATCTCCGGCGCGGTGTAACCCGCGGCAGTGAGGCGCAGCACATCGCGCTCGCGATCGGTGAGGCGCTCGTAGCGCGCGCGGTCGCCGGCATTCTCGTCCTTGCTTCGGATCCCGCGCGCCAGGACCCGAGCGGCCCCCGGATGCACGTACAGCTCGCCGCGCGCCACGGTGCGCACGGCCTCCACCAGATCGCGGTCCGCCACATTCTTCACCAGGTAGCCCGAAGCGCCCGCCTCTATGAGCGGTACCAGGTAATCCTCCTCGGCGTGCATCGTGAGGACCAGCACGCGCGGCGCTCCATCCTTTGCCGCGAGCGCTCTGGTGGCGGCCATCCCGTCGAGGCCGGGCATGGACAGATCCATCACTACCACGTGCGGCGAGAGTCGCTCGGCCAGCGCGATCGCTTCGTTTCCGTCGGACGCTTCGCCGACCACGCTGATGTCGCTGGCAGAACCCAGCACGGCTTTGAGGCCCGCGCGAACAATCGCGTGATCGTCGGCGAGCACCACCCGAATAGAATCATCCATCGTTCGCTTCCATGTGGTAGAATGGCCTGCCGGCAGTCAGTGGAATCCTCGCTACGACTCTCGTACCCGAACCCGGTAGGCTCGTCAGATCGAGCTGTCCATCGACGAGAGACACCCGCTCGCGCATCGAGAACAGTCCCATACCCGGACGCCGCGCCTCGGCTTCGGCGATGTCGAAGCCACGACCGTCGTCCGACACCTCGAGTGTAGCCGTGTTGGCGTCCGCTCGCACCACTATCGCCACTGTCGTCGGTGCCGCGTGCCGCACCGCGTTGGTGAGCGCTTCCTGTGCAACACGGTACAGCACCGACGCGACCTGCGCGGGTATCCGGTCGGTCTCGCCGAGGGCGTCTACCGTGATGTCCACGTCCGAGCTGTCGCGCGCCTGGCGGGCCAGCCATCGTACCGCCGCCACGAGCCCGAGATCATCGAGTACACGCGGGTGCACGCGGTGCGAGAGCGTACGCACCTCCTCGAGCGCCATGCCAGCCATCTCCTTCACCTCCGAGAGCCGCGCGGCGATCTCCGGCACGCGCGCATCGCGCGCGGCGGCACTCAGCTGCAGCACTATCGCGGTGAGCGACTGCGCGGTGGAATCGTGCAGCTCGCGTGCGATGCGCGATCGCTCCTCGTCCTGCGCCGTGATCACCAGCGACGCGAGGCGGCGCATCCGTGCTCGATCCGAGGTGAGCGCGTCGAGGAGGAGATTGACCGTCCGTCCCACCCGCACCATGTCGCGGTCCGCGACCAGCGACGGAGGGACTCTCGCCTCCAGGTCGCCGCCCCACACGCGGTGAGCCGTGTTTTCCAGGTCGCGTATCGGCCGCAACGCCACCTGCACCAGCAGGAGATTGACCAGCAGGCTCAGTACGAGCGCCACCATCATCACGGAGGCCAACGTGATTCCCGGTCTGTTCAGGTCGTGCAGCCCGAGTGAGATCACGATCGCTATTATCACTATCAGCGCATTCGCCCCCGCGATCTTCGCGAGCAGCGGCACACCGAGCACGGCGCGCAGCCAGCGCGGAAGCTCGCGCTGCTGCGCAGTCTCCTCGCGCGCCGATTCCGACGCGCGCGCGCGCGCGAGTACTGGCCCCATCCGCGGCGGGACCGACCCCGCACTCGCCGGCGTTTCCGTGGAGGTGCTAGCTGGACGATTCATGACAATGAGATTCCGACTCGGACGAAAGCTTGCGCCTCCACAAATTTACCATGCCGCGTCGTGTGTCGTGGTGAGTACGCCCCGTAGCTCGCTACATAGCGGGGAGTGCGTGAGATGGCATACCCCGTCCCCTCAGGTTTCCCTGTTTCCTGTCTCCTGTTTCCTGTAGTTCACTGCTCTCTGCTCACTGCTCTCTGCTTTCTGCTCCCTCCCCTCCCCTCACTCCATCCGCTCGAACGCCGCCGGTTTCCCCTTGAAAATCCGGAAGAGGTATGCGAGCGACGGGAACAACACCATAGCGCCAAGAGCGAGCGCCCAGAGAGTGAGATTCAAAGTGCGCTCGGGTGCTGCCGCGGCGTCTATCGTGACCGCTGGCGGTATCAGGTAGGGATACTGGCCGAGCACCCATCCCCAGAGGATCAGCGTCACCTGCGCTGCCGCGGCCGCGCGCGCCACGCGGAATCGGCGCGCCCACAGCGCCCATATGGCCCAGAGCGCGGCGACGCCAGTGGCGACATGGAACGGGATCGCCCACGCGGAGCGCGTGAGGCCGGGGCCCACGTGCGTCTCGGTGGCGAGCGCGATGATCAATACCACGAACGCGACCACGAACACCGCCAGTGCGGCCCAGAGCGAGCGCACCCGGAAATCCTCGCGCAGCCGCTCGTCACCCGCCTCCACCGTGAGGTAGACAGAGGCGAGGAAGGCGAAGAGCGCGAGAGCGAGCACACCCACGCCCACCGAGAACGGGGTGAGCCACGGCGCGACGTACAGCTCGACGAAGCTCGATGCACCGCGAGCGTGCTCGGGTCGCATCGCCTCGCCCACTCCGCCCGAGGCGATGGCACCGATGCTAATACCCAGCAACACGGGCGTGAGCAGGCTCGCGATTGCGAAGAGTCGGCCCCAGCGCCGCTGCTCCGCGTCGTGCTCGCTCCCGTAGCTCCTGAACGTGAACGCCGAGCCGCGCAGCACGATCCCTATCAGCATGAGCGCGAGCGGGATGTGCAGGAGGATCGAGAGCGTGGCGAACACCGGCGGGAAGCAGGTGAAGAGGAGCACCACTACGAGCACCAGCCACACATGGTTCGCTTCCCAGATCGGGCCGATCGCGTGGGTAATCAGCTCGCGCTGCTGCTCGCGTCGCTCGCCGCTTGCGAGAAGATCCCACACGCCTCCACCGAAGTCGGCGCCTCCGAAGAGGACGTACGCGTTCAGCGCCGCCATGGTCAGTCCGGCGAGGACGTTGGGGAGAGTGAGGAGCGACTCCATCAGGCCGCGCTCCCCTCCGCGGGCTCCCGCTCGGGTTCGGTCAGTCGCGGACTTCCCAGCACATGCCGGGAGAGGAGCCAGACCACGATGGCGCCGAGGAAGATGTATAGGATCGTGAAGACGACGAACGGGACCACCAGCCCCGGCATCGGCGTCACTGCGTCGGCCGTGCGTACGATACCGTACACGATCCACGGCTGCCGGCCGACTTCCGTGACAGTCCATCCGGCCTCGATGCAGATGAAGCCCATGGGAGCGGCGACTGCGATCGCGCGAAGGAGCCAGCGATCCTCCGCGATCTGTCGTCTGCGCCATCGCTCGATCACCGCCCAGAGTGCCACGATCGCCATGAAAGTGCCGAGCCCCACCATGATCTGGAAAGCGACGTGCACGATCCTCACCGGCGGCCAGTCACTTTCCGGGAAGGCTTCCAGCCCCGTCACCTCCGCATCCGGGTCGTGGAACGCCAGCAGTGAGAGCCCGCGCGGGATCTCGAGGGCGTAGCGCGTCTCACGCGCTGCCTCGTCTGGTATTCCGCCCACGCGAAGCGGCGCACCACGCTCCGTCCGGAACTGCCCCTCCGCGGCAGCTAGCTTCGCCGGCTGCCAGCGTGCCACATAGCGCGCACTGATGTCGCCCGAAAACGGCTGCGCGATCGCCGCGGGCGCACCCACGAGGAGCGCGACCGATAGCGCGCGCCTGTGAAAGGCGTTGCGGCTGTCACGCAGGAGGAGGAAGGCATGGATTCCGGCCACGGCAAAGCCCGTCGCGGCGTAGGCGGCTAGTACCATGTGGAGCACCTGGGGGAATGCGGCGGGCGTCATCATCGCCGCGATCGGGTCCACGTTCACCGGCCTTCCATGCAACATCTCGAAGCCGCGGGGCGTATTCATCCAGGCGTTGGCGATGACCACGAAGACCGCCGACGCCGCGCCGCTGATGGCTACGATAGTCCCGGCTGCGATGTGCGCGCCCACGGCGATGCGATCCCAGCCGTACAGGTAGACGCCCAGGAAGATCGCCTCGGTGAAGAAGGCGAAGCCCTCGAGCGAGAAGGGCATTCCGATGATGGCACCGCCGAAGCGCATGAACTCCGGCCAGAGCAACCCCAGCTCGAAGCTGAGCACAGTGCCCGACACGGCACCCACGGCGAAGAGAATCGCCGTTCCCTTGGCCCAACGCTTCGCGAGGTCGAGGTAGATCGCATCACCGGTGCGATGCCAGCGCGACTCTGCCACCACCATGAGGACGGGCATGCCGATGCCGACGACGGCAAAGATGATGTGAAACGCTAGCGACATTCCCATCTGGGAACGCGCGGCTAGCACATCCGACATGCTGGTAACCCCGGCTGGCGGCTTGCAGTACATTGGGGCAACCACCGAGCCAGGGTAAGCGGGAGGGAGCGTGGTGGCCGGTCGATTCAGCCAGCGAGCTCTCCAACAGCGCAACCGGGAGGAACTCCGAATGAATGGACGACGAAGCATTGCCCGAGACGGGATCACGGCTGGCATCATCGGTGCGACGGCGGTAGCGGTGTGGTTCCTCATAGTGGACACCATCGCGGGCCACCCCCTTCACACGCCGCGCATACTCGGCACCGCGCTCTTCAGCGTACTCGGTCCTCTGGGCAACGAGGGGTCGGCAGTACACATCCTGGCCTACACCGTTTTCCACTACGTGGCCTTCATCGTGGTGGGCATCATCGCCGCGGCGATAATCCACTGGGCCGACCGGGAGCCGACCGTTCTCGCCGGGCTCCTCATCCTCTTCGTCGCATTCGAGGTCGGCTTCTACGGCCTCACGGCGCTCCTCGCCGAGTATCTCCCGCTGGGCGACCTGGCGTGGTACCAGGTAGCGGTCGGGAATCTCATTGCCGCCGTTCTGATGGGCACCTATCTCTGGCGCACCAACCCCGCGCTCGGCCGGCATTTCGTGGAGGCGCTGGACGGACGGGAGGTGTAGGGGGAGAAAGCAGAAGGCAGAGAGCAGAAAGCAGTGAACGGCTCGTGGGAGTAGGGCCCTCAGCTCGTAGGGGTAGGGCCCTCACCCCCAAGGCAGTTCACTGCTTTCTGCCTTCTGCTCTCTGCTTTCTTTTTTCACCTTCCCCGCCGTTATCTTCTCCACGTGCACAAAGGCCTCTCCTCGCGGTACGAGTCTTTTCGATCGGGTGATCCGGGAAAGCTCGGCGTATTGATGGCCACCGCCTTCATCGACATGGTGGGGGCGCTCATCATCATACCGCTTCTCCCATTCTACGCGGAGCGGTTCGGGGCCAACGACTTCCTCGTGATGGTGCTCGTATCGTCGTTCTCGGCGATGCAGCTGCTGAGCGCTCCGCTATGGGGTCGGGTCTCCGACAGGTATGGGAGGAAGCCGGCGCTGCTCATCGGGCTCGGCGGGTCGATGATCGCGTACGTGGTATTCGCGTTCGCCGATTCGTACGGGCTGCTGCTCCTCTCGCGGATCGTGCAGGGCGCGGGCGGCGGGACCACGGGAGTCATCCAGGCCTACGTGGCCGACAGCGTGGAGCCGCGCAACCGGGCGAAGGGACTCGGCTGGCTGTCTGCCGCGACCAACGCAGGCGTGGTACTGGGCCCGCTCCTCGGCTCGGCCACGACCAGCTTCGGAGCGCACACCCCAGGGCTCCTCGCGGCGACGCTCTGTTTCCTCAACATCATCTTCGCCTGGCGCTTTCTGGGCGAGTCGCACCACGTGAGCGCCGCCGCCCGGGCGAAGAAAGCCCGCCGACCCATCCAGGCCGTGGCGCAGGTGGCGCGGCACCCCAGCGAGGCGCCGTCGCGGATCATCTGGATGTACTCCATCGGGATCGGCGCCTTCTACGGGGTGAACGCGCTGTTGATCCTTTTCATGGCCCGGCACTTCGGTGTCACGACCGAGAAGGTCGGGTTCTTCTACGCGTACATGGGCCTGTTGAGCATCTTCTTCCGCCTGGTCGTGTTGGGCAAAGCGGTGGATCGACTCGGGGAGGCTCGCACGACGCGACTGGGCGCGGGATTCCTCGCGCTCGGACTCGCGCTCGTGCCGCTGATGCGGCCATTCCCGGTCGCATCGCTCGTGTACCTGCCACTGGCAGTCGTGCTCGCGATGATCCCGCTCGGCACCGCGCTCCTTTTCCCGTGCGTGACGGCTCTGCTGTCCCGCGTGGTCAGTGAAGAGGAGCGGGGGATGTATCTCGGGGTTCAGCAGACGTACGGCGGACTGTCACGGGTGTCGTACCCGCTGGTCGCCGGTCTGCTCTCCGATCAGTTCGGGGAGGGGGCTCCATTCTGGCTCTCGGCGGTAATGGTGGCGAGCACCATCTGGATGGGGATGGGGCTCGGGAAGTACAGCCGGAGGAGCGGGGAGGAGGAGGTGAGGGTGGTGGCCGAAGGGGTGAAGAAGACGGAGACGGCGGTAGTGGAGTGAGGGGGGTGTCCAACGGGTAGAACCGTTCTGATCCGTCGGGTCTAGCGTTGCGGCAACCGCGGGCGCATCGTCACTACCGCGATGAGCCAGCTAGCAGCCACGGACCCGGTACTCGAGTTACCTGGTTCGTCACCCAACCTGTCGGAAGCCGATGCGCCAGCGCCGACAGAGAGACCGCATGCGACTTACATGTGGTGGCTCGTTCTAGCCGTCGTGTGGGTTGTATGTGCCCTTTACGTCTTCCATTATCTCCGCCGCGGATGGGTGCCGCACGATGAGGGCGCGCTCGGACAGAGTGCCGAGAGGATCCTGCACGGTCAGCTGCCGCATCGCGACTTTGACGAGATATATAGCGGCGGTTTGAGCTTCTTGAACGCCGCTACGTTCAGCGTTCTGGGAACCAATCTCTTCTCGCTCCGGCTAGTACTTTATGCGGCCTTCCTCGCCTGGATCCCAGCCGTGTACTACATCGCCACCCGCTTAGTGGCCCCAATCGGCGCGGGTGCCGCGGTTCTGCTCGCGGCCGCGTGGAGCTTGCCGAACTACTCTGCGGCGATGCCCTCGTGGTACAACCTGTTCCTGGCGACCTTCGGCATAGCGGCTGTACTCCGTTACATCGACTACAATCGGTCGCGCTGGCTGGTCCTGGCAGGTGTCTGCGGCGGACTGTCGTGCATCATCAAAGTCATCGGCATCTATTACATCGCCGCCGTGCTGCTTTTCTTGGTTTACAGGGAGCAGCTAATCGCCCGCTCGTCCGAAGTGCATCCCGCACGGCGCACATGGTGGTACTCCACCTTCGTAAGCGTATCACTCGCGCTCTTCATGGCTGCGGCCGCGGCCCTGATCAGAGCTCAGCCAGGTCTGCGGGAGATTGCGAACTTCCTTGTCCCCATCCTAGCGCTCGGCGTGTTCATCACGTGGCGCGAGTGGCAATCGGGATCGACGCTCGGTGATCTGGAGCGATTCCGCATGCTCGCGAGGATGATGCTGCCGCTCCTACTGGGGGTGGCGATACCAGTTGTGATCTTCCTCGTGCCGTATGTACGCTCGGATTCGATTGGGGCTCTCGTCCAAGGCGTCTTCATCACACCGACGAAGCGCTTCGGTGCGGCGACCATGCGGCTGCCCCACATTACCCAGCTCCTGGCTGTGATAATTCTCCTTCCTCTTTCGGGCATCCTTCCCGTGAGCCGGGACGGACCGTCTCGGATCACGCGCGTGGTGACCGGAGCTGGGCTGGTAGCCGCCCTCATTCTTGCTGGTCGCGACAGATGGGTATACCAGCATACTTGGGGAACGATGCGGGGCATCGTACCCTTGACGATCATCCTCGGCGTATCGCTCCTGATTTTTCGCGAGCAGCAGTTATCGGCCAACCGCCGGCAGCGGCTGCTCCTGTTGCTTGCTGCGTGCGGTTTATGTGCCCTCGTCCAGTACCCCTTCGCGGCGCCCGTGTACTTCTTCTACGTGGCTCCGATCGCCGTCCTGGCTGGGCTGGCTGTCCTCGCGAACTGGCCGGGGCTCGGAAGGGTTGGGCCGGCCGCCATCGTGACGTTCTACATCGCGTTCGCGGTACTCCGGATCCATCCCGGGTTCATCTACCAGATGGGCCTTCGGTTTGCACGGTATGACAGTAGCCACCGACTGGGGCTACCTCGGGGCGGTATCGATGTTCCGCCAGCGGATTCGGCGATCTACGAACGCGTCGCAACGCTGGTGCGCGAGCACGCCGACGGCAGCTACACCTACGCCGCGCCTGATGCTCCCGAAGTCTACTTTCTCTCCGGCGAGTCGAATCCCACGCGCACACTCTTCGATTTCTTCGACGATCCCGCCGAACACGAGAGGCGCGTCCTGACGGTGCTAGACTCGAACAACGTGAACGTGCTGGTCGTGAACCATGCACCTCCCTTCTCCAGGGCGATGTCGCCGGCGCTCAGGCGAAAGCTTGCGAAACTGTACACCGAGAGCACTGACGTCGGGCCGTTCACCGTACGGTGGCGCGAATGAGTCTCGCGACCTTCCTCATGGAGCAGCCCATCGGCTATCGGCTCTGGCAGGCGCCCTTCGCCGAGCGGAAGCTCGCTCCGCTCTTCCGTCATACCGACCTCGCAAGGATCCAACGAGTGCTTGACGTCGGCTGTGGTCCTGGCACCAACACTCATCACTTCGCGCGAGTGGATTACCTGGGGATCGACATCAACGAGAAGTACATTGACTCGGCGCGACGCAGATACGGGCGAGCGTTCGTAGTCGCCGATGTGACCAGGTATCGCGTCGCCGATGACCAGCGGTTCGATTGTGTTCTGGTGAATAGCTTCCTCCATCACGTGGCCACGCCGGACGTGCAACGCATTCTCACGCATCTCGCGTCGCTCCTGACGCCTGATGGTCACGTGCATATTCTGGATCTCGTGCTGCCGCCTAACGCCTCCATCGGCCGGCTCCTCGCTCGGTGGGATCGAGGCGACTTCCCACGGCCGTTGAGCGAGTGGGAGCGCCTCTTCGCCTCCGCATTCGAGACTATCGTGTTCGAGCCCTACACTCTGCGTGGTGCTGGGGTGGGACTCTGGAATATGGTCTACTTCAAGGGACGCGCACGGACGTGAGCATCTCACCGCCTCGGGTCTCCGTAGCTATACCACTCTATAACGAAGAGGATGGAGTTGAAGAGCTGCTGCGCCGGGTTCGCGCGGTCCTCGATTCCCTCCATGCCGGGCCGCACGAGATCGTGATCGTCGACGACGGTAGCGATGACCGTACGTGGGAGCTGCTGGAGATGGAGGCCGCTCGCGATACACGTCTGGTCCCGATCTCCCTTTCGCGCAACTTCGGTCATCAAGCGGCGTTGACCGCGGCGCTCGACTACGTCACCGGAGACGTGACCGTTGTAATGGATGGGGATCTACAAGACCCTCCTGAGCTCATCCCTGCGTTCCTCGAGGCATATGCCGCTGGCAACGATGTCGTGTATGCCAAGCGCGCAACGCGCAGAGAAGCCTGGTGGCTACGCGCCTGCTACCACCTGTTTTACCGGCTGATAGGGTCGCTGTCGAGTCTTCGCTTGCCACCCGACACGGGTGATTTCTGTCTGATGTCAAGAAGGGTGGTGCGCGAGCTGAGGCGTACTCGGGAACGCAATCGTTTCCTGCGCGGGCTGCGCGCCTGGGTCGGATTCAGACAGGCCTGTATCGAGGTCGATCGCCCGGAGCGACATGCCGGGAAGAGCAAGTACGGCCTCCGGAAACTCCTCGGCCTGGCCTTCGATGGCATCTTCGCGTTCTCGATCGTTCCCATTCGAGCCGCCGTCCTCGTGGGTGCCATCGCGATCGCACTTTCCTTTATGTTTGCGGCCTACGCGCTATTCGCGAAGTTGTTTCTCGATCAGAGTCCCCGCGGCTTCACCGCCCTTACGCTCCTCATTGTCTTTCTCTCTGGCATTCACCTCTTCTTCGTGGGAATCATCGGGGAGTACGTCGGCAGGGTTTACGAGGAGTCGAAGGCACGGCCTATCTACATCGTGGCCAGGATGATCGGGCGTTCTGGTGCCCGACAGATTGGCTACGGCGTGGATGAAATGTTGGTCGGGCGGCAGGCCAACGAGCGTTCTCTCGGCTAGAAGCAAGTGCAGTCGGAGTACGCCCAGAGCTATCGTGAGCTCTACGAGCGACACTGGTGGTGGCGAGCGCGCGAGCGTCGCATCGTGGAAACGCTGGAGCAATACCGCCCTTCGACTGGTTGGGCGAGAATTCTCGACATTGGATGTGGGGACGGCCTATTCTTCGACCGGCTGCTGGAATTCGGGCAGTCGGTGGATGGAGTCGAGCCCGACGGCGGGATAGTGGACCCGGACGGGCCGCATGGACATCGCATTACCGTCTCGCCATTCGATGCTTCGTTCCAGCCGGGCAAGCTTTACTCGCTTGTTCTCATGCTCGATGTGCTCGAGCATCTGCAGGAGCCCGTCGTAGCGCTCAGGCACGCTGCGGATCTACTGGAGCCGGGCGGTCTCATCGTCGCTACGGTGCCGGCGTTCATGTCGCTCTGGACCAACCACGACGTACTCAACCAGCATGTAACCCGGTACACGAAACAGCGTCTTCAGCTTCTCGCAGGCAGCGCCGGGCTCCAGATCGAAAGCATCAGCTACTTCTTTCACTGGACATGCGCGGGAAAGCTGGTGGTCCGCGCCTTCGAAGCAGTGCTCCATCCTCGTCCGGGCCTACCTCGTGTTCCAAACGGGTGGCTCAATCGTTTTCTCTACGCAGCTTGTGTGGCCGAGCAAGAGTTGCTCGGAAGATTCCACATCCCATTCGGCTCTTCGATCCTGTTCGTGGCGCGCTAGGAATCGACGGGTCTCCAGCCCCGATAAGATGGACTCCACGGCAGAATATGTTGGCACGGTAAACGCCACCCACGAGCGCCAGGCGTGGACGCCATGGCATCCGCGAGTAGCGATCTCGGTCGCTTTGGCGCTGTTGGGGCTTCTCCCGATTGCGAACTGGCTCCCGGGAGGCCACTCGGCCGGGTGGTATGGGGCGACCCTCGACGGCTGGCTGAGCGGCAGCGCAATCGCAGTCGGGGTAGGAGTGGTCCTGGCAATCTTCTCCAGGAGGCTCCGATTTCTCTGGCGAGATGATGCATTCGGCGCAGCCACCGGGTACTGGACACGACGCGCGGCCACAGTCATCTCGATCCTCGCCGCAGCTTCGCTGGCGCTCTACGTCTGGGTGGCACTCGGGATGTTCGACGGCCGCCCGCTTCTCATCGATGAGGTAGTCCAGAGCTACCAGGCGCAGATTCTGGCCAGTGGACGTCTCTCGCTGCCAGCGTTCGCGCATCCGGAGTTCTTCAGCAGCATGCATCTAGTCGACATGCAGGGACGCGTCTACTCGCAGTTCCCTGTTGGCGGGCCGGCGATGCTCATGCTCGGTGTACTTGTGCACGCACCGTGGCTGGTGAATCCTGTGTTCGGCGTCTTGGCGGTGGTGGCGTTCGCAGTGTATGTACGCACCACGGAGCCGCGCCAAGGCAATGCACTCGGTGCAACGGCGATATTCGCGTTCGCGCCGTTCGTCGCCATAATGTCGGGGTCGTACATGAACCACGTCACATCGATGGCGTGGATCATGGTGGCGGTCGCGGCGCTCGCCAGTGTCATAGTATCGGACGAGCCACGCCCAGGCCTGGCGTTCCTTTGCGGCCTCGGCTTCGGAATGGCTGCGACGATTCGGCCGGTGGATGCTTTCGCTTTCGCTCTCCCCGCTGGCCTCTGGTGTCTCGTGCGATCCATCCGCGATCGCCGGCGCTGGCGCGATGCCTTCGCCGCTGCCGCCGGTGTTGCGATCCCCGCGACGGCGCTGATGTGGGTCAATATGCGCACCACGGGAGGCCCGTTGCTCTTCGGCTACGAAGTGCTGTGGGGCGAGAGCCACCGTCTCGGCTTCCATTCGGCGCCGTGGGGAATGGCCCATACCCCGGCTCGAGGGATCGAGCTCATCAATCTCTACTTCCTCGAGTTGCAGACGTACTTCCTGCAGACTCCAGTACCATCGCTTCTCCCGGCGATCGGAGCCATCGCGCTATCGCGACGACTCGATCGATTCGACCGGTACATGCTGACTTCTTCAGCGCTGGTCGTAGGTCTCTACTTCGCGTACTGGCACAACGGCTTCTATTTAGGGCCGCGCTTCATGTATCCGCTCATGCCAGTACTCGCTATCTGGACGGCGCGCTTCTTCCCCCTTGTGAAGGAGCGTACCGCGAGCGGTTTCGCGTACCGGGCAACCATTTACGCAGCGATCTGTGCGGTGGTGATCGCCTTAGTGGTCAACATGCCCACGGTAGCCAAGAGATATAGCAACGGGTTGCTCACCATGCGGTGGAACGCCGATAGTGCGGCGGCGGCAGCCGGGATCGACAAATCGCTCATCCTGGTACGTGAGAGTTGGGGCGCGCAGCTGGTTTCGCGACTTTGGGCAATGGGAGTCCCGCGCAGCGAGACTGAGCTCATATATCGCCGCACGGACGCATGCAAGCTCGATACGAGGATCGACAGCCTGGAACGCAGCGGCATTCGAGGCGGGGCGGCAGTCGAATCATTTTACACGCTGCTCGGTGATTCCGCGCGTCTGAGAGGATCCCCTCTCTCACCTGATTCCACCGAGCAACTGCTTCCCGGCAGCAGCTATACGCGACGATGTATAGCTCGCATCAACGACGATCGCGCCGGATTCACACTCTTCACTCCTCTGCTGCTCGCACATGGTGGAGGCAACGTTTACGCGCGCGATCTGCACGGCCGCGATACGCTCTTACTGCAGGCCTATCCGAACAGGAAGCTCTACCTTCTCAAGCCTGCCTCGGCGAAAATCGGCGAGCCTCCCCGCTTCTATCCACTCTCGCGCGATTCCCTGGAGCGTGCCTGGCGTGACCCTAATCGCTGACCCGCCACGGAAGGGTAACGGCGGTCGGGCACTCAGTTCACCATCGCTGACGACCCTGGGCTCCGCGCCAATCATCGCCGTCTTCGTTGCGGCCCTCGCCCTCCTCCCGATCGGTAACTGGATCCCCGGCGGCAACGAGGTGGAGTCGTATCGCGCGGTAATGAACGAGTGGCTGAACGGCACGGCGATCGTACTCGGCGTTGCGGTAGTACTCACAATCCTTTCGCGCAAGCTGGCGGTACTCTGGCGCGACGATCCGTTCGGCCGCGTATTTGTATTCACCACTCGGCAGCCGCGCGCTACAGCGGTGACGATCGCGGTATTGGCCGGAGTGCTGTATAGCTATGTCGCACTAGTGATCCTCGGTGGACGGCCGCTCAACATTGATGAGATCGTACAGGTACTCCAGGCGCAGATCTTTACACAGGGCCGGCTCTCCCTATCGCTCTCGCCGCATCCGGCATTTTTCAGCAGCATGAACGTGGTGGAGACGCACGGACGCTACTTCGCGCAGTTTCCGGCGGGCGGCCCAGCGATGCTGGCGATTGGTGTTCTCCTCGGTGTCACCTGGATCGTCGGTCCGATCTGCGGCGCAGTCACGGTTCTCGCGTACTGGTTCTTCCTCCGCCACGCCGAGCCTCGGCGCGGCGTGGCACTCGGTGCGCTTCTCCTCTTCGCGTTCGCGCCATTCGTATTCTTCGTGTCGGGATCGCACATGAACGACGTTACCTCGCTCATGTGGACCGCCGTGGCCATAGCTGCCATGGCCACGGTAGTCAACGCGGATCAACCCCGACCCGCGCTCGCATTCCTGAGCGGGTTCGCTTTCGGCTGCGCAGCGACCATTCGGCCGGTAGATGCCGTCGCCTTCGCGCTCCCTGCGGGCCTCTGGTATCTGACACGCGCGCTTCGCGCTCGCCAACGCTGGCTCGATGCTGTCCCTGCCGCCGCCGGCGTGGCAATCCCTATGGCGGCTCTCCTCTGGGTCAACTCGCGCACCACCGGTGCCCCCCTCCTCTTCGGCTACGAGGCACTCTGGGGCAAGGCGCACAACCTCGGTTTTCATACAGCGCCGTGGGGAACGGTGCACACACCAGCGCACGGACTGGAGCTGATCAACATCTATTTCCTGAAGCTGCAGACGTACGCATACGAGTCGCCTCTGCCGTCGCTCATACCGTTCATCGGCGCCCTGCTGTTCACCAGAAAGTTGAGTGCCCTGGACCGCTACCTCCTTACGGCGTCGGCACTGCTTGTAGCTCTGTACTTCTGCTACTGGTTCGGCGGGTTCTACCACGGACCGCGCTTCGTTTATTTCCTGATGCTCCCAATCGCTTTGTGGACGGCGCGCTTCCTGCCACTCGTCGCCGATCGCTTCGGAACCGGGAGCGCGGTCCATCGCGCCAGCGTTTATGGCATGGCGTGCGCAGGTCTGATCTCTCTGTGCGTCTCGGTGCCTTTCAGGGCCCGCCTGTACGCGGCCAGCTATCCTACCGCACGCTTCAATGCCGATAGCGCGGCGGCGGCCGCCGGCGTTGAAAACGCCATAGTCTTCGTCCGCGAGAGCTGGGGTGCGCAGATGGTCGCCCGCATGTGGGCGCTCGGCATCTCGCCCAGCGACGCGGAGCATCTATACTGGCAGTCGGATGCCTGCGAGCTCGAGGAGGGGATTCGGCGTGCCGAGAACACCGGCCTTCACGACCAAGGAGCACTCGCCGCTCTCGAACCGCTCATCCGCCCCATAGGCACCACGCAGCCGACCCCGTTCTCGCCGGATTCGAGTGAACGCTACGTGCCCGGAACCACGTACACTCCGCATTGCATGGAGCGCATCGCCGAGGACCGCGCCGGCTTTACACCGTTCGTACCCTTCCTCCTCGCGCACGGCGGCGGAAACATCTACGCGCGCGACCTCAGCGAGCAGAACGCGCTGCTGAAAGCGCAGTACCCTTCCCGGCAAACTTACCTGCTCAAGCCCGTTTCATCTGAGGTCGGAGCGCCCTTCCGATTTTATCCCTTAGGCACGGATCCGCAGGGATCATCTCCGCACACTGCAAGTCAGACTCAGTAACCGCGGCTGACTGGATACGTTCGTCCCTCGCCACCGCCCCCATTCCCACGAGAGCACGATCTTACCACTTCGAGCCCGATGCCGCCGAGGCAAAGGGCTTGGACGTCCAGAGTACGGTCGTCATCGCTCGCTACTCGCCCGATCAGATTGTTCCATGACCACACTCGCTGCCTCATCAACCGACGGCGACACACGAACGATCACGAAACCCGCCTTTACGAGTCGAGTACACATCCCGACGCTCGATGGCCTGCGCGGAGTCGCGATAGTGGCGGTGATGCTCCGTCATTTTGTGACAATGCCGGAGCTACGAGAAATCGACATTCCGTTTCTTCTGGCATCAGGAGGGGGATGGGTAGGCGTCGACCTGTTTTTCGCGCTCTCCGGCTTTCTCATCACCGGCATTCTGATCGATGTGCGAGGGAGTCAGGGGTGGGTCAGGAATTTCTTCGTGCGCCGGGCCCTCCGCATTATCCCCCTCTACGCAGCGACCGTTGCGGTGCTTACCCTCTCGCTCCCGCTTCTCGCGCGCCTGGATCCCGCAAGCGCCTACGGCGCCCAAGTGTTCCATGCGATGCGGTGGTGGTACTGGACGCACTCCGTCAATCTCATGCTTGCTGTTGCAGGGCGCTGGCAGGTGACGCAGCTCAACACCGCCCACTTCTGGAGTCTTGCGCTCGAGGAACAGTTCTACCTCGTCTGGCCGCTGGTGGTGGCCCTCTGCCCGCCTCGGCGGCTCGCCGTCACGTGCCTCGTCATTGCTGCAGGGAGCGCACTTACGCGAGTCGTTTTCGTCTTGGCTGGGGCCTCACCTGTAACGGTCTACGCGCTCCCGTTTACTCATCTTGACGCGCTCGCGCTGGGGAGCGCGCTGGCAGTAGCAAGGCGAACGCCCTGGATGTGGGACAGGATCAAACCACGGGCACGCGCATTTGCGAGTGTACCGGGTCTTCGCTGGTGGAGCTGTATATTCATTGGACTAACCGTCATGGTTCTGCTCGACCATAGCGGTGGCGTAGATTCAGCGATGATGCAGATGATCGGCTTCCCATTGATCGGGTTGGCGGCCGTCTCGCTCGTCGCGGCCTCGCTTGAGGCGCCAGTAGGAAGCGCTCTGCGTCGATGGCTCTCGTCACCCGTGCTACAGGGACTTGGTCGGTATAGCTACGGAATCTATGTCCTGCACTATCCATTGTTCTACTTGCTCGTGCACATGGGGCTCGACGTGAGGCGGATGCCGACCATTGGTGGATCGCTGTTAATCGCGCAGTGCGTGGTGGTCGCCGTAGCGGCCACCGCGTCAGTCGGCCTCGCGTGGCTCAGCTATCGCTATCTCGAAAGGCCTTTCCTGCGAATGAAGCAACGATTCCCACTCACCTCCGTGGATCAATCCAGAATAGCAGACGTAGACGACCCAATGGCTCGAGCCTCACAGCCTGCCTGAAGTCGACTGTTCAGTTAACCTGAGCTGGAGTATGCAACGGCTCTGCCTAGGACCGCGGCGAGCTGCTTTCGTGATCTAGTTCCTGCCTTCTACTGCCTGCTTTCTCCCCTCAATCGCACTCCTTCTGCGTTATCAGCCTCGACCCCCGCTGATAGGTGAAGTACGAGTACCCCCACTCCAGCAGCACGCTCGCCCTGTTCCTGAAGCCGGCCAGATACAGTATGTGCACGAAGAGCCAGAGCCACCACGCCACCCATCCAGCCACCTGCAGCCGGCCGAAATCCGCGACGGCCCTGTTTCGCCCGATGGTCGCGAGGTTTCCCTTGTTGAAGTAGTGGAACGGCTCGCGATCCTTTCCGCGTAGCGAGCGGATGACGTTCTTCGCGGCCCAGCGACCCTCCTGCATCGCGGCCGGAGCGACGCCGGGCACCAACTCGCCGTTTGGCTGCTTGAACGCGGCCTGGTCGCCCACCACGAATACTTCAGGATGTCCGGGGATGGAGAGGTCTTGCTCCACCAGCACCCTCCCCTGCCTATCCACCGGTGCACCGAGCGACTCGCCGGTGTACGACGCTTCGTTCCCCGCCGCCCAGAACACCGTGCGTGCCGGGATGAATTCCTCACCAACATAGACGCCGAGTGGCGTGATCCGCGTGACGAGCGCACCGGTGCGGACTTCCACGCCCAGCGCCTGCAAATCGCGCAGCGCGTGTTCCGAAAGCTCCTCCGGGAACGACGGCAACACCCTCGGCCCGCCCTCTAGCAGAATCACGCGGGTCTTCATCGTGTCGATCCGCCGGAAGTCGGAGTGCATCCCGTAATGCGCCACGTCGGGAATGATCCCCGCGAGCTCCACGCCGGTTGGTCCGCCTCCCACGATCACGAAGGTGAGCCACTCGGCTACCTTCACCGGATCGTCACTCTTCTCCGCATTCTCGAACGCCATCAGAAAGCGCCGCCGGATCTCGCGCGCATCCTCGATGCTCTTGAGTCCCGGCGCCAACTGCTCCCACTCCGGGTGGCCGAAGTACGAATGCGAGGCCCCTGCCGCGATGATGAGGTAGTCGTACGGCACCTCCCTCACGCCGGTGCCACCGTCAGCTACGACGACCTTGCGCTCCACGTCCACGCTGTGCACGTCGGCCAGCAGCACGGTCGTGTTCCTCTGCTTCCTCAGAAGGGAGCGTATCGGCGACGTGATGTCACTCGGCGCCAGCACCGCCGTTGCCACCTGGTAGAGCAACGGCTGGAAGAGGTGGTGGTTGGTGCGGTCGAGAACGAGCACGTCCGCCTCGTCCGCCTTCCTCAGCTCCCGCGCCGCGTACAGCCCCCCGAACCCCGCCCCTACCACCACCACACGCGGTCGAGTCGGATGCGGTGCAGCCCAGTCGTGGATTAGAGGACGTGATGTCGATGTTGGTGAGGTCATGGTGTTCCCCCATCACCCCATCGGCACCGCCTCTCCCTTCACCAGCCTCCCCTCGGCGTAGCGCGCACCAACAGTGATCGCGAGCACGAGAGCGATGAGCAGGACGCTGTATGCCGCGGCGGTACCGAAGGCGAAGTTTCTGAGCTGGCCCAGGATCTCCATGGAGATCGGCCGGTTGGCGTGCGTGAAGAGCACGACGCTTGCCACGAACTCGCCGACGGCAGTGATCGCCGCCAGCATCGCGCCCGCCACTAGACCTGGCCGGGCCGCGGGAAGGATCACCCGCCGCATGGTGAGCCACCAACTCCCACCCAGACCACGCGCTGCATCCTCGAGCGAAGGATCCATCTGCTTGAGTGAGCCTTCGGTAGCGCTCGCCACGAGCGGGATGCCGCGGATGAAGTAGGCCAGCGGCAATATCCAGAAGGTGCCCACGAGAAGAACGCGTCCCAGCGCTGGCGCGTTCCTGTCGAAGGTCGAGGCAAGTCCTATTGCGATGGCCGTGGCCGGCAGCGCCCAGGGGAGCGCGACGAGGATTTCCAGCAGGCGGCGACCGGGGAAGCGCCGTAGCACTATCAGGTACGCAGCCAGGAAGCACACCACCACGTTAGCAGCGGTGGAGATCGCCGCCATCACCACGCTGTTCCGGATCGGCACCCAGAGCTGGCTGTCGGTGGCGAGGCGGCGGAAGTTGTCGAGCGTGTACTCGGGCGGCAGTACCTGGGTGGTCCACGTGCCGTCACGCGCGAACGACACGAGCACCACCATCGCATGCGGCAGTATCAGAACGATCACGAGCAGCGCGCCGAGCAGCGGGGCGAGCACCCTGCTCACGCGCGACTGGAGCGGCGCTCTCCGCGTGACGCCCTTCCCCGAGAGCACGTAGCTTCTCCTCCGCTCGAACCAGCGCAGTCCCAGGAGCGCGAGCACCGCGCTCACCGCCAGCACGGTTGTCTCCACGTACACCATCCCCATCGCTCCGTTGAGCTTCGATGCGACTATCTGCGTGGAGAGCACGCGCACGCCGCCGCCGAAGATGTACGGCGCGGAGAAGCTCCCGAGGGCGCTCATGAAGACGAGGAGCATGGAACCTGCGATCGCCGGCGTGAGCAGTGGAAGCGTCACCCGACGCAGCCGCTGCAGGCGAGACGCGCCCAGACCGGCCGCCGCTTCGTCGAGCGAGTCATCCATCCGCTCGAGCCCTGCCGAGACGAACAGAAATACGTACACATACATCGTGTATGCGTGCACGAAGATGATCGCGCCCACACCGTTGAGCGTCCACGGCGGCTCATCGAGCCGGAATAGCTCCTGCACCGCGCGCGTAACCACGCCGCTCTCGCCGTACAGGAAGAGGAAGGCAACCACTCCCACCAGCGGTGGAAGCGCTGCGGGGAGCGTGGCGGCCGCGCTCAGCAGGCGCCGCCCACGGAACTCGTAGCGCGTGAGCAGGAAAGCCAGCGGGATTCCCACTATCAACGCAGCTACGACCGAGCCCACCGCGATCACGAGCGTGGTGCGCAGCGCCTCCATATCGCTCGGGCTGGCGACGAACTCCCTCCAGTAGCGCAGCCCGTGCTCGAGACTGGACGCCACGATCGCCACGTTGGGGAATACGACGGTCCAGAGGAGGAGGAGAAGAACCACCGCCGGAAGGGCATAGCGCCGGATCACGGCGCTCCGTGTGCCGCGTGAGGCGCGCACTTTCACCATCGTCCCGCCAGTCACACCACCGCCACCGGCTCGCGCGAGATAGTCACCGCCACCCGATCGCCCTCGTGCACTGAACGATCGGTGCCGTGGACCTCGAGCTCCACGCCGCTCTCTACCTTCACCCGGAAGGCGAACGAAGCACCCGCGAAGCGGCGGCTCGTAACCACACCCGGCCACGAATCCGGCGATCCGGGCGGCACGAGCTCCAACCCGTCGGGACGGAGGACCGCCAGCACATCCCTGCTCTGCTGCACAGCCGGCGACGCGGTCGCAGCCACGCGCCGAGCCACGCCGCCTAGCGTGATAGTCACTGCGCTCCCATCGAACGCCGCGGGAACGAGCACAGATCGGCCGATGAACTCGGCCACCTCGCGCGATGCGGGCCGGTCGTACAGATCCTCGGGCCTCCCAACCTGGAGGAGTCGGCCATGACGGAGGAGCGCCACGCGGTCGGCCACGGCGAAGGCGTCCTCCTGATCGTGGGTCACGAACAGCACCGTGACGCCGCGGCCGCGGAGCGTACGGCGTAGCTCCTCGCGCATCGCCGTACGAAGCGTGGGGTCGAGGTTCGAGAGTGGCTCGTCGAGTAGCAGCACCGGCGGCTCGATGATCAGCGCCCGCGCCACCGCCACGCGCTGCTGCTCGCCACCGGAGAGCGATTGCACCTGGCGATCCGTGGCACCACCCAGCCCCACGTTCTCGAGCGCGCGCTCGGTGCGTGCGCGCCGCTCGCCCCTGCTCACGCCGCGAGCTTCGAGGCCGAAGGCGACATTGTCGCCGACGGAGAGGTGCGGGAAGAGCGCGTAGTGCTGGAATACCATCCCGAAGCTCCTGCGCTCGGGCGGGAGAGCGGTGATGTCGCGCCCCTCGAGGAGAATCCTGCCCGCGTCGGGGCGCTCGTACCCGGCCACCATACGAAGAGTTGTGGTCTTCCCAGAACCGCTGGCGCCGATCAGTGCGAGCAGCTCGCCGCTCGCCACGTCGAGCGAGAGATCATTCACCGCCGGAGCTTTCGCGCCGAAACGGCGCGTGAGACCTACGAGCGATAGCGAAGCGGGAAGCGACGGATCAGCAGCCGCCGCTCCCCGCTCGGATTTCCGCACTTCCTGGATCGCCTCGGCCCCCGGAGGCCCCCTTTTCTCGCTGCCCGTCCTCATCTACGGTTGCGGATGTGCGAATCCCAGTAGCGCATCCACTCGTCCAGATGCTCCGCGAGCATCTCCCGATCGAGCGGCATGGGCTTGATCCGCTCCTTGGCGTCGCGCATCCACTGCGGGAGCGAGTCCACCGGGATGTCGGTACGCACGGGGATGCGGAGGAACTTGTCGGCCGCGGCTATCAATGCTGGGGGCGTGGTCACGAACTCGTAGTACTCCTTCGCCAGCTGCGGGTGCTGCGTCCCTTTCACGATCGCTATCCCGTCCACGAGGATCGGCGTTCCGCTCTCCGGGATGACGTATTTCACGGGGATGTTATAGCGCTCTTGGAGCGTGGCGATGTCGGGCATGTCCCAGAGCGTGACGAGCCCCTCCTGCCTGCCGAGCTTCTGATAGAGGATGGTGGGGTTGAGGGTGTACTCTTTGGTATTGGCGTCGAGCTTCCGCAGCCAGTCGTACCCCTGCTCCGGCGACCCTGTCTCGCGGATGCTCCGGAGGATCATCGCCCCGAAGATCGCGCGCATCGTCCCCGACGCTATCGGATCGCGGATCAGGATCTTCCCCTTCCACCTGGGATCGAGGAGATCATCCCAGTCCTTCGGCGCCTCCGCCTCGGTGAGTGCCTGACTGTTGTACGCGATCACTTCCGGCGTGAGGTACGTCCCGTACCAGAGATCGTTCTTCCCCTTCCCTTCCTCCGGCACCGCTCCCGCCCACGTGGGCTTGTACGCATCCAGCAGACCCTCGCGCCCCGCCCGCTCGAAGATCTCCTCCGGAGCACCGAACCACACATCCGCCTGCGGATTCGCCCTCTCGCTCCTCAGCCGATCGATGATGTCCTGCGACCCCATGTCTACCCACTGCACATCCACATCCGGATGCGCTTTCTCGAACCCCGCCTCGTAATACTCGAGCACATCCTTCCCGTGCGGCGAGTAGACCGTGAGAACGGTGCGGCCGTCGGAGGTGCAGGCGGAGAGTAGAAGAAAGCAGAAAGCAGAGAGCAGAAAGCAGCGAACTGCCTCGGAGCCTAGGGCCGTCGTCCCACGAGACGTTACTGCTTTCTGCTCTCTGCTTTCTGCTTTCTCCCCTCGCCCCCTCACCTCCCCCTCCCCGCGCCGAGCAGATTGAGCATCAGGCGCGCGCCACCAGGGTTGCCGGCGGGGAGCTGTCGGAAGAGCGAGAGGGTGGTGTAGACGTAGGTGCCCTTGCCGAATGGAGCCACCAAGATCGCAGCGTCGTTGGGTGACTCGCCCGGATCGTGCATCTCGAGGAGCGCGGTGTAGTGCGAGTCGAAGGTGGTCGGCATGTAGACCGAGCGCTCCTGCACCCAACCCTTCCAGTCATCCGGGCCGATGCGGTTCGGCCAGGTGAGTAGGGGGCTCTCCGGCTTCAGCACCTTCACCGGTGCGTTCTCATCGGTCACGCGCGCGGCAGGACGCGAGAGCGTAACAGGATAGGGCATCATCCCCGGGCGGGCCATCTCGTACTGGCCGTACTGCACCACGAGCGTCCCACCGCGCTGAACCCATCGGAGGAGCCGCGCATTGCTCGCGGTGAGCTCGGGGTGCGACTGGTAGGCGCGCGTGCCAACCACGATCGTGGTGAAGCGCGAAAGATCGGCCGACGCCAGCGACGTCGGAGATATCAGCGTGAGCGGGACACCGAGCTCGCGGAGCGCCGGCGCCACGTTGTCTCCCACTCCCTGGATGTATCCCACGCGGAGCCCCGGAGGCAGCGCGGCATCGACAGCGTGTACGTCGATGGACGCCTCGCGATACATGTTGCGCGGACGGATGTGCTCGTAGTCTATGGGCACGTAGCCCATATCGAACGTCTCGCTGCCGCTTCGCACCGACGCCGAGAGGCGGTGCTCGCCGGCCGGCAACGTGCCACGCACCGTGAAGCTGAAGGTTGCCGCGCTGTCCACTCCCGGCAGTGTGATGGTGCGCGTGGCGGAATCGGCGGTCAGACCGCGTGGGAGGTCGAGCGATAGCGTGGCACTGCGCTCGGGGATAGCGGAACGGAGCGTCACCCTGACGGTTCGCTCGATGGGTGCGCCGGCCCGCGCCAGAGCCACGGTCCTGTCGAGCGTGACCGAAACGGGCGGCACCACCATCAGAGGCCGCCGCACCTCCCCGCGTACTGGATCGCCGTACACGTGCACCACCGGCACGTCGGTCTCCACGGCGCCGTCATCGAAGAGGAGGCGCACGGTCGGGCCGAGGTTGCGCGAGTCCTCGCTCTTTCCGTCGAGCGGCACCGTGAACATGTCGCCGCGCCTGGGGGTCACCAGCCACCACGGCCGCGACAGCGAGTCACCCCGCACGTAGATCGTGGTCTCGTATGCGCTGTCTGGCGCGATCACCACTCCCTTGGAGCCGTTCGCGGTGGCGCGCGCGCTCCCGGAGCCGGTGGCTGTGCTGGCGAGCGCCATGGGTGCGCCGGGTAGCGGTACTCTCACCGCCACCGGCCGCTTCCCCCTGTTGTAGATGGCCACGCTCACCGCAATCGAATCGCCGAGCGCCACGAAATCGCGATCCACCGTTGCCTCGACCGCTATGCCGCGCGCCATCAGCAGCGCTCTCGTCGCGCGCACGAGACCGTCGGCCACCGATGACTGCACGTCGGGATTCGGGTGCGGAGACTCCCGCTCCGCCGCCGCTAGCGCCGCCAGAGCGGCATGAGCGCGGGTGAGCGCATCCACGTCCGCAGAGGGATCGAAGAGGTCGATCTTCTCGCGTACATCCTTCGTTGCCGCGACCAGTCGAGCTACGATCGCGCGCTCCTCGGGGCGCGACACCAGCGAGTCGAGGCGGCTCCACGTAGTATCTATTCCGGCGAAGATCGAGCGCTCGCTCGATGGATCACCCGGCGAGCCCACACGCGACGCCTCGCGCCGGACGGATCCGGTCATGGACCCCAGCTCGGCCACGCGGCCGAAGCCCTGCGACTTGTGCTGCGACCTGCTGAGTGCCGCGAGCTCCGCGTACGACTCGCCCAGGAGCGGGTCATACTTGCCGGCGTTATAAGTGAAGGTCGCCCCCTCACCGCCCCAGTAAGACCGCGCACGATAGAACTTGAGGGGCGCCCAAGGGCCGAGCCCGGCGGTGGCGCTCCGCGGGAAGCGCACCGTGTCCGTGGCCGCGTCGAACGCTTCGCGCGCTACTATGCCGGCTACCTGGTGCTGACCGTGTCCGTCGCGCGGCGTCCCGGAGAACACCGAGACGATGACGTGAGGGCGGAACGCCCGTACCACGGTCACCACATCGCTCAGCACCGAGTCGTGCGGCCAATGCTGGAAGCTCTCGTCCGCGCTCTTCGAGAAACCGAAGTCGTACGCGCGCGTGAAGTACTGATGCCCGCCGTCGAGACGTCGAGCCGCCAGCAGCTCCTCGGTGCGGATGACGCCGAGCGCCTCGCCGAGCTCGTTGCCGATGAGATTCTGCCCGCCGTCACCGCGGGTGAGGGAGAGGTAGGCGACGTCGGCGTGCTCACCCTTCGTGAGCCACGTGATCAGCCGCGTGTCCTCGTCATCCGGGTGCGCCCCTATCAGCAGCACCCTCACCGAAACCCCCAACCCCTCCACGAGCTCTCCGAGCGCCGCCGCCCCTTCCGCTCCCGCCACCCGCGTCTGTGCCTCGCTGCAACCGGGAAGAGCGAGCGACCAGGCGAGGAGGAGGGAGAGGGATTTGAGTCGGGACATATGGGAGTAGGGCTAGGGACCAGGGACAGGAGAGCAGAAAGCAGACAGCAGAAAGCAGCGAACTACCTCGGGGGCCAGGGCGCTGCCTCAGCGAGTCGTTACTGCTTTCTGCCTTCTGCTCTCTGCTTTCTTTCTCACTTCACCGCGCCGCCACCGCCTGCATCGCCATGACCTCCGCGACGATCGCGGCCTGCTGTTCCGCGTGCGCAGAGGCGTAGCCCTCGGCGGGGCTGGCACGCTCCGGCCTACCAACATAGCGGATCGGCACACTGTTCCCGACCGCGGCGCGGAGACGCGGTGCGACGAAGGTCCAGGCGCCGGCGTTCTTCGGCTCCTCCTGCGCCCACACCACCTCTTCCACTCCCGGGTAGCGCTCCAGAACCGCCGTGATCGCCTCGTGCGGCCAGGGATAGAGCTCCTCCACACGGACGATGGCGAGCTGCGGCGGACGCTCGGCACCGGCGAGATCGTAATAGATCTTCCCCGTGCAGAAGACGAGGCGCCGCACCTGATCCGGCACGACCGCATCCGACGAATCGTCGATCACCGGTCGGAAGAAGCCCCTGGCCAGCTCCGCGAGATGCGAGGCCGCCTCGGGGAGACGGAGCAGACTCTTGGGCTGCATCAGGACCAGCGGGCGGCGCTCCGAGAGCAGCGCCTGCCGGCGCAGGACGTGGAAGTACTGGGCCGGCGTCGTGGGATACGCAACGCGCAGGTTGTGCTCCGCACAGAGCTGCAGATAGCGCTCTAGCCGCGCACTGGAGTGCTCGGGGCCCTGCCCCTCGTAGCCGTGCGGCAGGAGGAGCACCACACCCGAGTTCTGCCCCCACTTCGCACGGTCCGACGCTATGAACTGGTCTATAATAGGCTGCGCGACGTTGGCGAAGTCGCCGAACTGCGCCTCCCACTGCACCAGCGTATCGGCAGAGGCAACGCTGTAGCCGTACTCGAAGCCGAGCACCGCGGTTTCCGAGAGCGGAGAGTTGTAGATCTCGAACGCGCCAGTAGCGCCGGGGATGTGCTGCAGCGGAGTGAAGGTCTCACCACTCTCGTGATCGTGCAGCACCGCTTGCCGGTGCGAGAACGTGCCTCTCTCCACATCCTGGCCGCTCACCCGAATGGACTTGCCATTCTGCAGGAGCGAGCCCCAGGCGAGCGCTTCGGCGTGTCCCCAATCGATCCCGCCGCCCTCGCCCATGGCGGCTCGCCGCCGCTCGAGCTGGCGCGCCAGCTTGGGGAGCGGCTTGAAGCTGTCGGGCCAGGCGAGGAGTCGCTCGTTGAGCTCCATGAGGTCGTCGGCGGGCACCGCGGTGTCCACCCCCAGCTGCCCCGTGGGACCGCGCTGGTTGCCAGGGAGGTGCGGCGGCGCATCGGCGGTTCCGGCCTTCACCGCGGCGTAGATCCTGTCGAATTCCGACTGGACCTCGGCGTCGAGTGCCTTCACCTCCTCGTCGGTGACGAGCCCCTCCTGGACGAGCCGCTGCCCCCACACCTCGCGGGGCGAGGGGTGCTGCTTGATGGCTGCGTAGAGGAGCGGCTGCGTGTACGCCGGCTCGTCGGTCTCGTTGTGTCCGTGACGGCGATAGCCCACCAGATCCACGAGGAAATCCTTGCCGAACTTCTCGCGATAGGCGAGGCCGAGCCGGACGGCGAGGATGCACGCCTCGGCGTCGTCGCCGTTGACGTGCACTATCGGGATCTCGAAGCCCTTGGCCAGGTCGCTCGCATAGTAGGTGGAGCGCCCCTCGCGCGGGTCGGTGGTGAAGCCCACCTGGTTGTTCGCGATTATGTGGAGCGTGCCGCCCGTACTGAAGCCGGCCAGGTGCGAGAGATTGAGATTCTCCGCCACCACCCCCTCGCCCGGGAACGACGCGTCGCCGTGCACGAGAATCGGGAGTGTGCTCCGCTCGTCGCGCTCACCCACCGAACCGGGCACTCGCTGCAGCGCACGCGCCACCCCTTCCACCACCGGGTCCACGAACTCCAGGTGGCTCGGATTGGGCGCGAGCATGACGTTCACCACCGCCTCTTCCGCACCGCCTGTTACCGCGTCGCCGCGGCTCACCGTACGGCGAGTGCGCGCGCCCAGGTGATACTTCACATCGCCCGTGTCGCTCGCTGCGTCGCCCGTCGCGTGTCGCCCCTCGAACTCCTGGAAGACCGTGGCAGCCGGCTTGTCGAGCACGTGCGCGAGGACGTTGATGCGGCCGCGATGGGCCATCCCGATGACCACGTCGCGCGCGCCGGCATGCGCCGCGCCTTCGACGGCGGCATCGATCATCGGCACGAGGGCGTCCGTCCCCTCGATCGAGAAGCGCTTGTAGCCCTGGTAGGCGCGTCCGAGGAAGCGCTCCAGCCCATCCACCTGCGTGAGGCGGCGCAGTACCGCCTTCTTCTCGTCGGCGGTGATATCGCGCCGGAGCCCACCCCGCTCGATCTGATCGCGGAACCACTCGCGCTCGTCCTCTTCCTCGATGTGCTCGAACTCGACGCCGAGCCGGGACGAGTAGAGCTCGCGGAGACGCGCCACCGCGCCTGCGGCGGTAGGCTCGTTGTCGAAGCCGAGCGCGGCGCCCGGGATCGTGGCGAGATCCTCCTCGGTGATCCCGTGGAACTCAGGCTTGAGCTCCGCAGCGCCGAGCGGCGGAGAGCCGAGCGGGTCGAGCTGGACATCCAGGTGGCCATACTGCCGGACCGCCTGAACCAGCCCCGCGGCGCCGGCCACCTTGCGGAGGTACGCCGTATCGATCGTGGCAGGGGCGGCCGAGGGGAGCGCCGCACCCTCGGCCGTGCGTGCGGCCGGCGCTCCCGCCAGTCGGCGGCCCAGCTGAAAGAACTGTCGCCACGACTCCTCCACCGAGAACGGGTCGCGGACAAACGACTCGTACATCTCCTCGATGTAGGCGTCGTTGAAAGCGCTTGTGATGGGTAGTTCGCTCATGCGTCGTAATCTAATGAGCGTGGAAGGGGAGGAAGAGGAAAGCAGACAGCAGAGAGCAGAAGGCAGAAAGCAGGAACTGCAAGGAAGCAGGAAGCAGTAAACAGGAACGGGAAGGGAACAGGGGACTGCCTCGGCGGTGAGGGCTGTCTCGGAGGGAGCCGGTACCTGTTTCCTGTTTCCTTGCCCCCCTCTCCCTCACCCCATCGGCAGTTCCCTGCTTTCTGCTGTCTGCTTTCTGCTGTCTGCTTTCTGCTCTCTCCCCCCCCAGGCATCCGATCGGTCCTCCGCGCAACGGATCGGCGATGGAGCGTTTGGCAATGAGTGTTACGGTGTTTGGGACAAGGTGACGAGGGGGCGAATCGGAGTGGAGCAGGGGGCTCGGTGGAGGAGTGCGGGGTTTACCTCGCGGGCTTCCGATCGTCTTGGAACGACACCGGGACAGGTGCTTCCGGTGGTTGGTGGGAGCTGGCTTCGCCGCGGGGCTGGGTACCGGGCGGACGCCGGGCATGGGGGCGCGGCGCGAGGGATTCCTCGAGCATCGCAATACACCATGCAGGTTGCAATTCGCCATGCGGCCGACGGTGAGCCCGGCGACGGGTCTCGCGGTAAAGTGGTCCTGATCAAGGAGTTACGAAAACAGTCCAGTCTGGCACTCACCCTGCTTTAGCACCGGTCCAGAGTTACACAGTCGCCTCCCAGTGGCTGGCAGTTCTTCACCTCGCGAGCATGACGCCCGCGAACTTCGATCCAGGAGGATCAACACTCATGCTTCACACTGCGAAGAAGGGCTTCACGCTGATCGAGCTTCTGATCGTCGTGGTCATCATCGGCATTCTCGCCGCTATCGCGATTCCGAAGTTCTCGAACACGAAGGACAAGGCCAAGCTCGCGTCGGTGAAGACCGACATCCGCAACTACATGACGGCGGAAGAGGCGTACTTCTCGGATAACAGCTCGTACGGCAGCTACACCGACCTGACGAGCGGCAATTACGACTTCGCGCTGTCACCGGGCAATTCGCAGACAGCGACTGGCGCAACGGCGGGCGGATACAACCTCACCGTCGTCAACACCTCGATCTCGAAGGGCATCTACGGCTGCACGATTCTCGCCGGCGACGCTGCCGCGTCCGATCCGACGAAGGATGGCGTGGTTGACTGCGATCAGACGAAGTAACTGAAGTTCCGCAGCGTGTCGCGAAGAGGGGCAGTCATGATATCATGACTGCCCCTCTTTGTATCCGGGTCCCCGCCACATTAGCCGCGGGCATACACCCCTCACCCCCCATGCCGCGACATCAGCACCAGCCTCACCCTCTCCGCCAACCTGTCCTTCGGCGTGTGTAGAATCGCTATGAGGTTCCCGGAGATGATGTACTTCGGATCGTAGATGCTCGGCAGTCCCTTCCTCGTGGTATCCAGCCCCGCCGCGTCCTGCTCCCGGGCAGCATCGTCGGAGTAGACGTAGATCTCGAGCTGCCCGCCGCTCACACCAAGCTCCTCGCCTTCGAGCTTCAGCGACGGGTTGTGCGCCTTCTTTCCCGAGTCGGTGACCACGAGTCCCGCCTCCTCGAGGCGTCGCACCACTTCGGCCTTGTTCCATACATCGTGTGCGACCGCCGCGCTCTCCGCCACGGCGGCACTCGGCGAATTCGCGCCGCCGCCCGATTCGCCCGCAGCGGCCGCGCCGCTCGAAGCACCCTGTCGCGATCCGCTCCCTTCCTCCCCGCCACACGCGGCGAGGCTCAAGGCCAACGCCGCGAACGCGAGAACCGCTCGCGTTCCTTTCATATCTCCGTGCTCATGCTTGCGTGGTCACCTTGCTGTTCTCAGCGAATCAGCCGTACGATCGCGATGTTACGTCTCGCCCCCGCTTCCCTGCGCCCGCTCACTCCCGCCGCACTCGCTCGCTGTCGCTGATGGGCGGCCAGCGGAAAGCGCTGTCGGGCACGCGAACGCCGTGCATTCGCTCTCCGTGCGTATTGCCGCGCGAGCACGCCGCCTTCACCATGCGCACGGCGGCTTCGTCGTCCACGAGCGGCAGATAGAGAAAGCCCGCGATTCCGTTGGTGTCGACGAAATGCGCCTCCTCCGGACGACGAGTGAGACTCACCGCGATGATGGGAACTTCGCAGAGAATCGGGTCGCGCTCCCAGTCGGCCAGCGGTGCGGCGACGAGGAGATCGTAATCACATATCACCACGTCCGGGAACGACGAACGGGTGATGGTCATACCTTCCTGGAAACCGACCACCGGCTGGCACTCCACACCGGTGTCGCGAAAGATCGAGCAGACATGATCGCTGAGGATGCGATGTCGTGAGATGCAAACAGCTCGCATAGGTCTCGCTCTTATACAGTCAACATCAGGCGCCCGCTCGAAAACGCGAACGCAGCGAGGGACGCGCAATATACCCCTGCGCTACGTCGTGCTCCATAGTGCGATGTAGGAATATTTTCCGCCAGCGCTCCACGGGTTACTGACTACGGGAAATCTTCGCCGACGCAGGTCACTGCGCGCCGGTGTCTCCATACTGGGACACCGGCGCGCGTGAGATATCAACCCGCGTAAGCGTAGCTGCAACCGTGCTCCTGTGCGTTGTTCACCGCCCAGATCCCCGATGGCACGAGCGTGAACCCCGGTATCAGCGCCGCCTTCCATTCCTTATACGCCTGGTCCTTGGGCACTCCTATCGCATCCGCGCGCATCCCGCTGTAAACGGTCGTAGCGAGATTGCACACGCCGAAGATCACTCCCCGACCGAGCAGCGTTTCCACTTCCATCCCCGGGAGGAACAGCTCCCCCTGCTTCGGGTGGAAGAAGGGATTCCGCTCCGCGGGCTTCTTCGTCGCGGGATCGTCCACGTGGAACGCCTCGCCCAGCTTGTATTTCTTCCAGATCGGGTCAGTGAATGCAATAGGGATCGCCTCGTGCCGCAGCACCGTCACGGCACTGAGATCCTTGTCCGCGAGCTCACTCGCCTGATTGTGCGAGTTCAGAAATACCATCGACCAGATCAGCGACATCCCGTTATTCACGGATACCGCGTCCAGCACCTGGCGGTGCTTCCCATTCACTCCACTCAGCCACTCGTCGGGTGAGGGAGCTCCGCCAACGCCCCGCGGCGCCTCGCGCATCGCTTCCGCGCGCAGAGACGAGGGAACGGTGCCGAGTCCCAGTGCGACTGACCCGGCCGCGAGCCGCGCCAGGAAACCCCGGCGGTGTGTGGTGTACTCGTTCGCGTTCGGCATTGTCGATCCCTCCGTAGTGTGGGTGACGTATTACTCGGCCGCTGACTACCACAAGTGACTTTTCCTCATCTGCTTCCAGTCGCCGCTGCTCGCCTCCTCGAGGCGCGCGTAGGGTACGCCGCGTCGGGTGGCGCGTCACCGTTGGGCCAGTCATTTTCCTTCCCGGCGAGATCGGGACGCGGATGCGAGTTTACGTACGCAGCAACATCGAACGCCTGCTGATCGGTGAGCGTACCTGGCAGATCGTACGGCATGTTGTGCCGGATGAACGACGCAGCGGTCCGCAGTCGAGCCATCCCCGCACCGATGCTGTAGGATCCCGGCCCCCAGAGCGGTGGCGCGAAGGACCTCCCCTCGCCGTCGTTGCCATGACACCGCGCGCACGTGGATGCGAAGATCTCTCTTCCGCGCGCGGTATCGGGGGCGAGCGGCCGTATCTTCGGGAGACCATGGCCCTTCACCTCGCTCCCCGCCGCGATCCCGCGCGAGAGGAAAGCGAGATACGAGACCATGTCTCGCAGATCGGCACTCTCACCAGGGAGCGGACGTCCCGCCATGCTGCGCCTGAAGCAGTCGTTGATTCGATCCTGGATCGTGTAGATCCGCGCGGCGCGCGCGTTGTACGTAGGGTATGCGACGAACGATCCCACCAACGGCGATGCGTTCGCCCTCCGGCCGCCATCGAGGTGACAGCTCAGGCAGCGCAGCTCGTTCCCCACATTCCTGGGTAGGCTGTCGCGCGTTGCCTCGAAGAGGGCGCGTCCGCGACGGATGGAGACGCCGAGCGGGCCGGCAGGAATCTCCGAGTCCGGAGGAACGGGGAGAAAGGGGCGCTCGACGAGTTGAACGGTGGGCGGCGCGTCCGGAGTTGCCGGTGTGCTCGCCGCGCCCGCTTCCTTCGTCGCGCCGTGGTTATCGGAGGGAGCCGACTCGCGCGCGCACGCACCGATCACGAGCAGTATCGCCGTGATCGGGATCAGTGGCCGCCGGGACAGCGACACGAGAGCTCGCATCCTCACGTCCCTCCAGAACCGTCCGCCAGAGACGGACTGGTTCGTGGTCGTACTGAACTGACAGCGCGCACGTCTCGAGTCGTGCGCGCTGTCGACGCTTCGAGCTCAGGCGCTCGCCGCCACGTTTCGCTCGGAGCGCAACTCCACCGCTCTGGACGCCTCCTCCCACGTGAACGTCCCGCTCCCGTTCGGCTCGCGACCGAAGTGACCGTACGCCGCGGTCGGATAGTAGATCGGCTGCAGGAGGCAGAGGTCGCGAATGATCCCGTACGGCGTGAGGTCGAAGACCTCCGCCACGCGCTCCTCGAGCTCGCGGCGCGTGGCGCTCGAGGTGCCGAACGTCTCCACCATGATGCTCACCGGCTCGGCGACTCCGATCGCGTACGCCACCTGGACCTCACAGCGCTCGGCGAGCCCGGCCGCCACGATGTTCTTTGCCACCCACCGTGCCGCGTAGGCGGCGGAGCGATCCACCTTCGATGGATCCTTCCCGCTGAAGGCACCGCCGCCGTGCCGTGCCATACCACCGTAAGTATCCACGATGATCTTGCGCCCGGTGAGACCCGTGTCGGTGGCTGGCCCCCCTTCGGTAAACGCGCCGGACGGATTCACCAGCACCCTGTCTTCCCAGCCACTGGTGAGCAGCTCCGCCGGTACGACGGCGGGGATCGTAGTGCCCACGATGTAGTCGCGGATCTCCGGCTGGCGCGCCGACGGCGAGTGCTGGGTGGAGATCACGATGCGCGTCGCCTCGACCGGCTTGCCATCCACGTAACGAATGGACACCTGCGACTTGGCATCCGGGCGGAGCCACGCTACGTCCTCCGCCTTGCGCGAGCGCGCCAGCTCATGCACGAGGCCGTGAGCGTAGGTGATCGGCGCCGGCATCAGCGAAGGCGTCTCGTTCGTCGCATAGCCGAACATCAACCCCTGGTCGCCCGCGCCCTGCAGCTCCGCCGTGACCTTCTCATCCACCGCGCAGCCGATCTCGTTCGACTGCGGCTGCAGCCGCACGTCGATGACCGCGCTCTCGTAACCGAAGCGCGGATCGAAGCCGGTATAACCAGTGTCGAGGATCACCTTGCGGGCCGCCAGCTCCACCTCTTCCTTCGTCACGTTGCCGTTGCAGCGCGTCTCGCCGGCGATGCAGACGAAGTTATTGGTCACCAGCACCTCGCACGCTACGCGCGAGCGCGGATCGTAACGCAGGTGCAGGTCCAGTACGGCATCGCTGATGCGATCGGCCAGCTTGTCGGGATGTCCTTCGGACACCGACTCGCTGGAGAAAACGAAGGAATCGGCAGACGGGTGAGTCATGGATGCAGGCCCTTGAAGTTGAGCCCACCGGGCACGACAAGAAAGCCCGGTGAGCGACTACCGCTCCCGGGCTGTTTGCACAGATCACGCGAACGGTTTAGCGGAATTTTTAACGCGGTCGCAATCGCTACAAATCACCGCGGAACGTGTTTCCGGAATGTGGGAGCGGATGGAGGGAATGTCAACGGACGGAGAAGACGGAGAAGACGGAGAAGACGGAGAAAGCAGAGAGCAGGAAGCAGAAAGCAGTGAACTGCCCATAAGGCCGTCATCCCCGCGAAAGCGGGGATCCATGTTAGTCAGACCGAACATGGATCCCCGCTTTCGCGGGGATGACGCCGGTAGCTAGAGCAGCTCACTGCTTTCTGCTCTCTGCTTTCTGCTGTCTCCTCGCCCCCAGCGGGAACTGTTTCGCGCGCGGAGCAGTATCTTAGGACCAGCTACGAAGGAGGATACGCCCCATGCTCATCAGGAAACCAAGCGACGTACGTGCGTCGGACATTACGGACGAGAAGGACTATGTGGGCCGGCGCAAGTTCCTGGAGAAGGTCGGCGGGATCGGGCTCGCCGCGCTGGCGGGGTCGTCGCTGCTGGGCGGAGCGTCGCTGACGGGGTGCGATGCGTCGTCGGCCCGCGCGGACTCCTTGAGCGACTCCGGCAGCGAACCGCCCGACGACAAGCTCACGCCCTACGAGGACGTGACGACCTACAACAACTTCTACGAGTTCGGCACCGACAAGAGCGACCCGGCGGCCAACGCGAAGAACTTCCGCACCAAGCCGTGGACGCTGGAGGTCGACGGCCTCGTGAACAAGCCGGCGACCTACCACCTCGAGGATTTCCTCAAGCCCTACAAGCTCGAGGAGCGAGTCTACCGGCACCGTTGCGTCGAAGGGTGGTCGATGGTGATCCCCTGGCTCGGCTTCCCGATGGCGAGCGTCATCAAGGCAGTGGAACCGCTCTCATCTGCGAATTACATCCAGCTCACCACTCTTCTCGACCCCAGGCAGATGCCCGGACAGCGGCGGCCGATCCTCGAGTGGCCGTATACGGAGGCGCTGCGGCTCGATGAAGCCATGAATCCGCTCGCGATCTTCGTCGTGGGCCTCTACGGGAAGACACTCCCCAACCAGAACGGAGCGCCGCTCCGCCACGTCATCCCGTGGAAGTACGGCTTCAAGGGCGCCAAGTCGATCGTGAAGATCGCCTTCACCGAGAAGCAGCCCGCCACCACCTGGAACGTCGCCGCGCCCAACGAATACGGCTTCTACGCGAACGTGAATCCCAACGTGGACCATCCGCGCTGGAGCCAGGCGAAGGAACGTCGCATCGGCGAGTTCCGCCGCCGCCCTACTCTCATGTTCAACGGTTACGGCGATCAGGTAGCGAGTCTCTACTCGGGGATCGATCTGAGGAAGAACTTTTGAGCGAGGCAGCTGTACGCACCGAGCGCGGAGCACGTGCACCGAGGGCAGCGAGCACTGGTGCGCGGCAGCGACAGACGCGTGCCGTCCGAGCTCCGCGCTGGCTCAAGCCGGCGCTGTTCGTCCTATGCCTGGTACCAGCTATATGGGTTGTCTGGGCGCTCTACTCCGACTTCGCCCGCACCACGAGCTACCTCGGTGCCAACCCGATCACCGAGGCCGAGCACTTCACGGGGAAGTGGACGCTCCGCTTCCTCATGGTCACCCTCGCGGTCACTCCCCTCAGGCGGCTCACGGGCTGGAACTGGCTGGTACGCTACCGCCGCATGTTCGGCCTCTTCGCCTTCTCCTACGCCGCGCTTCACCTCTCGATGTACATCGGCGTCGACATGTTCTTCGACTTCGGAGACATCGTGCACGACGTGGTGAAGCACCCATATATCACCATCGGCATGGCGGCGTTTCTCCTCCTCATCCCACTCGCCGTCACTTCCACCAACGCCATGGTCCGCCGCCTCGGCGGCGCCCGCTGGCGATCGCTGCACCGCCTCGTGTACGTCGTCGCCGTACTCGGTGTGATCCACTTCTGGTGGGCCGTGAAGAAGGACATCACCGAGCCGCTGATCTACGCGATCATCTTCGGGTTGCTCTACGCAGCGCGGCTCATCTGGATGGCTGCCAACAGGCGCGCCAGGCAGGCCGAATCGTAAGGAGAGTACATCGCGCGGACCTGCGGACGCGGAGGTCGCGGAGGGAACTGAGAGGGCGCGGAGAACGTCCTGCAAGGACGGGCATCCCATCCCTCTCCCCAGATCCCGATAAGGAGAGATCTGCGTGAATAGGGGGAACTGCTCCCTCGCCGTGGGTTGCGTCCGCCCGGGCAGGACTCCAACCGCGGGAGCAGTTCCCCCAAAACTCGGATGACTCTCTCTCGGAGTGGTTCACTAACGGAGCGCGGACGCGCGCGTGTAAGGCGGTTCTCCGCGCCCTCTCAGTTCCCTCCGCGACCTCCGCGTCCGCAGGTCCGCGCGATGTACCAAGCCCCGAGATGATCCAGACCACCCACCCCGACATCCATTAGCTTTCACCCTCGCGCCCGTACGGCCTGAGGTATGCCTCGGGTCTGAACGGGTGCGCGAGAAGTCGCGCGCGGGGATGCACCACGGGGAAACACCACTACGAATCACTGTCGAACGGGGGCCTCGAACGATGATGATCCAGGGACGCGGGTTGGCGATGGTGCTGGCGGCTCTGCTGGCGGCGTGCGGCGGGGAGAGCGCAGGTGGAGCATCCGGATCTGACAGCAGCATCACTTCCGATACCGCCAATGGAGCGGTCGCGAGCGCCTGTTCCGGTGACAACGGTGGGATCACGCTCCCTGATGGCTTCTGCGCCACGGTGTTCGCCGACCTGTCTGGTGGGCCGCGGCACATAGCAGTGGCGCCGAATGGAGACGTGTTCGTCCAGCTGCTCGAGTCGGGGAGTGGGCTCGAGAACGGAACCGGTAAGGGTGGCATCCTCGCGCTGCGCGATGCGAACCACGACGGCCGTGCCGACACGAGCGTCAGCTTCGGGAGTGCGGGCGGCACGGGGATCGGGCTGCACGGAGGCTTCCTCTACGCCGACGCGCAGACCCGCATTGTGCGGTATCCGCTCACGGCAGGGAGCCTCACTCCTTCCGGCGAGGCGCAGACGATCGTCACCGGTCTCCCGACCGGCGGTCATGGAGCGCGCAACTTCACCTTCGACAGTTCGGGCGCCATCTACGTGAACATCGGGTCACGGACGAACTCCTGCCAGGTGAAGGACCGCCAGAAGGGGTCTCCCGGTCACGATCCCTGCACCGAGCTCCAGACGCGCGCCGGAATCTGGAAGTTCGACGCGAACAAGCAGGGGCAGAAGCCGTCGAGCAAGACGCACTTCGCAACCGGTATCCGCAACTCGATGGGGCTCACCATCAACCCCGTGGACGGGAAGCTATACACCACCCAGCACGGCCGCGATCAGCTCTTCCAGAGCTGGCCGCAGTACTTCGACGCGGAGCAGGGCGCGGAGAATCCGGCGGAGGAGTTGGTGCAGGTGAACCAGGGCGATGACTTCGGCTGGCCGTACTGCTTCTACAGCTTCGAGGCGAAGCGCCTCGTCCTCGCGCCGGAGTACGGCGGCGACGGCAAGAAGGTCGGCCGCTGCGCTGACAAGAAGGAGCCGGTGACGGTCTTCCCGGGCCACTGGGCGCCGGAGTCGGCGGTCTTCTATACCGGGACACAGTTCCCCGAGCGCTACCGCGGTGGAGTGTTCATTGCCTTCCACGGCTCCTGGAACCGCGCGCCGGAGCCGCAGGCCGGCTTCCAGGTGGCGTTCGTCCCGATGAAGAACGGCGCGCCCGGCTCCGATTACGAGACGTTCGCCGACGGCTTCGCCGGGCCTGACAAGTCGCGTAATAGCGCTCGCTATCGCCCCATGGGATTGGCGCAGGGGCCCGACGGCTCGCTCTACATCACCGACGACAAGGGCGGCCGCATCTGGAAAGTGAGCTACGCGGGTAATACCTCGCGCTAACGCCGCGCGGCCAGCGATCCAGCGAATCGCTGGCCGCCCCTCACATCCACACGGAGCTCCGCGATGCGCTTCCTCATCCGGCTGATCATCACCGCCGCCGCCCTATGGGCAGCCGTGGCGCTCGTGAACGGCATCACCTTCACCGGCGGCTGGATCTCGCTCCTCTGCGTGGCGCTGATCTTCGGCCTGGTCAACGCGATCGTCCGCCCGCTCCTAAAGCTGCTCACCTGCCCGCTCGTCCTCCTCACGCTCGGCCTCTTCATCTTCGTCATCAACGCGCTGATGCTCTGGCTCACGAGCGCACTCTCCGTTTCTCTCGGACTCGGATTCCACGTCGCCGGCTTCGCCAGCGCCTTCTGGGGCGCGCTGGTCGTGAGCATCGTGAGCTTTCTCCTCTCCATCTTCGTGCCCGATGGTGGGGAGGAAAAGTGAGAGAGCAGAGAGCAGAGAGCAGGAAGCAGTGAACTGCACACCGAACGGCGTCATCCCCGCGAAAGCGGGGACCCATGTTCCGTCTGGTAAACATGGGTCCCCGCTTTCGCGGGGATGACGTTGAATTACGAGCCGTTCACTGCTCTCTGCTCTCTGCCTTCGCCTTTCTGACGTCCCCGATCAGGAGGAGCTCTTCTTCGAGGAGCTCTTTTTCTTTGGCACCTTCTCTCCGGACTCTCGTGCTTCCGAGAGCCCGATCGCGATCGCCTGCTTACGGCTCTTCACCTTGCCCCCGTGACCACCCTTCCCGCTGCGCAAAGTACCGTGCTTCTGCTTCCTCACCGCACGCGCGACCTTTTTGCTCGCTCCCTTGCTGTACTTCCGCCCACTCGACTTCTTGCTGGACCTCTTGGTCGTAGCCATGGTCTCTCTCCGAGAGGATGGTTGCCATCACCGGATGCAACAGGCGAGCCAGGGAGAGGGAGTGAGAGAAAGCAGAATGCAGTGAGAACCTGAGGGTTCAGGAGGCAGGCTTCAGGGTTCAGGAACTGCCAACTGCAGGAGACAGGAAACGGGGAACGGGGAACGGGTACCGGCTCGTGAGGAGAAAGCCCTCAATCCCGAGGCAGTTACCTGTTTCCTGTTTCCTGTTTCCTGTTTCCTGTTTCCTGTTTCCTGTTTCCTTACACCTGTAGTTCCTGAACCCTGAACCCTGCCTCCTGAACCCTAGTAGTTCACTGCTTCCTGCTTTCTGCTTCCTGTTTTCTCTCTCCCCCCTCCCCTCACCACGCGCACGGCGATGCCACCGTTGCGGGTTTTCAGAATCGTCTCGAGAGGGATGCCGAGGCGGGAGTCGAGGCGGGAGTCGGCGGAGAGTAGCGCGACGGTCCAGCCGGCGCACTTTGCACTCAGCACCTTGCCGAACTGTGAGTAGAGGTTCCGGAGGCGGTCGCGCTCTCCCACACGCGCACCGTACGGGGGATTGGTCGCGACCCATCCCGGTTCCGGCGGCGGCTCGATGGCGGAGAGCGATCGCCGAGTGAGCTCGATGTCACCCGCCACCCCCGCGCGCTCGGCGTTGGCGATGGCGGCCTCGATCGCGCCGGCGTCGCGGTCGGATCCCTGAATCACCGCCGGCGCATGCGGAAGAACGAGAGAGCGCGCTTCATCGATCATGCGCTCCCAGAGCTCGCGATCGAACTCGGGCCACTCGACGAAGGCAAAGCTCCGCCGCAGCCCTGGCGCGATCCGGCGCGCGAGGAGTGCGCCCTCGATGGCGATCGTACCGGAGCCGCACATGGGATCGAGG
Source organism: Gemmatimonadaceae bacterium (assembly GCA_035688075.1). Classification (GTDB taxonomy): domain Bacteria; phylum Gemmatimonadota; class Gemmatimonadetes; order Gemmatimonadales; family Gemmatimonadaceae; genus JADGGM01. Next base: position 75,938 of record DASSNL010000131.1, read on the forward strand.
AGCGGCGCGCCTGGAGCCCACTCACCCGCGAGAAGAAGCGCCGCGGCGAGCGTCTCTCGAAGCGGTGCCTTGGCCGTGGCCAGACGATAACCGCGCCGGTGCAGGAGCGCGCCCGACGAGTCGATGCTGATGGTGCACCTGTCGTGAAAGACCCGCACCACCACGAGCTGGTTCTCGTTGTCGTCCACATCATCGTCGTCCGGCGGATCACCCGCTCGCTCGACGCGGCTCCCCACGGCGTTGCCGATGGTACTCTGGTCGGTGATGCCGCCGCTCCGCGACGTCATCGCGTTCGCGATTCGCTCCGCCACCGCGCCGCTGTGGTAGAGCCGTGACTTCCGGCACGTCACGCGCAGCCGTACCGCGCGACCCGGGCCGATGAAACGCTGCCACGGGAGCTCCTTCGCCCGCCGCTCCAACTCTCCCAGCGCACGCACGTGGAACTGCCCGACCCGCACGAGCACGCGGCTCGCCGTCCGCAGATGCAGATTTGCCCGGTAGAGTTCCGCTGCCGTCGCATTGAACGCCACGCCTCCCGGCTCCTCTCCCAGCACGCGAGCAGCGATATCCAGTGAGCGAAGCTCGGTGGCTACCAGCGTCTCGAGCCCGAGTGCGCATACGGCGAAGCAGCGGTACGATCGGGCGCTGTCACCGCCGAGCGGGCGATCCCCGCTAACCATGGTGGTGCGTCGCTCGCTCGACTTGCTCACTTCGCCCGGTTCGCCGTCGCCAGCGGCGCGGACTGACGGGGCACCGGTTTCGTCACTTTCATGTCGATGCTCTCCCAGAGATACCAGCTCGCTATGGTGCGATAGGGCGCCCAGCATTTTCCGATCTTGCGCACGCGCTCCGTGGATGGGAGGCCGCGCGTGCGATAGGCGAGCTGGATTGCCTTGCGTACCCCGAGATCGAGCTCTGGGAGGACGTCGGGGCGACCGAGCCGGAACATCAAGAACATCTGCGCGGTCCAGCGTCCAACGCCCTTGATTCGCGTCAGCGCTTCGATCACGGCATCGTCCTCCAGTTCGTGGATCGAGTCGAGCGGAACGTCCCCCGCCTCCACGCGCTCGGCCAGGTCCCTCAGGTACGAGATCTTCTGCCGCGAGAGCCCAGCGCCGCGAAGCAGCTCGTCCGGCATCGCGAGGAGCAGCGCCGGCTCGGGAGTGGCGCCGCGGTAAAGGCCGATGAGACGCGCGTGAATCGTGGCCGCCGCGCTCCCCGAGAGCTGCTGGTACACTATGGACCTCGCCACCGCGTCGAAGTGCGAGCCGCCATCGCTGACGCGAAAGCGGCACGGCCCCACACGCTCGATCACCCCGGCCATCACGGGGTCCACGCGACGAAGATGGCTCACGGCCTTCCGGTTCATGCGCTAAACTTAGCTGGTGCCACGGCTGCCGAACCGGAGCTTGGAACCGCGACTTCCGAACTTCCGGCGGCCACCCGACGAAGAGGCTAGCACACTCCCTGCATCCTTGCGCGCCCATCCTATGAGCATCCTTCGGACGTCCTCAGTGGTCGCTGTCCTGGCCCTCTGCGCATGTGGCGGTGGGGATAGCGTCAGTCCCCCACCGGGCGGGGGGCTGAATCCCTGCGGAGCCGGTGAATCCCCGACAGTAGTGACGCTTCCAGTGGGCGGAGTAAGGGTCATCAGCGATCCGTCCGCGATCGGCTGCGCGGAGCTCGCGACGAGCGACGGTGGCGCGGGAACCTTCCTGGTAGTCGCCGCCAACGCCAACACCAAGCCCGACAGCATTCCGAGCTTCGTGCTCGCCGACTCTGCGGCCTCCGACGAGGTGGTCGCGAACGTCGCCCCGCTGAAGACGACACTGAAGGCGGATGCCGCGCCGATAGAGCCATCGACGCTCGTTGCAGAAGCGCGAGCGAGCGTCGCCGCGGAGGCGCGCTTCCGCGCCATGGAACGCCGCGTACTCCGGCTCGGGGATGCGGGGAGCCTGCAGAATGCAGCGTCGCTCCTCCGCTCCACCGGAACGATGGGGAAAGTGAGCGCGCAGGCGGTACCGAGCGTGGGCGACACGCTCACTTACAAAGTTCCGGATCCCAACGCTTCGAACGCCTGCGCTGACTTCACGAGCGTGAAGGCCGTAGTGAAGGCGGTGGGTGATCATGGCATCCTCGCTCAGGATGTCGACGCGCCCTCGGGAGGCTTCACTTCGTCCGACTTCTCGGCGATCGCCGCCGAGTTCGATGACATCATCTATCCCACCGACATCAATCACTTCGGCAACCCATCCGACATCGACGAGAACGCGCACGTAGTGCTGCTGTACACGCCGATCGTGAACGCGGCCACCAAGCGCGGCTCGGAGTCGGTGACGCAGGGCTTCTTCTTCGGCGGCGATCTCTTCCCCACCGCCCAGTGCGCGCAGAGCAACCTCGGAGAGATCTTCTATCTGATCGTCCCCGATCCCGACGCCAAGTTCAGCGACAAGCGTACGTCGGCGGATGTGCGTGAGAACACGCGCGGCACCATCGCGCACGAGTTCCAGCACATGATCAATCTCGGCGTGCGAATCAGGGTGGATGCACCCGACGAGGAGACCTGGCTCAACGAAGGCCTGGCACACTTCGCCGAGGAGATCGTGGGACGTGCGGAGCACAGCTTCAGCGACAGCAAGGAGTTGACGATCAGCGATGTGGCCGATCAGGCAAACGATCTGAAGGACTTCAACGCCTTCTTCGGCCAGAACCTGGTGCGCTTCCGCAACTGGCTGCGCGCGCCGGGAGAACTCGGCGCCACCAGCGAGCACGCCGACACATCGCTCGCTGTCCGCGGAGCCGCGTGGGCGCTCCTGCGCTGGAGCGCCGATCACTACGCGAACGGCAATCTCCCCGCGTTCACGCGCGCGCTCGTGGCAGGTCCGCAGACCGGCGTCGCCAATCTCACCGCGCGCGCCGGCGTGCCATTCGATTCGCTGATGGCCGGCTGGATGGTGGCGAACTTCGTGGACAACGGCGGCGTGCCGGACATTTCGGACCGCTATAGCTACGTGAGCTGGAACATGCGGAACGTGGAGGCCGCGGTGAACCAGGGCGCCTACCCGCTCGTAGCAACACAGCTCTCTTCCGGTCAATCCGCAGATGGTAAGGCCCCGTCGGCCGGCGGCTCCTACTACCTCCTGACCACGTCCGCGGCCAGCCGCACCCTCATCGGGCAGCTCGATACCGCCGGCGGCGCCGTCACCTACACCGGGGCAAGGCTGTACATCGTCCGGTTGGAGTGATCGGCGCTGGCAGGTATCATCGCGGCTGGTCTGGCTCATCGCGGGGGCCTGGTGCATCGCGCTGACCTGCGCACGCGGAGGGCGCGGAGGGGAACGGCGAGAGGACGCGGAGAGAGCCCTGCATGACAAGCACTCCGGTCCTCTTCAGAGTTTCGGACAGGGATGGCTCCGAGTGATTAGGGGGAACTGCTCCCCTGCCTCCGGTTCTGCCCGGGTGGGCAGGACTCCGTAGTGCGGGAGGTGTTCCCCGAAAACTCACAGTACTCTCTCTTGCCGAGAGCCCCGAACGGCGAGCGGAAGGCAGTCGGTCAAGCAGTTCTCCGCGTCCTCTCTTTACCCCTCCGCGCCCTCCGCGTGCGCAGTTCCCCGCGATGAACCAGGCCCCCGCGATGAGCCCAACCAGCCGAGAGGTATCGCCGGCTCTGCAAACCCTCCCCACTGGTTACACCACCTACTGCGACGGTTGCTGTGGCGGGGGAGCTGGCGGGAGCGACATGATCCGCGACTTGAATTCCTGGAACGACTTGGTGTCCTCGGTGAGCGTGCCGAGCGTCTCGGGCGGGAGCTGGTTTATCAGGTTCTGGACGTCGGCTATCCGGTCCTGCGTCAGCGGGTGATCGGAGAACCACGCCGGCGGCGACGCCCCACCGCTCTGCTGTTCCATCTCCACCAGCTTCCGGAAGAAGGACACCATCCCCTGCGGGCTGATCCCCGCTTTGACGAGATACTTGAATCCCTGCTCGTCCGCCTCGGCCTCGTCTTCCCGGCTGAATTTCGCGAACGCGAGCGTTCCACCCACATTGATCACCTCTTGCGCCGCCTGGCTCTGGCACACGTTCGTGAGCGCACACGTGAGAACCAGTCCGATGTTGGCGCCCTGCATCTGCTGCATCTGCTCCACCGAGTGACGCTCCACCACGTGCGCTATCTCGTGAGCCATGACGCCGGCCAGCTCGTCCATCCTGTCGGCGTGCTCGATGATTCCGCGGTTCACGTAGATGAAGCCGCCCGGGAGCGCGAAGGCGTTCACCACGTCCGTGTTCACGATCGCGAAGTGCCAATCCAGATCCGCGCGGCTGGTCACGTGCGCTATCGAATCGCCGAGGACGTCGATGTAACGCTGGAGTGCCGCATCGTGGATGATGGGGAGCTGCGAGTCCACCTGCGCCGCGTACTGCGCGCCCAATGCGACTTCCTCCTGTGTGGATACGGCGCACCCGCCCGCGATCAGCGGGATCACGAACGCGAGCATCCATCTGCGTTCTGACATAGGGCTCCCCTCCTGGGAGGTCTGGTGAACGGTACGTACGCGGTGCATACGCCCGAACCGACCGCTCTCCTCCACGGGAGAACGGCTGACTCCATGAAGGGCAAGTCGTATGCTAACGAGGACTCGTCAGGTAGCCCGAGAGCTCCTGAATTCCGCTCAGCTGGAGCCGTCCCGCTTCGCCGTGCTGGAGGCGATGAACGCCCCGGCGCGGTCGATGTCGGCGAAAAACTCCTGCTCGGCCCGCTCGCGTGCCGCACTCGGTGTGCGCAGCACGGCGGATGGATGCACGGTGGCGAAGATCGCGTCGGCCCACTCCGACTCGATCGGCTCTCCGCGATGCTGCGTGACGCGAAACTCCTTTCCGAGGAGCGACTGAGCGGCAGTCGCGCCGAGGCATACGATGACGCGCGGCTTGACGAGCGCGATCTCCTCCTCGAGCCACGGACGACAGGCACGCACTTCCATCGTGTTCGGCTTCTTGTGGATCCGACGCTTTCCCTTCTCGCCGCGCTCCCACTTGAAGTGCTTCACCGCGTTCGTGACGTAAACTCGCGAGCGATCGATCCCCGCCGCTTCGAGCGCCGCATCCAGGAGCTTCCCCGATGGACCCACGAACGGCTCGCCGGCGCGGTCCTCCTTGTCGCCCGGTTGCTCGCCCACGAACATCAGCTCCGCTGCGCGCGGTCCCTCGCCGAAGACCGTCTGCGTTCCGACGGCCCAGAGATCGCAACCGTGACAGTTCGCGGCCGCCTCGCGCAGCTTGGCGAGCGTGGGACGCGGCGGGATGAAGTCCGCCGCGGACCCAGTGTACGAAACGGCGCCGCACATGAAATCAGTTCTCCGGTGGCAGCGCCGGATGCCGCGTGTCTCCGCCCTCCACCTGGTAGTCGCTCCGATCGAGGTCCTCACGATCGATCTTGCGGCTGAGCCGGGTCTTGTCGGCGTTGAGATCGGCCTCGTCGTGCTGCTCGCGCCCTTCCGTCAGAGGATGCTTCCCCGGCTTCTCGAGTCGATCTTCGGGTCGCTCCCCAAACGGCTCCTCCGAAGGCGACGACTCGAACTCGCGGATGAGCTCCCCTCGCGTTTTCGGCCCGTGCCCGCCCTCCGCGTGGTCCTGCGCCCCCTTCTGCTGTCCTTTCCCTTTTCGCTTCGCCATCTACATCTCCTCTGGCTGACGTCGTTGCCATTCCTCAGTACGACGCGCAAGGGAGAGGCCACGGGGGAGGGGGAACTACAGGGTTCAGCAACTACAGGGTTCAGGGTTCAGGTACTGCCTCGGCGTCTAGATCTCGGTCATGTGGCAGTCACTGAACCCTGCCTCCTGAACCCTGTACTTCCCCTCCCCCCGACTTTCAATTAATCATCATCACATGCGCGGGCACTGGGCGTATCGTTCGGTAGCCGGGTTCATGATCGGCTTCTTCCTCGTCCTGACGGTGGGGATGGGGGAGGCGACGCACGTCTGTCCGGTGCACGACCCGCTGCTCGCCAAGGCGATGTCCAACGGCAGCGTGCAGCACGGTGGCGGCATGGCCACCATGGACGCGCACGAGCAGATGGAGCTCGGGTCGCCGCACGGCGACCACCAGTCCGGCCAGCACGGAGCGCACTGCTGCTGCACCGGGTTCGCCTGCGTCACCAACGCGGTCACGCTTCCATCGCAGAAGCTTGAGCTCCCGGACGTTGCGATCTCCACATCGTCCACGCCGGAGCTCCCCGAGTACGCGCGCAGCGCCGCGGCCAGCGCGTACTTCATCCCCTTCGCCAACGGCCCTCCCACTCTGTCGGAACGCTCGGCGTAACGCCGGCGCGTGATCCACGCGCGGCCGTCCATCCACGGACGGTGCGGATCTCCGTAGCGGGACCGTCGAGCCACGCCTTCGCGCGGCCGCCATGAGCGGCCGGCGTGCTGGCTCGCGCATACATATCTCCGACAGAGGAACCAGATGCCGGATACATTCGGCGCGATTCTCCGTTGCGCCGCGAAAGCGCTGGGGATCGCTCTCGTCCTGCCGACCGTAGCTACAGCGGCAATTGCCGCCGTCGCATCGGCGCAGGGCGCCATAGACGGCGTGGCGCGGTCTGCCCACGACGACACTCCACTCCCCGGCGTGGCTGTGGTAGTGGAGGGCACGCGACTCGGCGCGCTCTCCGACGCCGACGGCCGCTTCCACATCTCCGATGTGCCGGTGGGGACGCACACGATCGTCGCGCGCCGCCTCGGGCTCGACTCGCTGAAGCGGCAGGTCGAGATCAGCGACGGCGCCACTACAAGCGTGGAGCTCGCGCTCAGCGAGTCGGCCGCCGTGCTCGAGCCGGTGGTGGTGAGCGCCACCCGCGAGGCCCAGCGGCGGGGCGAGTCGTCGGTGACCATCGACGTACTCAGCGCCGACCAGATCCGCGATGCGCACGCGTCGCACCCGGCGCAGCTGCTCGATCGCCTCCCTGGCGTTCACGTCTCCGAGCTCTCCGGTGAGGGACACAGCATGGCGATCCGCCAGCCCATCACCACGAAGCCCATGTATCTCTACCTCGAGGATGGCGTCCCTACGCGCGCCACGGGCTTCTTCAACCATAACGCGCTCTACGAGGTGAACCTCCCCCAGGCGAGCGGTGTGGAAGTACTCAAGGGGCCCGGCACGGCGCTCTATGGAAGCGACGCGATCGCCGGCGTCGTGAACGTGCTCACCGAGCCGCCGCCCGCGACGCCCGAAGCCAGGCTCTCCGTCGAGGGCGGCACGTACGGCTACGAGCGCCTCCTCGCCACCGCGGGCACCCCGTTCTCCGACGGCGGCATTCGCGCCGACCTCAATCTCACGCGCAGCCAGGGCTGGCGCGACGGAGCGGACTACGATCGCCAGAGCGCCACGGTCCGCTGGGACCACGAGGGCGCGAGCGGCCCCACCGCGCACACCGTACTCACCGGCACGCACGTCCACCAGCACGACGTCTACACGCTCGACCAGGCCGACTACGACGCCGAGAGCGCGGTGAACCGTTCGCCGATCGCCTTCCGCAAGGTCGATGCGCTCCGCTTCTCCTCCGCGCTCGAGTGGGACGCGGGAAATTCCACGGTCAGCCTGACGCCGTATGCGCGTTACGACGTGCTGCAGCTCATCCCGTTCTGGCAGCTCACCTACGACCCGCAGATCTGGGACACGAAGAATTACTCGGCCGGGCTGCTCGCCAAGTACCGCCGCGACTTCGAGCCGCTGCACGCGCGCTTCATCGGCGGCGTGGACCTGGATTACAGCCCGGGGAGCTTCACGGCCAATGAGATCATCACCTCCACGCAAGGTTCCGAGAACATCTGGGCGAGCTACGAGACGGGCGCGCGGCAGTACGACTACGACGTCACCTATCGCTCCGCCTCGCCGTACATCCATCTCGAGCTCACTCCCACCTCGCGACTCAAGGTGAACGGCGGGCTGCGCCTGGATCTGGCGGGCTACGTCTACGACACGAAGCTCCCGCCCGACGAGTCGAGCGACAACCGGCACAGGGTGCCGCCCAGCACCACGGTGAATTACACCCACCTGAGCCCCAAGCTCGGCGCCACCTTCGACCTGGGCGGTGGATCGAGTCTCTACGCCTCTTACCGACATGGCTTCCGCGCGCCATCGCAGGGGCAGCTCTTCCAGCAGGGCTCTGCCGAAAATACCGTCGGCCTGAAACCGGTCACGGTGGACAGCTACGAGGTGGGCGTGCGCGGACAGGGGTGGGGGAAGCTGGTGTATCAGCTATCCGCCTACGACATGACCATCCACGACGACATCATCGACTACGTGCGCCCCGACAACCAGCGCGTCGCCACCAACGCCGGGAAGACGCGGCACAAGGGGATCGAAGCGAGCATCGGCGCTCAGCTGGTGTCCGAGCTCCGGCTCGACGCGAGCTACTCGATCGCAAACCAGGAGTACGTGCGCTGGTCACCCAGCTCCACGGTGAGCTACGACGGCAAGTTGATCGATGTGGCACCGCGCGATCTCGCCAGCGTGCTGCTCACCTATTCGCCCGACTTGCTGCACGGCGGTCGCGTTGCATTCGAGTGGAGCCACACGGGCCGCTACCCAGCGGACCCCGCCAATACGCACTACTACTCCGGGCACGAGCTCTTCAACATCCACGCGAACTACTACGTGGCGCCGAGTATTCAGATATTCGCGCGCGCCATCAACCTGACCGACCGCCGCTACGCGGAGATCGCCACATACACCCCGTTCCAGGGAATGCAGTACAACCCCGGCACCCCTCGCACCATCTTCGCGGGCGTCAGCTACGACTGGCAGAGGAGCGAACAGAGATGATCACGATCGATCCCTACCGCGCTCGTGCGCTCGCCGTAGTCGGTGCGGCTGCGACCCTCCTGGCCGGCTGCGGCAACAGCGACAGGATCCAGCTCTCCGAGCCGCGCAGCGTGAGCGCGCCCACGTCGGTCGGTACCGCACCCATGTTCGCCGTCTCGGAGAGCGGCACGCAGGCCACTGCGTGGATCTCGGCGCCCAGGGGCGGAAGCGATGGCCGGCTCTACGTTTCGGTCGGCGGCGCCCCACCTTCGGAGCTGCGTGACTCGCTGGGCCCGATAGAGGCGCACGGCGAGGCGCCGCCCAAGATCGCCTACGCCAGCGACGGCTCGCTCGCCGCGCTCTATGTGGTTGGCAAGGTGGCGCCCGGAAAGCGCTTCCCGCTCGGAGCACTCCGCTTCGCGCGCTCCCCCGATGGCGGGAAGAGCTGGGATCAGCCGGTTACCGTCACCGACGACAGCGTCTTCGCCTCCCACAATTTCCACGCGCTTCACATAGCGCGCGATGGTACCATCTACGCCGCCTGGCTCGACGGACGCAGCGGCGAGTCTCACGCGTTCGCGACTCGCTCCGAGGATGGCGGAAAGACGTGGGCGCCCAACCACCCGATTTCGAAGGGCGAGGCGTGTCCCTGCTGCCGCACCGCGCTGGCAACTGCGCCGGGAGGCGTGGTATACGCCGCGTGGCGCGCGGTGCTCCCCGGCAACATCCGCGAGGTCGTGGTGGCCCGCTCGAACGACCGCGGTAGCACATGGAGCACGCCGGTGCGCGTCCAGACGGACGACTGGCAGGTGGATGCGTGCCCGCACGCCGGGCCGGCGCTCGCCGTGGACTCGGCTGAGCGGCTGCACGTGACCTGGTGGAGCGGGAAGGAGGGCGCGGCGGGTGTCTTCTACGCTCGCTCCGACGACGGCGGCAAGAGCTTCACACATGTCACGCCGCTCGGCACCGCGGAGTTTTCGCAGCCAGCGCACGTCCAGCTCGCGCTCGGCGAATCCGGGGTAGTGGCGGTCGCCTGGGACGACGGCACGCTGCAGACTCCGCGCATCGCGCTGCGCGTCTCGCGCGACGGCGGCGACGACTTCGCACCCGTGCGATACATAAGCGCCCAGGGGCGCGCAGCGAGCTTCCCCGTGCTCGCCGTGAATGGAAACGAGCTCACCGTCGCGTGGACGGAGCAGAGCGCCGACTACGCCCGCACCGTCGCGGCCGCCCACCCGGATATGAAGGACCCGCACGCGTCCATGGGTCTCGAGCGAGTCGGCGAAAGCGAGGTGCTCGTTCGAAGCGGAGAGATCAGATGAAGCGACTAACCATCGCATCCGCGGTACTCCTGCTCACGCTCGGCGCGTGTAAGCAGGGCGACGCCAAGTTCCGCCCGCTGGCGGCGGGAGAGCCGGTGCCCACCTTCACTGTCCGCACGCTGGCCGGCGACAGCGCCAGCGTCGGGCCCGATGAGCAGCTCACCCTTCTGAATCTCTGGGCGACCTGGTGCGGGCCCTGTCAGGAGGAGTTCCCGGAGCTCGAACAGCTGCACCGCGACTACGAGGCGAAGGGGCTCCGGGTCCTGGCAGTGAGCGTGGACATGGGCGACGACGCCGACGTCCGCGAGTTCGCCGCGGACCACGGCGCCACTTTTACTATCGGACGCGACGCGCAAGGGCGGATGCAACGGCTCTACCAGACCGTGGGACTCCCCGAGACGTTCCTGATAGCCAGCGATGGCACGCTGATCTGGCGCCACTTCGGCGCGCTGAAGCCTGGCGCCGAAGAGCTCCGGCGCCAGATAGATCAGGCGCTCGGCGCCACCGGAGCTGCCTCACGAGCCAGCAGCTCGAGGTCGAAGCCTTCCCGGCGAACACGGATGTCGTAGTACAGCAGCGTGGTGACCACGCCCGTGATCGGGTAGACGAGCGCGAGCAGAATCGCCACGATCAGCGACGATGCCCGCTCGTTCCTCGAGGCGAGCATCCCGGCGATCATTGCGAGGAGGAGGTAGAGGACGAAGAAGATCAGCCACGCGAGCAGTAGCGTGACGAAGACCTTCCACACCTCTCCCTTGGCAAGATCCCACGAGCGCCTGAACGACTCGCCTGCAGACCGCTCCTCGAGCACTACCACCGGGATGATGGCGAAGGTGCGCAGCAGCACGTAGATGCCGGGGAAAAAGAGCGCCAGGAATCCCACCATCACCGCCATCCCACGGAAAAAGCCGGCAAGAAGGATGGTGGGGAGCCGGCCGGCCGTGCTGACGAGGGCATGTTGTATGTCCACGCTCCCCTCGAGGTAGGCCTGCGAAACGCCCACTATCACCGCCGCTTCGGCGAGTGCCGCGCAGAGATACTGAGCCAGGACCACCAGTAGCGCGGACGGCGATGCGGTGCCGGTACCGCCTGTCACCGCCACCAGCACTATGTACGGCAGGAGCGCGACCACCGCTACGGCTACGAGCTGCGTGTAGTGACGCCTCAGGAGCTGGAAGGAGGCGTCGATGATCTCGGTGGCGGAACGGGGACGGAGCGCTGTTGCTGTCACTTGGCCTCCCGAAGGGGTTGATGATGAGACGATCCAGCCTCGGTTAGTGTCCCGCCAACCGTCGGCCCCCCGAAACCGGGGGCCCATTTCGGCTCCAGGAACATGGATTCCCACCTGCGTGGGAATGACGGCGCCGCTCTGACCCGAGCCGCACCCTCTGCGTGGCGTGACCCGTGCTGATATATTGGAGTCAATACAAAGTTCGACGAGGCATGTCCGGTCCCCTGCTGGAGGGCCGCTGCCCGGTTCGTATTCCCTTCGATACCTCGAGCCCCGCCGGCAACGCTACGGCGCGCTCCATCGGGGCTCCGAATGCAAGACAGAGAGAACAAGCTCATGGCAGATCACGAGGCATCGCGCGCCTCGACGACCGACGGGCTCCCCGTGGCCCCATCGCTCGGACCCGCGCTCGACGCCGCACACGTCCCACATCAACGAACTGAGAACCAGCGCCGCATAATACTCATCAGCGGCATCGCGATCCTGGTGGCCTTCGGCTCCGGCTTCATCGCCATAGCGCTGATGCGCCTCATCGGGTTGATAACCAACCTCGCGTTCCACGGCCGGTGGTCCACGTCATTCGCTTCACCGGCCGATAACCATCTCGGGCTTCTGGTCATCCTGGTGCCCGTGATCGGCGGTCTGATAGTGGGCATCATGGCCCGCTACGGCTCGCCCGCCATCCGCGGCCACGGGATTCCCGAGGCCATGGAAACGGTGCTCTTCAACCAGAGCCGGATCGCTCCGCGGATCACGATCCTCAAGCCGGTCTCCTCGGCCATCGCCATCGGGACCGGCGGTCCCTTCGGCGCCGAGGGTCCCATCATAGCCACCGGCGGCGCCCTCGGATCGCTCGCAGGTCAATTAGTACGAATAACTGCGGACGAGCGGAAGATCCTCCTGGCGGCCGGCGCCGCGGCCGGTATGGCTGCCACCTTCGGCAGCCCCGTATCGGCCGTGCTCCTGGCCATCGAGCTCCTTCTCTTCGAGTACCGCGCCCGGTCGCTCGTCCCCGTGGCGCTCGCGAGTGCCACGGCCACCGCCGTCCGCATGGCGTTCCTGGGCTCGGCGCCGGTCTTCCCGATGCCCAACCTCGCCCAGCCGAGCGGCCCGGCGCTGGCGATGTACATCATCCTGGGCGCGCTCATCGGTGTCGCGGGCGTGTACGTGACGAGGGCGGTCTACGCGGTGGAAGATGCGTTCGACAAGCTCCCCGTCCACTGGATGTGGTGGCCTGCCATCGGTGCTGTGGCCGTGGGCGTGATCGGCTACTTCGCACCGCACACCATGGGCGTGGGCTACGACAACATCGAGAAGATCGTGTCGGGCGACCTGGTCGGGAACGCGCTGCTGTTCCTGGTGATCCTCAAGTTCATCTCGTGGGCGGTAGCGCTGGGAAGCGGCACATCCGGCGGAACGCTGGCACCTCTGTTCACCATCGGCGGTGGGCTCGGCGCGGTACTGGGTACAGCGGTGGTAGCGCTGGCCCCCCAGCTCGGCGTCGATCCGCGCATCGCCGCGCTCGTGGGAATGGCGGCCATCTTCGCCGGTGCGTCGCGCGCGCTGCTCACGTCGGTGGTCTTCGCGTTCGAGACCACCCGGCAGCCGTTGGGACTTCTCCCGCTTCTCGGTGGGTGCAGCACCGCGTATCTCGCGTCGCTCCTCATGATGAAGCACACCATCATGACGGAGAAGATCGCGCGCCGCGGCACGAACGTCGAATCCGACTACGAAGTGGACTTCCTTTCGCAGGTCCTCGTCCGCGACATCGCGTCGCCGGAGGTCGTCGCACTCAAGGCCGACGACTACGTGGAGGATGTACGCGACTGGATGGCTTCGCGCGATCCCGACTCGCTGCACCAGGGATTCCCCGTGGTGGACGAGGAAGCGAACCTCCTGGGAGTAGTGACGCGAAGGAACCTCCTCAACCTCGAGCTCGAGATCGACAGCCGGGTGAAGGACATCCTCACGCGGCCGCCGGTCGTCATCTACGATACGAACACCGCCCGCGAGGCCGCGGACCACATGGTGCGCGAGCAGGTGGGTCGGCTCCCCGTGGTCACGCGCTCCTCTCCCAAGAAGCTCGTGGGGATCGTCACCCGGAGCGACCTCCTCGCCACGCACGCACGCCGGCTCGCCGCCGCGAGTCGTACATCGCTGCATATCGAGCTTCGGCTCCGCACGATTCCCTGGAGCTTCCGCCGTCGCGGCATGGTGGCAACGGAGAGTGTGAACGGAGTGACAGAGCCCGGCGAAAGCACCACTCCAGTGCCGCAGGGGAAAGAGACGGGCGAATAACCCACGTGCGGGGTCAGCTCTGAAATCGTGAATCGGTACGGCTGCCGTGGCAGCCGTACCGATTCACGATTTCAGACCTGACCCCCGCAAGTCGAATGGCCGGGTTCGGCAGCTTGCCGGGCCCGGCCATTCAAACACTTGCGGCAGAAAACGAATTCCCCCAAGCTCCATCTACTGCGAGGCTGCGCTGCCAGCAGTTCTCGCCCGTTCCACCTCTGTCATGGATATCCCGTCTCACATCCGGGCGAGCTGCCACGATCTGGTAACCGCTCCCCGTAGCCAGCTGCCGTCGCTGGACGTACTGCGAACTTTCGCGGTGCTGCTGGTGGTCATGCAGCACTTCGCCGATCTCGGCAAGGTGGAGTTCCCGACGCTGAGCGGCGTCTTCGACTCTCCTGTGTTCCGCTTTGGTTGGACGGGCGTGGATCTCTTCTTCGTCCTCAGTGGATTTCTGATCGGGCGGCAGCTCTGGCGGGAGTTCGAGCGATCGGGGACGATAGATGTGAAGCGCTTCGTGCTGCGCCGCGGCTTCAGAATCTGGCCACTCTATCTGGTCTTCATTATCATCTCCCCGGCGCTCACCAACACCTGGCACTACCGGTGGGGCGACTGGGTCTTTCTCAGCAACTACGTCGGCGGCCGGGTGGAGGGCGGCTGGTCGCTCGCCACCGAGGAGCAGTTCTACATCATCGCACCGCTGGCGATCGTTCTCCTTGCGCGCTGGGTGGGCCTGCGGGGGTGGCTGCGCCTCATCCCTCTGGCCATTGCCGGAACGATCGCCGCGCGCATCGTCACCGCACATGGTCTCCTCGCGCGTGGGCTGGACCCGCTGGCGGTGAAGGATGCGATGTATACTCCCTTCCACCTCCACAGCGCGGGGCTCCTCGTCGGACTTCTCGCAGCATTGACGTCGGTACTCCGCCCCGAGTGGTTCTTCGGAAAGCGCTCGAAATTCCGCTCGCCGCTTCCATATATCGGTTTCGCCGCCATCGTGCTCGGAATCGCGCTTCGCGAGTACAACAACATCGTTTTTCCGTTCCTCGCGCTGGGAGTTATCTACGGCGGCGTGATGGTCGCGCTCATCCCCTCGCAAGAGGGCCCGCTCGGCGTCTTCCGCGCGACGCCGTTCTACACGCTCTCGCGGCTTTCGTACGGGATGTACCTCAACCACCTTGCGATCCTTCGCTGGATAACGCCGGTCGTGTCGCGCACCGCGGAGCGAATGACCGGCGCGGCCAGCGCGGGTGCTTCCTTGGCGTTGATCGTCACCGTCGCCTTGTCGGTGCTCTTCTCCGCCATCCTCTTTGCCGCGGTCGAGCGTCCATTCCTCGACCTCAGGGAGAGATTCATCGGTCGTCGCTCGCTCGCCGGTGCACCTGTCGCAGCCTCGATCGAATTGCCAGTCGCTGCGGCGATCGAGTTGTCTGCGGCTCCTGTGAGGACCACCGATGTCGTTTCCGCTGATGCCGTCGATCGGGGCGCCGCCGCGAAGGCACCTGTGGAGGCGCCGGAGATGTACGCGGCTCACGATCGTGACGCGAACACCAATACCTGAGTCTACATGAGCGTGGATATCGAAGAGCTGATCCTCAACGCCGAGCGAGGCGGCAGCGCCGCGACCGACGAGCTGTTCTCGGTGCTCTACCGCGAGCTACACCGACTCGCCGAACATCACGTTCGTCGCGGCGGCTCCGCGCTCACGCTCGGAGCCACTACGCTCCTGCACGAGGCCTACCTCGGCATCGCCGGCCGCGAGACGGTTTCCTTCGAGGACCAGCCGCGCTTCCTCGCATACGCGTCACGCGCGATGCGCGGGCTGGTGATAGACTACGCGCGCCGTCGCCGCGCCAGGAAGCGCGGCAGACAGCTCGAGATCACCCTGGATGGCGACGAGCTCCCCGCGGAGGATGCCCAGCGGACCGCCCGCGAGCTCGAGGAGCTGGGCGACGCTCTCGACGAGCTGGCCAAGGTGGATCCCGCGCTCGCCGAGCTGGTGGACCTGCATTTCTTCTGCGGCTTTCCGTTCACCGAGATAGCCGCGTTGCGAGGTGTCTCGGAGCGAACCGTCCAGCGCGACTGGCGGAAGGCGCGCCTTCTTCTCCATAGAACGATGACCGGCT
>DASSNL010000141.1:0-9929 GCA_035688075.1 Gemmatimonadaceae bacterium
CGCTCAGCCAGACCCTATGCCAGAGACCCATCATCTTGTCCGGCGGCTCCGGATTCCAGTTGAGCCAGGTGGGGGCGAGGTCCATCGGCGTGGGCGCGAAGATTTCCACGGCCAGCACGTTCTCCGCGTTCTTCGCCACGAGATCGGTGATGTCGAGCTCGTAGCGCCGGAAGGCGCCCGCGATTTCCGTGGAATCCGCGATTCGCCTGCCGTTCAGCCAGATGTTCGCGCGGTAGTTGATGCCATCCAGGTGGAGCGCCACGCGCCTGCCGCGAAACTCGGCGGGCAGTCGAAAGACCGTGCGATACCACCATGGCACGGCGAACGGGCTGGCCGGATCCGTCTCGAAGTGATCGAAGATCGATCCGTCCTCGTACGTCATGCCGGGGAGCCGGCGGAGATTCATGCCGAAGAAAACTTCGTCCGCCGTCGCCGCTTCACGCGCCGGCGCGGCACCAGCCGAGGCATGCTCCTCGACACCCGAGAACAGCTGCTCGTAGACGCCGTCGTTCACGAGCGCGCCCACGACGGTCGAAGGCACGGTGGCCGGATACCATCCGGCGGGCTCGTACGCTGGAGACGAGATGCGTGCCCCGTCGGCACCCGCCAGAGACGATGACTGGATGCGCCAATCCGTCCGCAGCGATAGCTCCTGCGCGTGCGCGATCGGAGCCGTCACTGCGATGATGCAGAAGAGGAGCCCCGTAAGGCGGCCGGCGAGACATGGCCGCTCTGCACCGGAGCCGCCTCGGAACAGCAAGCTCTTGGTGGATGGGCCTGAGTGGAGTTGAACCACTGACCTCACGCTTATCAGGCGTGCGCTCTAATCGATGGCGATGAGATGGCGTCTCCTCCAGGTCCTTCTCGAAAGCGGTACGGTGACGCTCCAACAGCTCACTACCATATGCGCCAAGTGCATACCGATTCAAGGGCGCACACCGGTTGACCATCTCACCAGTACTCGATGATCTTTGCCATGCCCGCTGGCGGCGCGCCTGCTCGAAGCGCCGGACCGGTTCGGGAGCTCTCACCACACTCGCGAGGGTCCACATGCGGAAGGTCCTGATCGGTGCTCACCTCTCTGTAACCGACTGGACCGGAGTGTATCCGCATGTCATCCACGACCCACGCGAGCGACGCACGCATCGTCGCGGAGCGCCTGAGCTACGCGCTCCCTGACGGGCGCGCCCTCTTTCAAGAGCTAAACCTTTCCTTCGGCCGGCAACGTACCGGCCTGGTCGGGCCCAACGGGTCCGGCAAGTCCACGCTCGTCCGTCTCCTCGCGGGCGAGCTGACACCGTCATCGGGCACTGTGCATCGCGCGGCCGCGGTGGCGGTCCTTCCGCAGGACTTCCGCCCTCCGCCGGACGCTCCACTCGCCGCGGTACTCGGCGTCGACGAGCAACTCGCGGCGCTCAGGCGGATGGAGGCGGGCGAAGCCACACTGGCCGACCTGGAGCTGGTGGGCGACGACTGGGATCTTCGAGAGCGCGCGGCCACAGTGCTCGCGCGCTTCGGACTCGTACATCTCTCGCTCGACCGTCCCGTGGGCACGGTGAGCGGCGGTGAGGCGACCCGGGTGGCGCTGGCCGGTCTCGCACTCGGGCGACCGGACTTCCTCCTCCTCGACGAGCCCACGAACCACCTCGACGCCGGGAGCCGCGAGGCGCTGTACGCGTTCGTGGAGGGGTGGACGGGCGGTCTCCTCTGCGTGAGCCACGACCGCGCGCTCCTCCGGCGGATGGACCGGATCGTCGAGCTCTCATCTCTCGGTGTGCGCGTGTACGGCGGCGACTACGACGCCTACCGCGAGCGCCGTGAGCTGGACGACGCTGCGGCATCGCGCGAGCTGGATAGCGCCCGCGCCGCGCTGCGTCTGGCCGAACGCGAGGCGCGCGAGCTGCGCGAGCGGCAGGCGCGTCGCGAGGCGCGGGGACGGCGCGAGCGCGCCACGGCGAACATGCCGAAGATCCTGCTCAACAGTCGCAAGGCGCGCTCACAGGCTACGAGCGCCCGCGTCGGTGCCGTGATAGAGCGCGAGGTGGAGGAGCGGCGCGAGCGCGCAGCGGCCGCGCGCCAGCGGGTGGAAGAGCGGGAGCGTCCCCGCTTCGAGCTTCCCTCCACCGGCCTCCCCGCGGGGCGCACGGTGCTGGCGCTACAGGATGTGACGGTGCGCTTCCCCGGCGCGGATCGGCCGGTCCTCGACGGAGTGTCGCTCACCATCGTCGGGCCGGAGCGCGTGGCGGTCGTGGGTCCGAACGGGAGCGGGAAGACTACGCTGCTGCGTGTGGCGACCGGTCGCCTCGCGCCGGATTCCGGCACGGTTCGACGACCGTCGGACGGCGAGACCGCGTGGCTGGACCAGGAAGGAGTCGCGCTCGATCCCGCGCTCTCCGTGCTGGAGAACTTCCGCATCTTCCATCCGCGGATGGATGCGACGGCAGTGCGTTACGCGTTGGCGCTCTTTCGATTCTCGCACGAAGCGGCGCTTCAGACGGTGGGTACGCTGAGCGGCGGCCAGCGGCTGCGCGCATCGCTCGCCTGCGTGCTCGGCGGCGAGCGCCCCCCGTCGCTCCTGGTGCTCGACGAGCCCACCAACCATCTCGACCTCGATGCTCTCGAGGCGTTGGAGAGCGCGCTCCGCGACTACGACGGTGCGCTCCTGGTGGTGAGCCACGACGCGGCGTTCCTCGAGGCGATCGGTGTGGGGCCGCGGGTCGAGCTGGTGGGGTCAGGTCTGGAATAGTGAATTGCTACAGCCGGGCTGGTTGTAGCCAACGTCGTCATTCCCGCGCAAGCGGGAATCCATGTCACCCTACCGAACATGGATTCCCGCTTGCGCGGGAATGACGACGGGTGATTTCGCGGGGATGGCGTGGGACGCGATTCCAGACCTGACCCCGCCGCAGCCTTTTCCGTCGGCTGCCGGAAAGTGTGTGGGGTCAGGAGCCGACTCCGCCGGCTTGCGCGACTTCGGCTCGGATCTCCGTTCTCTTCCTGCTCAGGATCCCCGCGCTTACCAGCACCACCACGATACCCACTGGGAAGACTTCCAGAAACGTCATCCCGATGTTCACCAGCGGGTTCTTGTAGGCTTCGGCGAACTTTGCCATCTCCTGTCGCTTCGCCTCCAGCTGCGCCTCGCTCGCCCCCGACGCGCGCTTGCTCTCGATGACCCGCGCCGAGTACTTCTCCATGTAGTCGGGCACCATGGTGCGATAGATGACCTGCCACGCCGCCACGTAGCACGCCGAGGCCACGAGTGCGATGAGGATCCCGACGTTGAATGCCCGCCCGAAGCGGATGGCTCCCCCCAGCACTTCATCGCGATACGAGCGGATCCCGAAGAAGACCATCAGGAACGCGAGGATCATCGACCCGTAGCCGATCACGTAGCCCGCGCTAAAGGAGATCCGATCGTGGAAGCTCATCGTGATCGCCATGACCGCCGCCAGGATCGCACCTGCGATCAGGCCGTAAGTCCAGACTATCCGCTTCATGGGGTAGCTCCACCGTGCGTTGTGGAGGGAGGGCGTGACGGGGCCCTCCCGGCAGGCCGTACACGAGGACGGATTTCCGCGCGCTCCAATCTCGGCGAGAAGGGCCCGGGGCGCCAGCCGGCTACACCACCCGCCGCTCCGCTACCCCCATGGAAACGGCGCCACCGCGCGCACGCCCAGGTATCGGGCGAGGCGGCGGAAGTCCGCGCCGTTGTGGGTCACCAGTGTGGCGCCGAGCCGAGCACATTGAGCGGCCAGCAGCGCATCGTTCCAGAACGACCGGTTCCTGGTCACGGCCTCGCCGCCGAGCCGGACCAGAGCCGTCGCGGCACGCGCCCAATCATCTGCCGTAGGAGCAGCGACCGTGGTGCCAGCGCTCAGCGCCTGCGCCACCCTTCCGTGCAGCGACGAATCGGCGACGCCGATAAGTATCTCCGCCACGACTACCGCGCTCACCGGGAGTGGCCCGTGACGCTCGAGGAATTCCTCGAAACGTTCCCGCGCCTTGGCATTGTTGGCCGCCATGACGTAAACGTTGGTGTCGGCCAGGTACAGGGTCGATGACGACGGAACGGCGATCACCCGATCGCGGACCCGCGAGCTGTTCTCACCTAGTCGATCCGGCCGCTATCGATTGGACCGAGCGCCGCCAGCGCGCGAAGTCCCTGGATCTGTTCTCCCCTGCGCACTACCGCCTCGAGCGCCTGAGTGATGGTATCGGTCTCCGTGCGCGCTCCGAGAGTTTGCCGTGCTCGATCGAGGAGCGCCTGATCCAGATTGAGCGTCTTCTTGCTGGCCGAGCTCTTACGTCGGCTGGGCCGACGGTCGCCCGGCTTTGTCTTACTGGACGGCACGCTTCCCTCCTGCTACACGTTTGATACGTGTAATTTATCCGTATCACACGTATCACGCAACGGCAACCCGCTACAGCCGTACCCCCACGGCTCACCGACGAATCATGCTGGGACGCGGGACCAGCCGCACCAGCGACGGCTCGCTGCGCGAGAGGTATTCGTTATCTCCGATCTGCGCGAAGCTGCCCAGACCCCAGCAGTACGCGCGTCCCGTGTCGGCGATGCCGCAGAAGAAGTCGGAGCTACCGCTCGAGGCGAGCGACACGAAGCGGTGCCCTCCGCTGACGTCCGTGGGAGTGAGCGCGTCTTCCAGCGATCCATTGCCGATCTGGCCCCCACCGCCCATGCCCCAGCACTGGGCGCGCCCGTCGCTATCGAGCGCGCAGGCGCCGGTGCGCGAGGCAACGAACGACGCGTACGACGCTCCGCCCGCCGCCGTCACCGGTGTCGGTGAACCGACGTTGGTTCCATTTCCGAACATCCCCCAGTAGTTCGCGCCCCAGCACTCGAGCGTTCCGTCGAGCGCCTGCTCGCATCGGTGCGCGTTGCCGATACCGATCGCCTCGAACGTCTTCGATGACGAGATGAGTATGGGCGTGTGCGTGCAGCCGTGGAGATTGTCTGCCATCTGGCAGTACAGACCATCATCTCCTCCTACATCGAGCCCCCAGCAGTAGAGCTCTCCCGTCGTCGTGACGCCGCACGTGGCGCGCTCGGTGGCGGAGAGCTGCGCCCACTGGTGGCCGCCGACGACCAGACGCGGCGTGCGGCTGCATGGGTTGGTGCCGAAGAAAGTACAGCGCTCGGCCGAGACATCTCCCGCGCCGAGCTGGCCGCTATCGTCCCACCCCCAGCAGTACGCGTCGTGCGACGTGGTTATGCCGCAGGTGTGCATGCGGCCCGCCACGATCCGGGTGAACTCGTGATCGCCGGCCACCGGCGTGGGCGTCGGTACGTCCGATGTGCTCCCGGTGCCAGCTTCGCCGTAGAAGTTGGCGCCCCAGCAGTAGGCCGTCCCGCCGGCATCGAGCGCGCAGGTGTGCATGGCGCCCGCGGTTATGGCGACCGCGCGAAGGTCCGACGAGCGGATGGGCACGGGGCTGCATTTTATGCCGGTCCCGAAGCGCGTGCCACAGTCCAGGATGTCGGGAGCGGGGCCAAGCTCGCCGCGCGCCGACATCCCCCAGCAATAGACTTCGCCGCGCCCGGTGATGCCGCAGGTGTGCGTCTCTCCGGTGGCGATCTGCGTGAACTGAGGTGCGACGGTGAGAGCCATTCGGGCTTCCACGCTGTCGAGCGTAGCGGTGATGGTCGCGGTGCCGAGCGCCACGGCCGTGACGTGGCCCGAATCGTCGACCAATGCTACGGCCGGTGCGGAGGAGCTCCAGGAGAGCGACGGGTCCGTGAGCGGCCGGCCATCCGCGTTGCGCGCGGTCACTGGCACCGAGAGTGTCTCGTCCACCAGCAGCGTGGTGTCGCGCAACGATAGCGTGGGCGGTCCGGCGGGCCCGGTGGAGTCGTGACACGCGGTGAAGGCGAGAGTGGCGAACGCGATTTCAATCGTTCGACGGACTGCGCTACGCATGGTCTTTCTCGAGAGCGTGGGCTTGAAGTACGATCGGCTGAGGCCGGCACCGGCAAACGATTGTAGTAAAAACGACCGCTGCTCGCCAGCCGCACGCCCGTTCAAAGCGGTGTTCCACTCGCTCGAGAGCCGGGTGCTCGGCTCATCCCGCCGCTTGCGTCGTGAAGGAATTCTCGATACATATACGTCGTCACCACATATGGTACCGCCATGCTTGGTCCGGACCTCAAGAAGGGCAGCGCCGAGTTCCTCGTGCTCTCGCTCCTCGAGCACGAGCGCCGACACGGCTACGAGCTCAACAAGCTCATCGAGTCGCGCTCGAAGGGCGTACTCACCTTCCACGTCGCTTCGCTCTACCCGCTCCTCTACCGCATGGAAGACCGCGGCTGGATCGCGGGGCACTGGGTGGAGAAGGCGGGGCAGCGTCGCCGCCGCTTCTACTCGATCACGCCCGCCGGCCGGCGCGCGCTCCGCGAGCTGCGAGAAGGATGGCTCGAGTTCACCGCCGCGGTTGCTCAGGTAACGGGGGTGAGCCGTGGATGATTGGCGCGAACGTCTCCGCAGCGCGATCGCGACGTGGAAAATCTCTCCCGAAGAGCAGGCCGCGATCGCGGACGAGATGGAAGAGCATCTCGAGCAGGAGCTGGCCGAGCTCGCGCCGCGCCTGGGACACGCCGCGGCGCTCGAGAGGATCCTTGCCCAGGTGAACGACCCCGCGCTCCGCGACGCCTTCGTGCGGCCGCGTCACCGCCCGGCGCCGAGCGTGGTCGCCGCGCGACAGCCGGCCCGCGGCTGGATGGGACTCGGGCGCGATTTCCGCTACGGCTGGCGCGCGCTCGGCGCGAGTCGCGGGACCACCGCAATGGCGATTGTCGCGCTGGCGCTCGGCATCGGGCTCACGACGGTGATGTTCAGCATCATCTACGGTACCCTTCTGCGTGGGCTCCCCTTCGACGACGCGGATCGCATCGTGGTCATCGGTGAGTCGAATCCCGCGCGCGGCGGACCGTCGGATGCCATGCGGATGCACGATTTCTTCGTGTACCGCGACGCCCAGCGATCGTTCGAGTCGTTCGGCGCCTACACACCGATCACCCTCAACGTGAGCGGCGACGAACGGCCGGAGCGGGTGGAGTCGGTGCGCATCTCTGCCGCCGCGCTCTCGCTCACGCGCGTGCGGCCGGAGCTTGGCCGGCTATTCCGCGCCGACGACGAGGCTCCCGGCGGCGAGCTGGTGGTGATTCTCTCGCACGCTCTCTGGCGCGATCACTACGCGCTCGACTCGAGCGTGATAGGGCGCGCGATCCATGTGAACGGCCGGGCGGGAACGATCGTGGGCGTGATGCCCGATGGCTTCCGCTACCCGAACGAGGCGAAGCTCTGGGTTCCGCTGCGGCTCGACCCCGCCGCACTTCCGTGGGACTCGGGGCCGTACCTCAGCGCGGTGGGACGCCTCCGCCCGGGAGTGACACTCGAGGGAGCGAACGCGGAGCTGGCGGGGATCTCCGCTCGCATCGCGGCCGAGCATCCGCGATCGAACGAGGGAGTGCGCGCGGTAGCGCAGCCTTTCATCCACGCCGTGATCCGGAAGCAGATCTTCGTGCTCCTCTACGCGATGTTCGGCGCGGTGGGGCTGGTCTTTCTCGTCGCTTGCACGAACGTCGCGAACCTCCTCCTCGGCCGCGCGGCGCACCGCTCCCGTGAAGTGGCAATTCGCTCTGCGCTCGGCGCATCGCGCACGGCGATCACGCGCCAGTTCCTGGCCGAATCGCTGGTGCTGTCGATCGTCGCGGCCGCGCTGGGCGCGCTCGTGGCGCAGGCGGGGATCGTCGGCTTCAGGGCGGCGACGGCGGACACGCAGTGGCCATTCTGGACCGACATCCGACTTCATCCTCAGGTGTTCGTGTTCATCGCGCTCGTGGCGCTGGTGGCGAGCATCGTGTCGGGGCTCCTACCGGCGCTCACCGCGGCGCGGAGCGACATCACCGACGTGCTCAAGGATCAGTCGCTGGGGTCATCGTCGCTGCGGAGCGGAAAGCTGAGTCGCGGTCTGGTGGTGTTCGAGGTCGCGCTCTCGTCCACGCTTCTCGTGGTGGCGGCGCTGATGACCAGGAGCGTGATGAATCTCCGCTCGCTCGAGCCGGGGTTCCGCACGGATGGCGTTCAGACCGGGCGCGTGACGCTCACCGTGCGAGATCCGGTGCGCCGGGCGGCTCTCTTCGAGCGTCTGGAAGACGGGATCGCGCGCATCCCCGGAGCTACGGCCACATCGCTGAGCAGCGATCTGCCGGGAACGGGGTGGGGACAGCGCGATATCGCAGTCGAGGGAGCGACATACGCGCCGGGGAGCAGGCGTCCGGTCGTGCGGCATCTCGCGGTGACGCCCGGGTTCTTCGCGACGTTTGATGTCCAAGTAATTCGCGGTCGGGCGCTAACCGTCAACGACCGTGCGGGTGCGTCTCCGGTGGCGGTGGTGGACCAGCGCTTCGCGAGGGAGCACTTTCCCGGCGCCGATCCGATCGGTCATCGCGTGAACCTCGCTCCCGGCGATTCGGTGCCGCGGTGGGTGACGATCGTGGGTGTGATGCCCACGCTGTACGCCGCGAGCTTGCAGGATCCATGGCCAGCTGAGCTGCTCACGCCGTTCGCACAGGAGCAGGCGGGCTCGGCGAGCATCGCGATCCACGCGAGCGGCGATCCCGCGGCTCTCGCGCAGCCGCTCCGCACGCTGGTGGCGTCGCTCGACGCCGATCTTCCGGTGTACTCGCTCTCCACGATGAGCGATGCACTCTCGAAGTGGGCGTGGCCGGAGCGTGTATTCGGCGGGCTGTTCGTGGTCTTCGGGATCAGTGCGCTCGTGCTCGCGTCGATCGGCCTCTACGCGGTGCTGGCGTTCACCGTGAGCCGGCGCGAGAGGGAGCTCGGAATCCGCATGGCGCTGGGGGCCCGCGCGACGGATGTGATGCAACTCGTGTTGCGCGACGGGGCGGTGCAGCTGGTGGCCGGCGTGGCGATCGGGGTGCTGCTTGGCGTGGCTGCCGCACACGCCGCGCGGGCGGTGCTCTTCGGAGTTCAGCCCGACAACCCGGCTACGATCGCGGCGGTGATCGCAACGCTCGCGGCCACCGGCTTCGCCGCCTCCCTCGCGCCCGCGCTGCGCGCAACCAGGGCGGATCCGGTGCGGAGTCTGCGGGCGGAGTAGACGGGTCAGGTTCTGCGTCGTGCATGAGGCTGCCAGTGGCCGTCCATAATAAACACCGTCATCCCCGCGAATGCGGGGACCCATGTTAGCCGGGTTGAACATGGGTCCCCGCATTCGCGGGGATGACATCTAGCGCACGATGCAAGACGTGACCACCGTCAGCCATCCGCCAGGAACGCCAACACTTCGTGGATGAAGCGGGTGCGCCCGTGCTCCGGGCGATCGAGAAATACGTGGTGCGTGGCGTTGGGGATGGTGACGCTGCGGACTTCTTCTGCGTGCACGAGCTCCCGCTCGAGCGCCCGCTGGTCAGCCTCACGCGACCAGAAGTCCAGCTCCGATCGAACTACAAGTACGCGCGAGCGGATGAACGAGGCGTCCCAGAGCCGGCGCCCGGTGGCCGCGTAGAAGCTGTCTTCCATAGCGCCCGAGGGTGCGCGGAAGCTGGGTGGCGTGCGTTGGCTGCTGGTACTGTCGCTCGCCAGCGCCTCCGCTGCATACGCTGCCGCTATCCGCGGATCGCGCCACTTCGACTTGTCCTCGATCGGAATGCTCCGATCCCACGCCCCAAACAGCGACTCGGCGGTGTTGAGGCGGTATGCGCCGAGCTCCTGAAAGTCGAACCGGCCGGCGTGCTTCGGGTCCTCGAGCGACGATCCGTGTCCGATGGACGGATGCTCATCGCTCCCGCCGTAGAGCGTGTTGAGAAGCACCACCTCGCTCACACGCTCGGGGTACAGGGTGGCGTAGTAGCCGCACCAGTTGCCGCCCGTGGCCCAGCCGAGGAG
>DASSNL010000157.1:0-5950 GCA_035688075.1 Gemmatimonadaceae bacterium
CCCAGCCCGCTCGAAATTAAAGACCTGACCCCGTCGCTGGCTCTCCTACCCTCTGCAGCTTCTCCGGGTTGGCGATCGCATAGATCGTCTGGATGCGCCCGTCCCGGATGTGGAGGATCATCGCCGCGAGCGGCGAGCCGCTCGCGTACACGATGAAGCCCGGCTCCCCATTCACCCGCGTCGGGCGCAGCACGCGATCGGCGGGCACGAAGTGCTGGATGACACCGGCGGAGAAGCGCGCCACCGCGTCCGCGCCATGGATGGGCCGCAGCGCCGCGCCCTTCACCTTGCCGCCGCCGTCAGCCCAGAGCGTGATGTCCTCGGCGAGCACCGCGAGGAGACCTTCCATGTCACCCGCACTCGCCGCCTCGGTGAATTGCTGCATCAACCGATCGGCCTGCGCGCGATCGATCTCGAAGCGCGGTTCGGCGCCCATGTGCTTCTTCGCGCGGGCGAGGAGTTGTCTACAGTTGGCCTCGGACTTGTCGACGATCTGCGCGATCTCGGGGTAGTCGAAGTCGAACACGTCGCGCAGCAGAAGAACGGCGCGCTCGATCGGCGAAAGACGTTCGAGCATCACGAGGAACGCCATCGAGAGTGATTCGGCCAGCTCCACGGGCTCCGATGGGTCTGATGCATTCTCGGTCACGAGCGGCTCCGGGAGCCAGGGTCCTACGTAGCTCTCGCGCTGGCTCCGCGCCGAGCGCAGCTGGTTGATGGCGAGCCGCGTGACGATCGTCGCGAGGTATGCGCGAGGCTCGCGTACGTCGGCCTCGGGCACCTCCTGCCAGCGCAGCCAGGTGTCCTGGACCAGATCCTCGGCGTCCGCCACGCTGCCCAGCATGCGGTAGGCAATCGAGAAGAGCAGCGGGCGCGTAGATGTGAAGATTGCGGTGCGTGCATCCATCGAAGTCACTGAGTTATGACGGGCGTGTCGGTGCGCATGTGACGGGCGAGTGCCTCGACTACGATGTCACGCGGCAATGCTCCTCACCGGTTGCTTCACGGCTCTCGTCACCGGTCGCTTCAGTAGAATGATGACGTTGATGATGGCCGCGGGCACCAGTACGGCGAGCGCGCCTACGATCACCCACGCCGGAACGCTCAGGCGCGTAGCGACGAGATCCCACCGGCCGATGGCGACGACCACCGAGATGCTCGCCCAGAGCGCGGTCTCGATGGCGTTGAGATATTCGCTGCCACGGAGGTGAAACCCGGTAGCCATGAGGACGATGAGGGCGAGGCCGAGCGCGGCGAGCGGAGTCAGCCACGTGAGCATGCCGGTCGCCATCGGCAGCACCAGCGCAGCGGCGCCGAGTACTTCCGTGAGCCCGATGAAGACGACTTCGGCACGGGGGAGCTCGGCGAACCCGGTCCATCGCTCCAGGCCGCGCCCGAGGAGCTTCGGGATGCCGGCGAAGAGAAATAGGAGGGCGAGGAAACCCTGGACGCCCCAGAGTACGAGATTCGATATGCCTACGGCATTCATGATCATCACTCCGTTGTTCGTTGCTACCTCGAGACAAGGGAATGCCGTAGTTTGTGACAGCTGCGACCGGAGTCAGCGCTCAACGTGACCGCGCTCATGTTCGTACTTCGCTCGAGCACAGCATCTTCACGCCATCCTAGCCCTATCCCGGTCGCCCGACCGCCCGCCATCCCCCGAGGGTACGACCATGATCCGCACGCGTTACTTCGTGTCCACGCTCCTGCTGGTAGTTGTGTGCGCCACCGCCGCCGGTGCGCAGAGCGCCGACTCCGCGGCCGCGCCGCTCGTCGTACCCGGCCGCTCGGTGGTATCCTCGCGCTTCGGGATCGTGGCCACGAGCCACCCGCTGGTGTCGGCCGTGGGGGTGGCGATCCTCGAGCGCGGCGGCAACGCGGTGGATGCGGCGATCGCCGCCAACGCCACGCTCGGCCTCATGGAGCCGATGAACAACGGGATGGGCGGCGATCTGTTCGCCATCGTCTACGAGGCGAAGACGGGGAAGCTCTACGGGC
Source organism: Gemmatimonadaceae bacterium (assembly GCA_035688075.1). Lineage (GTDB taxonomy): Bacteria > Gemmatimonadota > Gemmatimonadetes > Gemmatimonadales > Gemmatimonadaceae > JADGGM01. The sequence goes on from DASSNL010000157.1 coordinate 2,002, forward strand.
TCAACGCCAGCGGCTGGGCGCCGACCGGGCTCACGCCGGAATTCCTCGCCTCCAAGGGGCTCGAGCGCGTCCCGCGCCGCGGCATCTACTCGGTGACGGTGCCCGGAACGGTGGCCGGATGGGATGCGCTGCGCGAGCGCTTCGGCACGATGAACTTCGGCCAGCTCCTCGCGCCCGCGATCTACTACGCGAAGAACGGTTTCCCGGTCACCGAGGTGACGGCGCGCATGTGGAAGGAATCCGAGCGCACTATCTCCGCGAGGCCGAATGCGAAATCGACATTTCTCATCGACGGGCACGCTCCGCGCGAAGGAGAGATCTTCCGGAATCCTGATCTCGCGGCCACGCTCGAGCGGATCGCCGAGCACGGGCGGGATGGATTCTACACCGGGCCCACGGCCGACTCGATCCTCGCACTCTCCAGAGCTGACGGCGGAACGTTCACCGCGCAGGACCTCTCCGACTTCCGCCCCGAGTGGGTGGAGCCGCTGCACACCACCTATCACGGGTGGACAGTGTACGAGCTGCCACCCAACGGGCAGGGCGTGGCCGCGCTCGAGATGCTCAACATCATGGAACGCTTTCCACTCGCGCAGTACGGCTTCCACAGCGCGAAGGCGATGCACGTGATGATCGAGGCGAAGAAGCTGGCCTACGCCGACCTGCTGCGCTACGTGGGCGATCCGCGCTTCTCGAAGATCCCGGTGGATCAGATGATCAGCAAAGCCACCGGCGAGGCGAGAGCGAAGCTCATCGATGAGAGCGAGGCTCAGTGCCGCGTGGAGCCGTCGCAGTTCAGCGAGCTCACGAAAGCGGCGAGCGAGACGATCTACATGTCCGTGATCGACAAGGACGGCAACATCGTCTCGCTCATCCAGAGCAACTTCTCGTGGTTCGGCTCGGGGCTCGTCCCGCCGCAGCTGGGCTTCGCGCTGCAGAATCGCGGCTCGCTCTTCACCCTGAAGCCCGGTCAGCCTAACACGCTCGCGCCACGCCACCGCTCGCTGCACACCATCATCCCGGCGTTCATGGAGAAGGACGGAACGCGCATCGGCTTCGGGATCATGGGCGGCTTCAATCAGGCGCAGGCGCACGCGCAGTTCGTGGCCGACATCGCCGACTACGGGCTCGACATCCAGCGTGCACTCGAGGCCGGACGCTTCACCAAGCTCGACTTCGATGGATGCGACGTGCAGATCGAGTCGCGCGTGCCAGCCGCCACGATCGACGCGCTGCGCGCGCTCGGCCACGAGGTGAAGGTGGAGCCGCCGCGCACCGACACCTTCGGCTTCGGGCAGGCGGTGGAGAGCACGAGCGACGGCGTGCATCACGGCGCCTCCGATCCGCGGCACGACGGCGCGGCGACCCCGCAGCCGGCGCCGTTCGGGGCGCCGTAGCGCGGCAATGGGGTCAGACTCCATTGGCATGCCAATGGAGTCTGACCCCATTGCCGATCGGTTCGGCGGAGACCGCGGGCTCAGGCCGGGATGGCCACGAGCTCCAACCCGGGGCACGATCCGTCGCGGTGCGACGGCTCAGACGGTGGCGAGCAACGACGGCTCGACGTTCAGGTGGTTCTTGACGTCGGTGACACCTGGCGCCTTGCGCGCCGCCCGCTCGGCGTCCCGCTTCTCCGCGAACGAGCGCACTGTGCCGTGGAGGACTGCGGTGTGCCCGTCGATCTCGACGGTGATGCGATCCGCGTCGAACTCCGCGCTCCGCTCGAGAGCCTCCTTGATCTTTTGTTTTATGTCCGTAGGTGCCGGGCGCGCGTGCACGGTGATGAGATTCGTGACCCCGATGACGCCCGTGAGATTGCGGACGGCTCGCTCGGCTTCCTCGCGCTCGAAGTTCCAGTCGACATCGCCCTCGAGCGTGAGCCACCCCCGCTCCACCCTCACCTTGATCCGGTCGTGGGGCACCACGACGTTCCACTCCAGCGCGTTGAGCGCCGCGCGCGCGATGTCGGGGTCGGGACGCGAGAAGCTCGTCGCCAGCTTGACCTCCAGGTCGTTGGCGACCGCTTTTACTCCTTTCACGGTGCTGACCATTCGCTCGGCCTTCCACTTGTCGGCGTAGCTGTCGACGAATCCGGCGAGCGTGACGACGCCGTCGTGCACGGACACGCCTATGTCGTCGTCCCGGAGACTGGGATCCCATTTCATCTCGTCCTGGATGTCCTTCTGGATCTGGCTGTCTGTAAGCATGATGTCCTCCTGCGACTCGCCTGTCGTATAGAGATGGAGAAATGGTCGCCTCGCAGCGGATGGCTATTGCCGTCGTGCGCGGCGCGCTCCTTCCCGCTGCCTGGCGCCGTGCACCCGCACACGCCCGGCGGTCGCGCGCAGGTCGCCGAGCCGCAGGATGACCGCCAGAGCGACCACGAACGCCGTGAGCGCGAGGAGCCGTTGCGGCTCGACGCCGACGGCTATTAGGAGCATGGCCTCGCGCAGCGCTCCGACGATGGTCGCCTCGACCATGACGTCCACCGACACGTGGTGATCGCGCAGATAGATGATCAGCAATCGCTCGACCTCCATCAGCACGAGCACGAAGAGCGCCTGGGAGATGACGTCGCGGTAGACCATCCGGGAGGCGAGGATGTCGGAGCCGATCGTGATGAGAGCGCGGGTCATGACCGCGAACAGCGCCACGGCGAGCAGGACGACGATCACGTCCTGCACGGGCTCCAGAAAGCGACGTACGAAGTGGTGCACCCCCGTGTACGGGACCCGCGGCTGCTCGCTGCGGGCACCACTATCACTCTTATTCGCGCTCGCCCTCTCGTGGCTCGCCGTGCGCGGTGCCGTGCGTGTCGCCCTGCGCAGATACATCGCTCCTCCCGCTCGGCAGCCCGCGACTACGCAGCTCGACGGGGGCGATGGTGGCGTCGGTTTCGGCACCTTTCTCATCGTCGGCGGGAGCCGCTTCGCTCCGCGCATCGCTGGCGCGATCGCCACGGCCGTGGATGTCGATCGTCGGCTCGCCGTCCGGGCCGGCGGTCGTGCCGCCGAGTAGCTGCCCGTCGCGGTAGATGAGTTCCGAGCCGCCCGATTCGTCGTAGTCACCACCACCCCAGGAGCCGGCCATCTTCACCTCGGCGTCCGGCGGGATCCGCTCGGCCCCGGGCGGGTAAACGCCGCTGGCTCCCACGTCATCGCGACGCCCCTTCCCGCCGCCGGGCTCTCCCGATTCGCGCGCGTCCCGGGCGCGGCCCGCTTCGTTCGCCGAGCTCGCTCGACGCTTCCTTTTCTTCCCTGTCATGGCACACTCCAGTAGTGCGATCCGCCACGGGCGCGCTCGTCATGCGCTGGCGATGCGAGCGGCGTCATCTCTCACGAGGCGAAGAGAAATGCGCGCACGGCATGTGCCTCGAAGCTGGCGCGATCACGATTAAGTGACCTCTCCGGCGTCGCGTTCCACCCGGAGCTCCTCCACATCGATCTCACGCTCCATCTCGCGCAGCACATCGTCGCCGATGAGTCCCTCGTCGTGGAGCCGGAACACGGCACGCCGCTCCACGGCGAGAGTGGCGCGGCGGAGTCGGCGGAGCGCGCGCGCATCGGGAGCGTCGATGACGTCGCGCCCGTCGGTCCGGAGGCTCGCGATGCGGGCGAGGCGCTCCGCGTACGCGTGGCGGAGTCTCTCCAGGTGAGCCGGCTCCGGCCACCCTTCCCGCGCAAGCTCATCGAGGCGCTCGAGCGCGGCCGTCGCCGCCGCCTCCCGCGCGATGAGTAGCTGCTGTCTGATAGAGTCCCCGCCGCCCAGGCGCAGCGCGCGGATGAGCGGGACCAGCGTCAGCCCCTGAAGCACGAGCGTCGAGAGAATCACGGCGAACGTGATGAGGATGATCTGCGTGCGGAACGGGAAGGGCTCGCCCGACTCCACGGCCAGCGGGAGGGCCAGCGCGGCCGCGAGAGAGACTATCCCCCGCATGCCGGTCCACGCG
>DASSNL010000163.1:0-15501 GCA_035688075.1 Gemmatimonadaceae bacterium
GGCGGAGCCCGGCGACTGCGCATCCGTGCGCAGGCTCCAGGCGAGCCCGATCATCTCGAGCGTGCCCTTGCCGCGCGGATCCGCGATGACGGGCGTGGTCCAGAGATTGGTGGGGACATCGTGCGCGATGAGGCTGTCGGACGCGACGTCCAGAACGTAGATGCGGCCGCCGTGGCTCGTTGGAAAGCGCACCGTGAAGAAGATCGGCTCGTCGACGCCGTCATCATCGAGGTCGACCGCGAGCGGTGCGCCGCCGGGATAGAGCGCGTCCCTGTGCTCGAAGAGCACCCGGCCGTCGGCAGCGGAGAGGAGCCGGTGCACGCTGCCCACATACTTGGGAAATGCGCCGATCCCGCGAGAGACGAGGAGACCGAGCTGTCCGTCCGGCGCGATCCGCACGACGGCCGCCGGCTGATACGTCTCCTCCCCTTCTGCGATGTCCTTCCAGAGCACGGCGCCCGACGCGCCATCCACCGCTACCAGCCGCCCGCCGAAGGCGCTTATGATGATGTCGAGCTCACCGTCCCCCGTGAGGTCCGCCAGCGTCGCCGGCGCGATGACGCCTTTCTTCCCCGGCTCCACGAGCCGCTCCGTCCGCGCGGCGAAGCTCCCGTCGAGGAGCGATGCGACGGGCGCACGGTACGCCGCGCCCCCGCGCGTCTCGCCGCCGGTTCCGAAGACCACCCACTGCGTTCGATCGGCGCGCCGGTATACCACCGGCGAGCTGTAAGTCTCGGCGCCGTCGGGTGTCTTCTGAACGGCCAGGACCTTTCCGTCCGCGCCGGAGATCACCGCCACGTACCCCGGACCTCGCGGGTCGCGCGGTAGCGCGGAGTCATCCCCGCCGTACGTCACCACGAGATCCGACACGCCGTCGCGGTTCGCATCGTCGATCACGGCCGGCGTGAAGTAGTTCAGGGGGAACGATGTCTTCGCCACGACATCTCCGGTGTCGCGCCAGAGGAGCGCGCCGTCCTTCCCACTGAACGCGCTCAGCACACCCTCGCGTCCACCCATGACGACGTCGGGCACGTCGTCGCCGTTCAGCCGGACGAAGCGCGGCGTGGTGAAGGCATCGCGCGGATTCGGCACCTGCCAGAGGATCTCGTTGCTCGCGCCCGATACGGCCACGACGTAACCGGAGATGTCCGGCTCCTTGTCCAGCATCCGGCCGCCGGCCGGGTTGGGGATCACTCGATCCACGCCCGTGCCGAAGACGATGTCCGGCACTCCGTCCCCCGAGAGGTCGGCGAGGCTCGGCGACGACGTCGTCATCAGCTCGCCCTCGATGGGCGGGAACACGAGTCCGAAGGTGGGTGGCGCCACGCGACCCGACCCTTCGCAGCCCGCGAGCAGCAGGACGGTCGCGGCCAGGAGCAATGGAGTCGGACTCCAGCGCCTTCCCGTTGCCTCCGTCATCCCCGCGAAAGCGCCTCCGTCATTCCCGCGAAAGCGGGAATCCATGTTGCACGACCAGAACATGGGTCCCCGCTTGCGCGGGGATGACGGGTGAGTGGGCCCCCGCTTGCGCGGGGATGACAGGTCGGGGGATGACGGGTGGAAGGCAATGGGGTCAGACCCCGTTGCTGCACCCACGGCGCGCCTCACAGCCGGACCTGTACCGGCTGGCCGTCGAAGCGGATGCGCCGCACCGCCTTGCTCCCGGCGAGTCGCACTTCGATGTCGCGCGAGGCCGTCGGAATCATCCGCGAGCCGGGCGCGAGATGGAGATCGAGGCGCCGCTCTGTGTCCGACCAATCCATGACGAGGCGCATGAAGGCGCCGTCGCGATGGTCGAAGCTGATGCCGTCGTCATCGTACAGGAACGAGCTTCCGCTCGCGCCCGGGTAGGCCGTGAGCGTGAGCGGTCCATCTACCGGTTCGTCGGCGTACTGCTTCACGGGCCCCAGCGGCAGCACAGCGCCCGCGCGAACGTAGAGCGGCATGGTCTCGAGATCGACCTTGCGGACGATCTCGCGCCCACCCTCGAGCTTCTTCTCCGTCCAGAAGTCGAACCACGTTCCCCGCGGCAGATAGAGCCGGCGTTCGGTCGCTCCCTTCTCCACCACGGGCGCCACGAGGACGTCGCGCCCCCAGAGGAACTCGTCGCCCCGGCGCACGGCGGCGGGATCGTCGGGATGATGCAGCCAGAGCGCGCGCATCATCGGAAGGCCGGTCTCGTGCGTCTCGCGCGCGGCGGTATAGACGTACGGGAGCATCCGGTAGCGCAGCTCGAGGTACTTGCGGATGACCGGCTCGATGCGTGGGTTGTGCAGCTCCGCCGGGTTCGCGCGCCACTTGGTGGCTCCAAGCGGACCGCCATCGCTCTCGCCCCACCCCCACGGTACCCGCAGGTACCAGTTGCGGCCGTGGGTGCGGAAGCTCGGACAGAACGCGCCGAACTGGAACCAGCGTGCGTGCAGCTCGCCGGTGTATTCGTCCGTCGGGTTGAAGCCGCCGATGTCGCTCCCCCAGTACGGAAAGCCGGAGAGCCCGCTGTTGATGGCCACGGCCACGTGGGTCTCTAGCGTCTTCCACGTGCTGCGCGTGTCGCCTGACCATATGAATCCGCCGTACCGCTGGATACCGGGCGAGGCGTTGCGGTGCAGCGCGAAGGGCCGCTCGTTGGGACGGTACATCTGCATCCCCTCCCAGTACATGCGGTGGCGGTTCACGCGCGATGGCTGGTCGTAACCGTCCCCCTGGTCGGGCCACCAGCCATCCACACCCATGTCCACCAGCGGCTTGTGCGAGGGCCAGTAGCACGCCACCTCGCGCACACGCGGCCAGTGGCCATCCGCCGTGCGGCCGGAAGGGAGCGGAGCGGCGCACCCGTCATCGTGCACCGTCCCGATCAGACGCCGCCCTTCGATCACCACGTGGAGATTGACCCGGAAGTGCTCCCTGTGCAGCTCGTCCAGCATCTGCTGCGGCTGCGGGAAGTTCGCCGAATTCCAGGTGAACTCGCCGTTGTGCGTGTTCCACCCCGAGGGGATGAAGTCGGTGCCGAGGTAGATGAGCGCGTCGCACGGCAGCTTATTTTCGCGGAACTTGCGCGCGACGCCCATGATCTCGTCGGGGCCGCCCAGGTTGCGGTGCGACTGCATGTAGCCGAAGGTCCAGCGGGCGGGGAGCTCGGGGAGCCCCGTGATGCGCGCGTACTCCCGCATGATGACCCGCGGATCGGACGAGCTGATTACGAACAGGTCCACCGGCAATCCTGCCTCCGGCTCGGGGATCACCTTCCCCTCCGTCCCCGTCAGGTCGAACGCGCCAGTGGGTCGATGGATGAAGACCGCCCAGCCATCGGTGCCGATGAGCCACTGCGCGGGCACCCGCGTGCCGTGGGTGGAGAGCTGGAACGCACCGGCTCCCTCGGCTTTCGCCCCCTGACCGTTGCGCATGGAGTCGATCGCACCCTTGCGGTCGAACTGCGAGCCGCCCTCGCCGAAGCCGAGCAGCGGACCTCTGGGAAGCAGGAACGAGAGCCCCGGTTCCTTCGCGTTCAGGGCGAAGCGCTGAACGACCTCGCCGTGGAGCGTCTCCACGTGGATCGTCGGCGGGTCGTCCGTGAAGCGAACCACGAGATCCCCGGGGCGCAGCCGAGCGAGGTCGGCGGGCTCCACACAGCGGCCCAGCAATCTGCCGGGCTCCTCCTCCACCAGCGCACCCGTGGCGGGGATACCGGTGGCCTCATCGCCGTACGAGAACGTCTGCAGCGGACGCACCGCGATGCGCAGCGTGACGGGACTGAGCGACCACACCGCGATGTCGACCGGCTGACCGGCCACGACGATCGGGCCGCTCCGGCCGCGAAAGGCACCAGCGAACACGAGGCCGGTTCCGACCACGCCGAGCTGCTTGAGCGCGTCACGACGAGACATCCTGCGGGGCATGTCACCTGCCTCTGTCCGGGAGCCCTGCCGCCGGGCCGCCGGAGTGCGGCCCGGCAGCCGATCAGTAGCCGGGGTTCTGCGTCAGGTTCGAGTTGGTATTCATCGCGGACTGGGGGATCGGGAAGATCGCGCGGTAGTCCCCCATCGGCGTATGGTTGAACCACGTCTTCGTAGTGAAGACTCCGAACCTGATGAGCTGCTGCCGGCGCTGTGCCTCGCCCACGAACTCCCACCCCAGCTCGTCCAGGAAGCGGCCGTACTGGACGTCCGCGCCGCCATCGAATGTAGGTGTGCCGCCCGGCCCGTCCTTGACCACGCCATCCACATCCATCCAGCCGTAGTTGTACGAGCTCCCCTGCATCAGATCGGCGCCGGTCACCGTCGCCTTCGCGGGGTTGGTCCCGTCGAAGTCGCGCTGCCTCACCTCGCTGACGATGAGCGCCGCGTCGTCGGCGTGGCCGGTCCGCAGCAGCGCCTCCGCCTTCATCATCAGTACCTCGGCGTAGCGGAGCGCGGGGAAGTCGACGCTCGAGGAGCCGGTCTCGCCCGCGTAGATCTCGTACTTCGCCATGGGGAAGCCGGCGCAGTAGCACTCGGACTCCTCGATGGACTTGACGTGCTGCACGAAGGTGTAGCCGTGGCCCGCGTCGTCGAAGTAGTCGCCCATGAGCCAGGTCTGCTGGAGCCGCTCATCTTCGGGGTCGTACGTATCGATGAACTGCGGATCGGCGGCGGTGCCACCCCACGGCGTGCCGTTGAGCTTGAAGACGTAGCGCAGGTCCGGCTTGAGCGTCTTCATGTGGAAGTTGCTTCCCGTGGCATACACCGCGTCGTACGGTACGGCGAAGATGATCTCGGGCGAATTCTCGTTGTCCACCCGGAAAGGTCCGAGGTACTGCGGATCCAGCGAGTAGAGGTTGGACTCGATGATCTGCTGCGTCAGCGAGATCACGTCCTCCCAGTGCGGCGTGCCCGTGTACACTTCCGCGTTGAGCTGAACTCTGGCCAGGACGCCGAGCGCGGCCCACTTGTTCATGCGGCCGTACGTGGTCCCATCCGCCACCTCCGAGAGATTCGGAATCGACTCCGTGAGCTCCTTCACGACGAAGTCGTAGACCTCCTGGCGCGTGGACTGCTGCGGCAGCTCCGCGGCCGTGAAGTCCGTGACGACGGGCACGTTGCCGAAGTTGTCGAGCAGGATCGAGTAGTAGTAGGCGCGCATCGCGCGGAGCTCCGCGAGTGCGCTCGCCTCGGTCGCTTCGTCGAGCGGGACCACGCCGGACTCGATCTGGTAGAACACGCGGTTGGCGGCATTGATTCCGCGGTATACCCGCTCCCACAGATCCTCCGGCTGCCCCTGCGTCGGTCCCCACGTGTGCTTGTGCAGCCGGATGTACGTACCGCCGTCGTACCAGCCGAGTGGGCGCACGGGCGTGATCATGTCGTCCGCAGTTTCCGACTGGAAGTCCACCATGCCGTACCAGCCCATCCAGATCTGGCGTTGCGGTGTGTAGACCGGCGCCATGAGCGACGTGAGATCGTTCGCCGTGGGATGGAAGTTCGCCGCCGTGACCTCGCCGTACGGTGTCTCCGTCACGTTGGTGCAGCCTTCGGCAGCGAGGAGCAGCGCGCCGCCGAGCGTGAGGGCGGCCAGGTATTTCGAGAACGCCTGTGTCATTTGCCGTGGCTCCTACTGCAGGGTGAAGCTCAGGCCGAGCGTGAACATGCGCGTCGTGGGATACTGCGCCCGGTTGTCGTTGCCGGGAGCGAGCCCACTGAAGGACACCTCGGGATCGAGCCCCTTGTAGCCCGTGAGGGTGAGCAGATTGCGGCCGGAGACGTAGACCCGCGCGTTGTGGAGCACGCCGAACATCCCGTCCTCCGAGCCGCTGAACGTGTAGCCCAGCGTCGCGTTGTCCAGCTTGATGTAGTCGCCGTCCTCGACGTAGTAGCTGACGTACGCCAGATCGTAGTTCACCGTTCGCTTCCCGTAGACCGGATCGAACGCGGACGCGAGCATGTTGTAGTCGAGCTGCGTGGGGTTCTCGTAGTACAGGCGCAGGAAGTTGAGAATCTGGAAGCCGGCCGCGCCGCGCATGTTGACGCCGAGATCGAACTTCCCGTAGCGCACCGAGTTGTTCCAGGCGAAGAAGTGCTTCGGTATGCCGTTGCCGAGCACGCGCCGATCCGCTTCCGTTACATCCTTGATCGAGACCCTCTCGCCATCCTTGTTCAGCACGATCCAGACGCCGTCGTCATCGATGTCGACCGACTGGAAGCCGTAGAAGTCGCCGATCGGCTCACCGACCATTACCCTGTGAGTCGTCTGCTGAATCGGCGCGCCCGTGCCTCCCTCGTAGAAGAAGTCGGCCGTCTGGTACACGTCGTTGGAGAGGCTCACCAGCTTGTTGGAGTTCGTGGACCAGTTCGCGCCCGTCGTCCAGCTCAGCCCCGGCCGGTCGATCACCTTGTAGGTGAGGCTCACCTCCATACCGTCGTTGCGCATGCGCCCGACGTTGGCGAGCTGCTCGTCGAACAGGTTCGGCGGGACGGGTACGGAGTACTCGTACAGCATGTCCTTCGTCTCGCGGCGATACACGTCGACACTGCCGCTCAAGCGGAAGTCGAAGAGCGAGAAGTCGAGGCCGATGTCGGTCTCGTCCTTCTCTTCCCAGCGCAGATCGGGATTCGGGTTGCGGCTCGGCGACACGCCGGGCACCCAGGAGCCGTTGGAGTAGATCGGGGCGCCGTACTCGTACCCGGTGAGGGAGAGATACGAGCGATCCGGCGCGATGCCGGTCACGCCGTAGCCCGCCCGCAGCTTGAGCTCGTTCACCCAGGAGACACCCCGCATGAACGCCTCGTCTCCGATGCGCCATCCCACCGAGACGCCGGGAAAGGCGCCCCATTTGTGGCCGGCGCCGAAGCGGGAGTTCGCTTCGTAGCGGAAGCTCGCCATCAACAGATAACGGCTCTTCCAGTCGTAGTTCAGCCGACCGAAAAAGCCGATGGTGTTGTAGGCCGACTTCCGGCTGCTCATGGTGGCGATGCCGTCGGGGAGGCCCGTTCCTGCTCCGAGATCATCGTCGCCCACCAGATCCGTGGGGAAGCGCGAGTTGCCCGCGCTGAACGCTTCGTCCTCGGAGTCCTGGTAGCTGTAGCCGCCGAGCAGGGTGAAGCCGTGATCGCCGATCCTGTCGTTGAAGGTGCCCGTAAGCTCGAGGATTCGGTCGAGGCTGGAGCTCGAGCTACGCTGGGCCGTACCGCCCGAGTTGTCTTCCGTGTTGTTCGGATGCTGGAACGTCGTCGCGTCGCCTCGGGTCACGTTGTCCCTCGTGATTCCGGCGAGGAGCGAGAACTGGAAGCGGTCGATCGGGGTGAAAGTGAGCTTGCCGTGCATTCGCTGCAGCCGGTTCTCCGCGCTCCCGTTGTCCTCCTCGATCAGGGAGAGCGGATTCACGTAACGGAGCGCGCCGGTGCTCGTCTGCCGCCACGTCCCGTCTTCGTTCTTCGGCCCATCCAGAGGGTTGCGAATCAGCGCCTGCTGGAACGCGTAGTCGAAGTCCGGACCCGTGAAGTACTTCTGCGTGCGGTTCAGCAGCATCGCCTCCGCTTCCAGCCGTCCATCGAACATGGAGTGGCGGATGCGGCCCTGCCCGGTCATCACCTCGTTGTTCGAGCGAATGAACGTGCCCTGCGTATTCTGGTAATTGAACGACGTGTTGTAGTTCGTGTTGGCGCTGCCGCCAGCGAGCGTGAGGTTGTGCCGGTGGCTGATCGGCTGGCGCGTGAGCAGACCGATCCAATCGGTGTTGTAGCCCTCGTCATCCAGGTCGTAGCCTTCGCCTATCAGCCGGTGGTAATCCGCCGCCGAGAGGATGTCGGGCCGCTTGTAGATCGTTTGCTTGCTGACGTAGCCGTCGTAGCGGAGCGTCGGCGGTCCGCTGCCATGCCGCTTGGTGGTGATCAGGATGACGCCGTTCGACGCGCGCGAGCCGTAGATCGCGGCGGCCGAACCGTCCTTCAGCACCGTGATGCTCTCGATATCGGGGGTGGGAATCGCATCGAGATTTCCTGGCACGCCGTCGATCAGCACCAGCGGCGCGGTGGATCCCTCGAGCGTGGTCACGCCGCGGAGCATGATCTCGGTCGATCGCGTCGGATCTCCACTCGGCGTGTTGACCGACATGCCGGGGATCTTTCCCGCGATCAGCGAGGCCGCATCGCGCGCCGGGCCGGCGTTGAACTCGTCCGAGGTCACGCTGGTCACCGCGCTCGTGACTTCCTCACGTCGCTTGGTGCCGTAGCCCACCACCACGACCTGCGCCAGCTCGACCGTCGTCACCTCGAGGGCGAAGTTGACCGTCGTGGAGCTGTCCGCGCGCACCCGCACGCTGTCCGCGGTCTGCGGCGCGTAGCCGAGCAGGGCGACCCTCACCTGGTACGTGCCTGGCGCCACCCCCGCGAGCACGAAGCGGCCGTTCGCCCCCGTGAGCGTGCCCTTGGTCGTACCCGCGATGCTGACCTGGGCGTTGGCCAGTGGTTGGTTCGTCGCGGCGGTGGTGACCAGTCCGGTGACGCGCCCCGTTCCGCCCTGTGCCCGCACCCGGCCCGGACACAGCAGAACCACCAGCGTCAACGCGGTCACCAGTAACGCTACCCGTCTCATCTCCGTGCCTCCTCGGGTTGGTGGTCAGCATTCGCATTCGACGCCCACCACGGGTAGGCCGGTCCACCCCAATGGGGCCGGCCGAGGTTCTCGTTTCAGGCAGTACAGGTCAGGAGATCATCGCCAGCGCGGACATCGCAGCCTCTCGGCGTAAGTCGAGTGCAACAGATTTGGCGTCTCTAACCGGGCAGGGTGGGCCGCTACGGCCTTTCAGCCCGTCGGGCTTCAGTGCGCGCCGGCGCGCGCACGTCGAATACTTTATCCAAGTCCACCAGAAGGTCGGACCAATGTAGGGTGATTGGTCGGACCACGCAAGAGGAGCTCGGTAATGGGTTGGGAGGGGTTCCGGAGGGGGCGGGACGCCGGTACGGGCGTCACCCGCCAACTGCAGCGGGAGGAAGAGCGAGTCAGCGCACGATTCTCGGAGGGCGAGCGCGGACGCGGCCAGCGCTTCATCGAGCGCGCCGAGACCGCGAAAATAAATGTTTGCTCATGTGGCCGTCGCGCGTTACTGTCGCTCCGCGCGACGGCTCGGCGTCGCCTGTCCAGAAGTGCAGAGTCACTTTCAACGCAGGAGACGTTATGCGGAAGAAAAAGCTCGCTGCATATGTCGTCGGTAGCGTTGTACTCGTTCTGGCAGTCACCATCCCTGCGCTGGCAGCGCGGGCGAACCCGACGAAGTCGTCGGTCGTGACAGATCCCCTCGCCGCTACAATCATTGGTCCGGACACGGTGAGGCCCAACTCGATGTGCCTGTACCAGGCGAACGTGCACGGCGGCGTACCGCCATACAGCTACACGTGGTACGGTCCTGGGAGTGGCGGGAGCGATCCAGACTTCATCGAAAACAATACCGGGTCCGGCTTCTCCTACTGGATCACGCTAGTGGTGTTCGATGCCGTTTCCACCAGGGTGCAAGCGAACCTGCGTGTGCACACCGATCCCAACGCGCCGATCTGCCCATACTGAGATCCCGCGGGAGGAAGATGCGAAACGAGGGAGCCGAGCCTCCCTCAGGTCGCAGTACGACGACAGGGATCTATCGCATGCATCGCCCTCGTCACCCCCGAGGTTGCGATCGATGGGAGGGGCAATGGAGTCTGACCCCATTGCCCCCGGACTACGAACCCATGCACCCACCCTTCGTCTCGTCGGGTGCAGCCGTTAGTACTTGACCCGCTGCTACTGTGCGAGTGCTCCGGCCTTCTGAAGAGCCCTACCGGCGATGTCCAGAAGGTTGTCTCGCAGCCCTCCGGCTTCGACCGCGTAGGCCTCGGCTGACAGCGCAGACACGATCTCGAACACCCACGGCGGCGGGCCCGGCCAGGGCCAGGGTATGTGTCGGGGAGGCGTGCCGCAATAGTCATCCAGTATCGTCTCGATCGACGATTCGGCGCGTTCCACGAAAGCACTGGACTGCCGTTCGGGGAGGCGAGCGGCTAGATCCTTCGCCCGGGCGGCCTCGACCAGTTGTGTGACCGCCGTTCGAATCGGCATTGGATCAGAACCGGCGAGCCCTCGCCTCTCCCGTTCAGCGTACCCGGCCAACGCTCCCTGTGGCCCCTCCCATCCATGTCTGATCAGCCACTCGAGGATGACGGACGGCATGCGGCTACTCATGAGATTGTAACTCATCGCAGCACCTCGCTGTTTGGGAGTGTGGAGTGCGGCGCAACTTGGGGCGGGCTAGACGCGACATCCATACGTCAGCTGACGTATTTCACGCGCAGAGTTACGTAGTCGGACCAGCCGCGCCAGATTCGCTACCGAGAAGCGGCCTGCAGGATTTCCTGCAGGCCGCCGAGCAGGTCCGAGAATGGCTGGACGGCGCGCACGAACCTTGGAGTACCCAGACGGTCGATCCTGGATCACTCCTGCACCCGCTCGCCATCCAGGATCACTGAATCAGTCTTATCTCCACCGCGTAGAAAGGAGCCATTCGTGGAAAGCCGCCGCGAACGCTGCGGCCGTGATAGTCCCGAAACCACCCTGCCATCCAGAGATCCTTGTTGTGTTGCAGGTGAAGATCCGCCACGAAGCTTGTCGAGATCTGGCCTTCGTAGGCGGTGAAGTCGATTCGACCAAGCGCGGATAGTGCGCCAGAGACGGCGTACGATGTGCCGTTACTGAGAAGCTTTCCCGAAAATGATCCGTCTGCCTGCTGCGTCTCGATATCAAGCCGCATGTTCTGATTCGCTCCGACGCTCGGGTCGAACGTGAAGCTGAATGACTTCTTTGCTAGCGTGGTCATGGTTACCTCCAGACGGGGTGTGAATTGCGACCCCATAGTCTGGAACTTTCCGAGCCTCCACACGATACGTCGTGTGACGTATTCCCACTGTGCCTCTGGCGTAGTACGCCTTGCGGGAGCGCGCTCTTAGCCATTTGCCCAGTCGAGGTAGCGGGGTAATCGCGTGCAGTTGCTGAGGGAGGTGCGTGCGGAGCGGATCATCGGCGAGTCTGGCTGCCCGGTGACGGCGAAGGCATCCTCGAGAGCGATAGCTGGAACGAGCTGCATCGGCCGCGTCTCCAACGAGCTCGGCTCGACCCATTACCATTATGAAGCGCACGCCGTTACACTCGCTGCCCGCTCCCCCACGCATCCCTTCCTCGCTCCGAGATCGCCGATGCCAACTCGCCTCGCCTTCCTCGCGCTGACGACCGCCATGGTGCTCGCCTCCGCCGCTCCCGCCGCGACCCGCGCGCAGTCGCCGCGCTCCGCTCGCGACAACGCAATGGCGTTACCCACCGATCCCGAGCGCGTCGCGAAGCTCCGCACCGCCTTCCCCGAGATCGACAGCTTGATGCGTGCCTTCGCCGAGCAATCGAACGTGCCGGGGATAGCGTACGGGATCGTGGTGGATGGCAAGCTCGCTCACGCGGGAACGGCGGGGTATCGCGAGCTGTCTTCGCGATCGCGGGTCGACACCGGGACCGTGTTCCGCATCGCCTCGATGACGAAGAGCTTCACCGCAGTCGCCATTCTCCAGTTGCGCGACGAAGGGAAGCTCTCGCTCGAGGATCCGGCCGAGCGCTACGTGCCAGAGCTGGCGGGTCTGCACTACCCCACTACCGATTCGCCGAAGATCACCATCCGCCATCTCCTCTCGCACTCCACGGGATTCCCCGAGGACAACCCGTGGGGCGACCGGCAGCTCGCGGATACCGACGAGCAGATGGCGGAGATGATGAGGAGCGGCATCCCCTTCTCCACCGCGCCCGGCACCAACTACGAGTACTCCAACTACGGCTTCGCCATCCTTGGCCGGCTCGTTGCCAATGTGTCCGGGATGCCCTACCCGCGCTACATCAGCGAGCACGTACTGAAGCCGCTCGGGATGAGCTCCACCACTCTGCAGAGCGCCGAGGTGGATCCCGCGCGCCTGGCGCACGGGTACCGGTGGCAGGATGGAAAGTGGCTCGAGGAGGAGCAGCTCCCCGACGGCGCGTTCGGTCCCATGGGAGGGATGCTCACCTCGATCGCCGATCTCTCTCGCTGGGTGGGCTTCATGCTCGACGCGTGGCCGCCGCGCGATGGTGCGGATGGTGCGCCGCTGAGCCGCGCATCGCGGCGCGAGATGCAGCAGGTGGTGCGCTTCAACGGCGCGACCGCGGTACGGGACGAGGAGACGGGCGAGATCTCGCTCAGCGCGGGTGGGTACGGTTACGCGCTCGGCGTCAGGCAGACCTGCCTGTTCGATCGCGTGGTGTCGCACACCGGCGGGCTCCCGGGTTTCGGCTCGATCATGCTCTGGCTTCCGAGCTATGGAGTAGGGATCGTGGCGATGGGCAATCTCACATACACGGGATGGCGTGGCGTGACCGACGACGCACTGGCGGCGCTCGCGCGGACAGGCGCGCTGGAGCCGCGCGCGCCACGACCGGCGCCAATACTGGCGCAGCGGCGCGAGCAGGTCTCGCGGCTGGTGACTCACTGGAACGACGCGCTCGCCGACAGCATCGCGGCAGTGAACCTCTACCTCGACGAGTCGAAGGACCGGCGACGCGCCGCGATCGAGAAAGTGCGCGATGCGGCGGGCGGGAGCTGCCGCAACGAGGGACCGTTCGTGGCGGAGAACGCGCTGCGTGGGCGGTGGCGGATGCGGTGCGCGAAGGGTGACATCGCGGTGTCCATCACTCTTGCGCCCACGGAGCCGGCCACGGTGCAGCACCTCGATGTGCGGCCGATCGCGAAAGAACAGAGCCTGGCACCGACTCCGGCGTGTAGGTGACGAACGAAGGGGTTGCGACGGGAGCAGATCCGGAATCGTGAATCAGTACGGCCGGCTGCTCCCAACGAACGCGGGCACCGCGGTCTTATCGAGCGTGCTTGCTTGTGGCGGTGCGCTCGCGTATCTACAAGGTCCCTTCGCGCGGACGGCAGGTGGCGACCTCGCTCCAGGACCTGTTGCAGAGCTCACTCGGTGATGCTTACCGAGTGGAGCGCGAGCTCGCGCCCGGAGGGATGAGCCGGCTATTCCTCGCGACCGAGCGATCGCTCGATCGGCAGGTAGTAGTCAAGCTGTTGCCGCCGGAGCTCGCCAGCGAGGCCAGTGCGCAGCGCTTTCAGCGCGAGATGCTCGTCACGGCGAAGCTCCAGCACGCGCACATTCTCCCCGTCCTCTCGGCCGGCGCACGCAGCGGGCTGCTCTACTACGTGACGCCGTACATCGCCGGCGAGTCGCTGCGGCAGCGGCTCGAGCTCGACGGCGCCCTGCCCATGGATGCGGCCGTTCGATTGCTGCGCGAAGTCGCCGATGCGCTTGCTTTCGCGCACGCGTTCGGCGTCGTTCACCGGGATCTCAAGCCCGAGAACATCTTCCTGCAGCACGGTCACGCGATCCTGGCAGACTTCGGCATAGCGCGCGCCGTGGAGCAGGCGACAGGGACCGCGGGCGAGCGGCTCACTCTCGCCGGCACCGGCCTCGGCACCATCGGCTACATGGCGCCCGAGCAGCTCGCCGGCGAACCCGACGTGGATGCGCGCGCCGACATCTACGCAATGGGAGTGGTGGCGTACGAGATGATCGCCGGGCATGCGCCCTTCCCCGGACGATCCGGGTCGAAGCTGGTCATCGCCCACATGACCGAGGAGCCGGAGTCCGTCGCCGCTTGCAGGACTGGTGTGCCGCCGCGGCTCGCGCTGCTCGTCATGCGGTGCATCGAGAAGGATCCGGATCGGAGGTGGCAGACAGTGGAGGAGATGCTGGCGCCGCTCGAGGAGCTCGTCGTCACCGCGGGCAGCAGCACCGCACCGAGCCACTCCGGCGTGAGCGACGCGCTCAGAGAAGGTCTCGCGGCCTTCGAGCGATGCGAGTGGCAGGATGCCTTCGACGCGTTGAGCTCCGCTGACGCGGAAAGCGCGCTCCACCCGGCGCATCTCGAGCGCCTCGCCGAGTCGGCATGGTGGATCGGGAAGGGCGACGCGTGCATCAGAACGCGCGAGCGCGCTTACACTCGCTACCTCGAGAGCGGCGACCTCCTCCACGCGGCGAAGGTGGCACTCGCGGTGGCCGAGGACTACCACCACAAGCTGGCCCGCTCGGTGGCGCACGGTTGGCTGCAACGAGCGGAAAGCCATCTCGCCAAGATGCCCGAGTCGATTGTGCACGGCTGGATGGCGCGCATGAAGGCCATGATGGCACTGGAAGGGAGCCGGGATCTCGACCAGGCGTCGACGTTCGTGGAGGAGGCGAGTGCGATCGCACGCAGGGCCGACGACAGGGATCTGCAGACCCTCTCTCTGCAGGACCGCGGGCGGATTCTCGTCTCGCGCGGCCAGGTACCAGAGGGGATGGCGGCCATCGACGAGGCCACTGCCGCCGCCACGAGCGGGCAGCTCGGCGCTCGAACCACCGGCCGCATACTCTGCAACATGATGAGCACGTGCGAGAGCCTGGCCGACTACCGCCGTGCCGGCGAGTGGAACGACGCGGCCAGGGAGTGGTGCGAGCCACATGCGCAGTCGGGCTTCCCCGGCATCTGCCGCGTGCACAGAGCGCAGCTCCTCAGGCTGCGCGGCGCGTTGCAGGAGGCCGAGGTCGAAGCGCGCAACGCCTCGGCGGAGCTGGGTGATTTTCTGACTGACGTGGCGGCGGAGGCGAACTACGAGCTGGGAGAGATCCGGCTCAGGATGGGGGATCTGAGGTCGGCGGAGAGTCTGTTCCGACTGGCGCACGAGCTGGGAAGAGATCCCGTGCCGGGGCTGGCGCTGTTGCGACTTGCACAGGGCAAGACCGAGAGGGCGCGCGCGATGCTCGAGAGAGCGTTGTCGGATCCATCGATGTCGCGGCTCGAGCGCGCGCGACTCCTGCCCGCGCACGCGGAGGCGTCGCTCGCGGGTGGCGCCGCGGACACGGCGAGAGCGGCGGCAGAGGAGCTCGCGGAGATCGCCGAAGCGTATGGATCGCCGGCGCTCGCCGCACGGGCGGCGTTCGCGCGAGGACTCGTCGAGCTGGGCGAGAGGGATCCGGTCGGCGCGGCCGCCAAGCTGCGCGGGGCGTGGCGGCTACTCAAGGAGAGCGAGCTTCCGTACGAGGCGGCGCGGGCGAGAGTAATGCTGGCGCGAGCGTACCGCGAGTGCGGGAACGGGGAGGACGCGGAGCTCGAGCTGCAGGCGGCGGTGGCGAGCTTCGAGAAGTTGGGGGCGGAGAAGGACGCGATGGAGGCGGCGGAGTTGTTGGAGGGATAGTGACCGACGGACTGAGGGCGAGCGACCGCTCGTGACGGAAGACATAGCGCCTCATTGGGGCCACCAGCCAGCGCAGTGTGCTCTACCGCAGCCACTCCTCCAGCGCCGTCGATGCTTCCGTGCCGCTGTCGCGGTACTTCACGATCACCGGCGTTTGCAGCGCCAGCCCCTGCTCCGCCCCCCAACCCGAGCTCACCCCGCGCGAGCCGGGAACGACCACCGCACCCGCCGGGATCTCGAGCGGG
>DASSNL010000179.1:0-5163 GCA_035688075.1 Gemmatimonadaceae bacterium
AGGGCTCCCAGCGCGGCATTTACGAGCGAACGCATGATGACTCCAGTTTTAGAAAAGTTGCCCGAGCTTGAAGTGAAGCTGCCATTTGGGGTCCTTTCGCCCCAGTTCGTCGACGCGATCGAAGCCGTACGCCCAGTCGAGGCCCAGCGGCCCGAGTGGCGTCACGATGGACACGCCGATACCGGCCCCACGGAAGAGCCTCGTGGGGTCGAAGTCGCGGGGGTTGGAGTAGACGTTCCCCGCATCGTAGAACAGGTCGGCATACAGCATCTGATTGAACCGCAGCCCCAGTTCCGCCGTCGCCGAGAAGAATGCGTTGCCGAAGGAGCTTAGCGAGGCATTCTGGTTGGTTTCCGGTACGAAGCCATTCGGCGTGATCGAGAACTCGTCGTATCCTCGGAGCTGCTCGCCGTACTGCGTGCCCCCCATGGCAAACTTCTGCGAGAAGAAGAACGGCCCCGCATCACCGAAGAGAGCGCCGGCGCGGGCCGTGAGCCCGAAGACCAGCTTCATCGGTGCCGACCCCGGCTCGCCGCCGCCGAACTGCGCTAGCGTGCTGTAGTTCCGCATCTCCGCGGTGTAGCGCTGGAAGTCCGTGGAGCCGCCCAGCGGACCGCCGTTGAACTGCGCCGTGAAGGTCTGCATCGAGCCGGCCGACGCGAAGGGCATATCGATCCGGTTGTCGTGCGTGATCGTCATCCCCAGCATCGAGCGAAAGCGGTTGTTCGTGTCGATCGTGGTGTCGCGGTTGGCGATCCCTCCAGAGAATTTCGCCGCCTCCGCACCGTACGAGACGAAGAGCCGCGTGAAGTAGGAGTTGAACACCGGGAAGCCGAACTGCAGCGAGCCGCCCGTGCTGGTGCTGCGCCCGAGGTCGGCAATGATGTAGCGCGACTGGGTGTGATACGCCGTCACCGTTCCAGTGGTCCGCGACATCAGGATCGCCGGGTCCGTGTAGCTCAGCTGGAAGTCGTTTATGTAGCGCCCGAACTGCCACTGCAGCGAGGCCCTCTTGCACTTCCCGAACAGATTCGGCTGATCCAGCCCTATGAAGCCGCCAACGCCGGTCCCCTCGCCCACCGAGGCACCGAAGTTCACGCTCCCCGTCCGCTTCTCCTTGAGGTGGAAGATGACGTCCACGTCGCCCTTGTCGTTCGCCTGGCGCGTGTCGGGTGGAGGGAGCGGCGACTCGAAGAAGCCCATGTTCTGGATGTTCTGATAGCTGCGGATCAGACGGTCCTGGCTGAAGACGTCGCCGGGCAGGATCACCAGCGCGTCGCGGATGCACGTCTCGCTGGTATAGTCGTTCCCCGCGATGTCTATGCGGTTGATGATGGCCGGCGTGCCTTCGTTGACCTCCCAACGGAGGTTGACGACAGGCGTGGAATCGATCGGCGAAACCGTGCGCTCCACTACCGGCCTGATCTGCGCGTAGATATACCCCTCATTCGCGTAAGCGGTCTGCAGCTGCTGGGTGGCGGTCTCCCATTTCTCCTCGTCGAACACGTTTCCATCGTCGTCCGACCCCCCGCCGAAGAGCCCCATCACCTTGTCGGTGATGGATGGGGAGCTCGGCCGGAAGGGGAAGTAGCGCTCGATTGCGTCTGTGGAGAAGTGGCGGTTGCCTATGACGTCGAAGGTGCCGATCCGGTACTTCTCCCCCTCCCGAACACCGATCTGGAGCATCGCCTTCCCCGTCTCCCGGTCCACCAGCATGGTGTCCTGGGTGATCTGGAAGTCGATGAATCCCTTCTGGTGGTACACCTTCGGGATGCGCTCACCGAGGTCGGCGGTGAACTTGTCTTCGTCAAACTCACCCTTCCGCCAGAACCAGAAGCCCTCCGGCTTGGTCTTCATGGCGTCCACGATCGTACCCTCGCCGACCTGTTTGTCGCCCTCGATGTTCACACCGGAAATGGCCAGCCGGCGCCCCTCTTCGATGTCGAAGGTGATGCGGGTAGTATCGTTGACCACGGTGGTCTCGGGCCTCACCCGTGCCAAGTAGTACCCCTTCGACTCGTAGAGTGAGTCGATCTTCTGCATCGAGGAGGTGAGCGCGGCGGGATCGAGCGGCTGCCCCGGCTCGAGGCTGATCCGGTCGCGGACCGAGCCCTCGGAAACGACGTTCGTTCCCTTCACCGAGTAGCTGCCGAGGATGGGGCGCTCGGTGACGGTGAAGATCACCGTCGCTTGCCCGGTGGTCCGGTCCACCGCACACGAGCTCTGCACGTCGGCGAACTGACCGGTGGCGAAGAGGTTCCGTATAGCGCGCTGGAGCACGCGGAAGTTGAGCGTGTCGCCCGGGGAAATCCCGATGTCGCCGAGGATGGTGGACCGTTGCACCCGCTCGTTGCCGCGGATGACCACGGAATCCGGGACCGTGCAGGGACTGCTTTCGGACTGCTGTTGCGCACGCGCGGACGCGCTCGCTAGAGCCAGCGCCAGGGCGAGCGGCAGGAGGGTGGGTCGTAACATGGGTATAAGATACACACGAAACGGCCGAATGGCCCCAATGGGGTCATTCGGCCTTTCGCGGGAGTGGTATGGATCAGGTGGTCTTGCTCAGAACGCGGAACTCGAGCTTCGCTCCATCGGGCGCCACATCCACGTCCAGCTCGTCGCCCTTGGAGAAGTCGCCCACCAGGATCTTCTCCGAGAGCGGGTCCTCGATGTACTTCTGGATCGCCCTCTTGAGGGGGCGGGCCCCGAAGTGCTCGTCGAAGCCATGCGTGCTCAGGAAGTCCGTGGCCGCAGGGGTGAGCTTGAGCGTGATCTCCTCCTCCTGAAGCCGCCGCTGCACGTCCTTGAGCAGGATCCCCACGATCTGCGAGATGTGCTCCTTCGTGAGCGGGTGGAACACGATCACGTCGTCGAGCCGGTTGAGGAACTCGGGGTTGAACACCTTCTGGATCTCGTCCTTCACCTTCTCCTGGATCCTCTCGAAGGTCTCGCCGTCGTCCGGCGCTGCAAAGCCGAGCCCCTTCCCCTTGGTGATGTCACGCGCGCCCACGTTCGACGTCATGATCACCACGGTGTTCTTGAAGTCGATCACCCGGCCGTAGTTGTCGGTGAGGTGTCCCTCGTCGAGTACCTGCAGCAGGATGTTGAACACATCGGGGTGCGCCTTCTCGATCTCATCGAGCAGCACCACGCTGTACGGCTTGCGCCGCACCGCCTTGGTGAGCGTGCCGGAGTCCTCGTAGCCCACGTAGCCCGGGGGCGCACCGATCAGGCGCGACACGGAGAATTTCTCCATGTACTCGCTCATGTCCACGCGGATGAGCGCGGTGGGATCGGCGAAGAGGAACTTGGCCAGCGCGCGCGCCAGCTCGGTCTTTCCGACGCCGGTCGGTCCGCTGAAGACGAACGACCCGATCGGACGTGCGGGGTCCTTGAGCCCGGCGCGGCTGCGGCGAATCGAGCGGGCGAGCGCCTGGATGGCCTCGTCCTGACCCACCACGGACGCGTGGAGCTCATCTTCCATCCGGAGAAGCCGCGAGCTCTCCGCCTCACGCAGACGCATGACGGGAATCCCCGTCCAGCGGCTGACGATGAAGGAGATCTCTTCGTCGCCCAGCACTGGGCGGAACGACTGGCGGTGCTTCTCCCACTCTTCCTGCTTCTTGCGGATCTCGCCCTGGAGCTCGCGCTCCTTGTCGCGGAGAGACGCGGCCCGCTCGAAGTTCTGGTCGCGAACGGCGGCTTCCTTCTCCCCGTTCACCTCCTCGAGCTTACCCTTGAGCGCGGCCACCTCGGGCGGAGGTGCCTGCGCGGCCAGCCGCGCCCGCGCGCCCGCCTCGTCGATCACGTCGATCGCCTTGTCGGGGAGGAAGCGGTCGGTGATGTAGCGCTCCGAAAGCTTGGAGGCGGTCACCAGCGTGAGATCGGGGATCGTCACATGGTGGTGGTCCTCGTACTTCTTCCGCAGCCCCTTGAGGATCTCGATGGTCTCCTCGATGGAGGGCGGATCCACCACGACCGTCTGGAAGCGCCGCTCGAGCGCGCCGTCCTTCTCGATGTACTTGCGATATTCGTTGAGAGTGGAGGCGCCAACGCACTGCAGCTCACCGCGCGCGAGCGCGGGCTTGAGCATGTTGCTGGCGTCTATCGCGCCCTCGGCGGCACCCGCACCCACCAGGGTGTGCAGCTCGTCGATGAAGAGGATCACGTTCTTGTTCTGCGCGATCTCGTTCATGACGGCCTTGAGTCGCTCCTCGAACTGACCGCGGTACTTCGTGCCGGCGATCACCGCCGCCATGTCGAGCGCGAGCACGCGATGGTCGCGCAGCGACTCGGGGCACTCGCCGGTGGCGATGAGCTGAGCTAGCCCCTCGACGATGGCGGTCTTGCCCACTCCGGGCTCGCCGATGAGCACGGGGTTGTTCTTCTTGCGCCGCGTGAGCACCTCCATCACACGCTCGATCTCGCTGGCGCGCCCGATCGTAGGATCGAGCTGCCCCTCGGATGCGAGCTGCGTCAGGTCGCGGCAGAAGTGGTCGAGCGCAGGAGTCTTGGACTTCTTGTCGCCCTTGGCCTGCTGCGGTGGCGGCTGGTTCCCCGCCTGCGAGGTAACTCCGCCCTGCGGCATCTCGGTGCCGAGCAGACGGAGTGTCTCGGTACGCGCAGCATCCAGGTTCACCCCGATCTCGGTGAGTACCTGCGCGGCGATCCCCTTCTCCTCGCGCAGGAGGCCGAGGAGAAGATGTTCGGTGCCCACATAGCTGTGGTTGAGCTCTCGCGCCTCGGCCATCGCCAGCTCGAGTACCTTCTTCGCGCGGGAGGTATAGGGAAGGTCCGGGCCCGTTGCCTGTGCCGCCTTTCCTTTCTTGACCGTCTCCTCGATCTTCTGCTGGATCTCGTCGAGATCCACGCTCAAGTTCTGGAGAACGGCCGCAGCGACACCCTCACCCTCGCGGATGAGACCAAGCAGGATGTGCTCCGTCCCCACGTACTCGTGGTGAAGACGCGCGGCTTCCTCGCGGGCCATTGCGAGAACCTTTCGCACACGCTCGGTGAAGTTGTAGCCGTTCATAGGTCCCTCAGTGCGGGGGCCCCCTCAGCGGGGTCACCCGTTCGTCCCCGTCTCATCCGCCAACAACTGTCGCACATATCGTGCGCGCACGAGATTCGCCTCACTCTCCGTGAGCGCCTTCCCCTCGGCGT
>DASSNL010000184.1:0-20482 GCA_035688075.1 Gemmatimonadaceae bacterium
AACATGGGTCCCCGCTTTCGCGGGGATGACGACGGGGCGGGTCCCCGCTTTCGCGGGGATGACGACGGGGCGGGTCCCCGCTTTCGCGGGGATGACGACGGGGCGGGTCCCCGCTTTCGGGGGGATGACGGCTCACTCTGCTGTTCCGAGTCTGACATCACTGCAGCCCCAGCCGCTCGCGCGCCTGGTCGGGCGTGATGACATAGAGATGATCGAGCACGCTCCCACGTGCGTCGCCGATTCCGAGGGTCGCGACGAGCTCCGTGCACGAGCCGCCCGCGAGACCGTTCGCGATGAGCGCGGCGCCCTCGGCCGCCTGCTTCGCCACGCGCGCGGACCCTTGGAGCAAGCGCACCGGTGCGTAGCGCGCGAGACGGTCGGACAGCTCTGCCTCGATGCTCGCCAAGCGCACCGCGCGGCCGGAGAGAAGGATCTCGTGCGGCCGCGGCACCGACACCGCTAGCGCCGCCACCGTCTTCTCCGCTCCTTCGACGAACGCGGCTCGCGCCACGCGCGCGCTACCATCAGTACGATCGTCGATCCGATTCCAGATGCCTGAGTCTTCTCCGAAGATGGTCGCGACTCCGCCGTGGAAGAGGAGCGACTTGGAGATCTCCCCGGCAAGGAAGGCGACCTCTCCATCGAGCGCGCCCGCCGAGCGCACGCCGATCGGTCCGGCCGTCCCTCCGATCCCATCCACCACTCTCCCGTCGCTCACCGCGATCCCCGCCGTGAAAGCGCCGCCCAGCTCGAGGAGGATGAACGACACCCCCGATGCCGCGCATCCTCTCCTCTGCATCTGCGAGTGAATCCCTAGCGCGGCCGCACAGAGCTTGTCGGCCGTCCCCATGTCCACGCGGTTGATCTTGCGATGCTCGGGCACCGACCCGAGATGCACCACGCCCGGCGTCAGTACCACCGGCAGCTTCGCCTCCGCGAGCGCGCGCACCAGCGCACGCATCCCCAATATCCCACCTCCCTCCCCCGAGCGCGCGAGAAACGCGAGACGCAGCAGCTCGTCGTCCACCTCCTCGACGCGTACGAGCGGCACCCCGTACCCCGACGGCCCCGCCATGAGCTCCGCCCCCGCCTCCTTCAACATCTCGACGAACGCCCCCGGACCCCTCCCCACTTCCTCACTCGGCACCGCCCTGTCGAGGAATACCACCCCCTCGTCGATCCCGCACACATCGATGGTGATGGTACCGGGGTCGATTCCGATGGTCCTCATACCGGAGTCGGGTAGAGTGCGGGAAGAAAGCAGAGAGCAGACAGCAGAAAGCAGGAAATGCTAGAGGGTTCAGGGTTCAGGTACGGCTCGTAATACGCCGTCATCCCCGCGATTTAAAGCCGTCATCCCCGCGATTTAAAGCCGTCATCCCCGCGAAAGCGGGGATCCATGTTGCTCAGCCGAACATGGATCCCCGCTTTCGCGGGGATGACGCTGGTAGCCGGAGCAGTTCACTGCTATCTGCTGTCTGCTTTCTGCTGTCTCTTCACTCGATCCCCCCCGCCACCTCCGCAATCGCCTCCGCATCCAGAACCGCATCGTTCGATTCGAAGAGGCGGGCGATGCAGCGTTTGTGGACTTTCATCTTGAAGCCGCCGACGCCGAGGGCGCCGAAGGTGGTGGTGCCGTCGCGCTTCTCGCCGTTGTCGGTGACCTCGATTCCCTCGATGCCAAGCGGTGGGACGGCGTTGAGGTCGCAGGCGACGGCGAGGCCGGGCTTGCCTGTCCAGGCGTCGCGCGGGACGAGCGTTATGCCGGCGGGTCCGGTGTTGAGGAGGATCTGCGGCTTCACTTCGTCGATGATGCGGCCGGCCTCCGAGCTGTCGTGCATCACCACGGAGTGGATCTCGCCGCCGAAGCGATCGGCGATCGCCTTGCGAATGCGCTCGCCCTCCTCGGTTTTGCGCGAAGTGATGGTGACCTGCGCACCCGCCTTCGAGAAGAGACCAGCAGCGCGCATCCCCACCGGACCGGTGCCCGCGGTGACGAGCACTTTCTTCCCCTTCATTTCGCCCACCGCACGCGAGATCTTCTCGACCGCCGCAACCGCGGTGGTGTTCGACCCGTTCGAGTCGAGCATCATGGAGATGCGGAAATTGCCGAACACCGACTTCTCGGCGGCCGCGAGCAGCTTCTCCCCCTTGCTCATGTCCGTGCCGCCTATGAACACGGCCGTGTTCTTCAAATCCTTCGCCCCTCGTGTGAAGATGCACCCATGCACGAGGTCGCGGACTTCCTCCTCCGCCACCCCGCCGCGACTCATCACCTCGTCCGCCCCCGCGTCGTACGCCACGACCGCGTCGAAGACGCTCGGTAGGCGCGAGGAGTCGAGTTGGAGGAGGAGCTTTTTCATAGTGCGAGCTCACGTGAAGGGAGAGAAGGGTTCAGGAGGCAGGGTTCAGGGTTCAGGTACTACCTCGGAGTCGAGATCTCTCCGCCCAAGGCAGTCACTGAACCCTGAACCCTGCCTCCTGAACCCTGCAGCAATCACCTCTTCCCCTCTGCTCCCGCAGCAAAGGGATGCTTCGCGGTTGCTTCGTTTTTCAGGACTTCATCGATCTTGGGCTGGCCGGCGAGGGCGCGCTGGATGGACTGCTTCGTGGCCGTGTAGTTGTAGTCGTAGATCTTCTGGTCGTCCTTCGCGTCCCAGTGGATGAAGACGCCGACGAGAATGCAGTAGTCTTCGACCTTGTCGCGCGGGATGATTCCTTCTTTCACGGAATCCACCACGGCGCGCGCGACGGCGGCCTGCGCGGGGCCGAACATCTGCACGGCCTGCGTGGCACCCTTGATGGTCACCTTGTTGAAGAGGATAGTATCGGGCTTTGCCGGAAGGTTGGGGGTGACGACGGCCAGGAGTGTGGAGTGTCCCTCGCGCTGCTTCGAGAGTCCTTCGACGAACGCCTGGCCAGCAGGTCCCGACTTAGAGCCGATGATGAGATCGATGTGCGCAACCTCGTTGCCGTCGCCCACGAGCGACTCGCCAATGAAGAAATCCGCTGCCATGGTCGTTACCTCCAACTAGATGTGGTTATACAACATTCACGCGATCGCGTGGAATGCTTCGTGTACGAAACATCCGCGAGCGCGACTACAACCAGTTCGACACCACCCCACGCCGATCGCGCTAACCACTCTCATCTGCCGGGCCCGCTCGGCTCGCGGCCGGTGCAGTACCGCATGAATGCCCGCGGCCGCTGCGTCGTTCCGGCGGGCGAGCCGAAGGGGAAGTGAGTATGGAGAGGTCGGACAGAGAGTGTCAAGCACGTGCGTCAGGCGATCCACCCGTATTCGAGGTTATCCTTCCTCCATACCTGTCACGCCACACAGTATTAGAGCATGCGCATACCGATCGACACATACCGGCTCGCTAACGGACTCTTCGTTACGCTCTCGGAGGACCACACCGCACCGATAGTCGCGGTGAACCTCTGGTATCACGTGGGCTCCGCCAACGAGCGCACCGGGCGCACGGGCTTCGCTCACCTCTTCGAGCACATGCTCTTCCAGGGCTCGGCGCAGGTCGGCGCGAACGAACACTTCGAGCTCGTTCAACGCGCCGGAGGCACGTTGAACGGATCGACCTGGTTGGAACGTACCAACTACTTCGAGACCATTCCTTCGAATCAACTCGCGCTGGCACTCTGGCTCGAGGCCGACAGGATGGGTTACCTCCTGCCCGCCATGACTCAGCAGAAGCTCGATACCCAGCGCGATGTGGTGAAGAACGAACGACGGTGGAGCGTGGACAACCAGCCGTACGGCACCTGGTGGGAGCGCCTCCCCGCTCTGGCGTACCCGCCGCATCATCCGTTCCACCACTCGCTGATCGGCTCGATGGAGGATCTCTCGCAGGCGAGCCTCGAGGACGTGGCGACTTTCTTCGCCACCTACTACACGCCCGACAACGCCGTCCTATCGATCGCCGGCGACTTCGATCCTGCCGAGGCGCGTGTTCTCGTGGAGCGCTACTTCGGGCCGATACCCGCTGGCGGTCGCAAGCCGCCGCTCCCCGACATGTCGCTCCCGCCCACCTTCGGCGAGTGGACGCGCGAGGTTGTACCCGACAACGTGGTAGTTCCGCGCCTCTTCCTCGCTTTCCGCTCGCCGGTGTTCGGCTCGCACGACTACTACGCCGCGAGTGTGCTCGGCGCGATTCTGGGGATGGGGAAGGGGAGCCGCTTCCAGCGACACCTCGTGCGCGAGCGGCGCATTGCATCCGACGCCACCGCGTTCACCTTCGATCTCGCCAAGGGTGCCGACATCCTCGTCGCCGACGTCACCGCTCATCCGGAGGTGAGCTCCGATGTGCTGGAGGCCGAGGTGGCCCGGGAGATCGACGACGTCTACAGGAACGGCGTGAGCGGCGCCGAGGTGGAACGCGCCGTGGCGCTCATCGAGACGGGCTTCGTGTCTGCCATGCAGTCCGCGGGTGACCGCGCCGACCGGCTCTCGATGTTCGCGACTTTCTTCGGTGATCCGTCGCTCGCCAACGAGCAGACCGACCGCTACCGCGAAGTCACGGCCGAGGATGTGAACAGGTTCGCGCGCGATCGACTGGGCGAGGACAACCGGGTGAGTCTGCTCTACGTGCCACGGCCTCCGGGTACCGAGGAGGGTGAATCGGAGCCGGGTGTGGAGAGCGGTGAGGAGGTAGGTGCGCTATGACTCCGCGCGACACGAACGACATGAACGCTATGAATAGATCGAACCAGCACGACGCCGGCTCCACGGCCGCGGTCGGAGAGCCGGCGCCCGCGCCGCTCCCGCGTCCGGAGCCCGGCGCGCCGCGGCCGTATCACTTTCCCGTTTTCGAGCGCGTCACGCTCGACAATGGATTGGGCGTGGTCGTCGCGCCGGTGCGCGCGCTCCCGATGGCCACGGTGATGCTGGTGAGCGACGCGGGCGCGTCCGCCGAGCCTGTGGGACACGAGGGCGTCGCCAACCTCACCGCACGCGCTCTCCTCGAAGGAACCAATCGTAGTGGGAGCAACGTGACCGAGATGTTCGAGCGGCTCGGCGCGAGCATCGGCGCAGGCGCCGACTGGGATGTCGCTACCGTTGCAATGACCGCGCTCTCGCCGCGGCTCGATGAGGCGATGCAGCTCTTCGGCGAGGTGATCCTCGATCCATCGTTCCCGGAGCGCGAGCTCGAGCGGCTCAGGGCCGAGCGACTCGCCGACATCCTGCAGCTCACCGCCGAGCCGCGCGGGCTCGCCAACGAGATGTTCTCGCGCGTGCTCTACGAGTCGTCGTCGCGCTACGCGCGTCCGGAAGACGGAAGCGCGAGCACGGTACGCTCGCTCGGTAGGTCGGAGGTGGAGAGCTTCTACCGCGCGCGCTATCAGCCGTCGGTTTCCACGCTGATCGTGGTGGGCGACGTTAGCGTGGAAGATGGAGTGAAGCTCGCGCGCAAGGTGCTCGGCGATTGGAAGGGGAGCGCGAGCGAGTCCGCGCCGGTAATCGCCGCGCCGGCGCGCACGTCGCGCGCGGTGCACATCGTACCGAAAGCGGAGGCGCCGCAGTCGGAGCTGCGCGTGGGACACATCGGGCTCCCGCGCTCCCACCCCGACTACTTCCCGGTGCTCGTGATGAACTCGGTGCTGGGCGGATTGTTCTCCTCGCGCATCAACCTCAACCTGCGCGAGGTGCACGGCTATACGTACGGCGCCTTCTCGGGCTACGCGTGGCGGCGCGGGCCGGGTCCCTTCGTGGTATCCACCGCGGTGAAGAGCGACGTCACCGCCGAGTCGGCGCGCGAGATCCTCCTCGAGATCGAGCGGATGCGCACGGACACCATAAGCGAGGACGAGCTCTCGCTCGCCACCAGCTACCTGGGCGGCGTCTTCCCGATCCGCTACGAGACTACCGACGCGATAGCGCGCGCGCTCTCGGCGCTGGTGGCGTACCGGCTCCCGCCCGACTACTTCGACAGCTACCGCGACAAGGTGCGTGCGGTGACGAAGGTGGACGTTCTGCAGGCCGCCGACCGGCACCTGCACCCCGAGGAGCTGCAGCTGCTCGTGGTGGGCGATCCCGACGTGGTGCGCACGCCGCTCGAGGAGCTGGGCTTCGGGCCGGTTGAGATGCTTTCTGCAGACCTCGAGGGGAGCGAGCTGGAGACCGTCGAGCAGGAGGGCGGCCGATGAGTCCCCACTCGCACGGAGCCAACGGGCCGAGTGGTGATTCCGCGGCGAGGCGTGTCACGACCCAGGACGGAGCGAGCGGTGCGGTGGAGAGTACGCTCGACGGAGCGGGTGTCGATGCCGCGCCCGACGGAGTGGGGAAGGTAGGCGGCACGAGGAAGTACACCGGCCGCATCATCAATGTGGATGTGGATGAGGTGCGCTTCCCCGATGGATCGGTGGGCCAGCTCGAGATGGTACGCCATCCCGGCGCGAGCGCGGTGCTCCCCTTCCTCACCGATCCAACCGGCAACGATCCGCAGGTGCTGCTCATCCGCCAGTACCGCTACGCGGCCGAGGGGTACGTGTACGAGGTGCCGGCGGGCCGTCTCGATCCGGGCGAAACGCCGGAGGAGTGCGCGGCGCGCGAGTTGAGGGAGGAGACCGGCTGCAGCGCCGGCTACATCGAGCACCTGTACAGCTTTTACACGACGCCCGGCTTCACCGACGAGAAGATCCACGCTTTCATGGCGAGCGACCTCACGCGCGGCGAGAGCTCGCTCGAGGCCGACGAATTCGTTGAGACCATCTCGCTCCCGCTCTCCCGCGCGCTCGACATGATCCGCGAGGGAAAGATCGTGGATGCCAAGACGGCACTCACGTTGATGTACGCGGCGGGGTTCAAGCTGGGGATGTAGGGGAGAGCGCGATAGGACTGACCGGAATACATCCAACGAGCTGGCTTCCGGATGGAACAGTACGCCATTGACTTATATAAGTCAATGGCGTACACTGTTTGTAATGCTGATCGTCGAGACCCCGATCTTCACGCGCCAGATCCAGGCGGCGATGTCCGACGACAGCTACAGGGAGCTGCAAACCATGCTCATGGCGCGCCCGGATGCCGGATCGGTGATTCCGGGTGGCGGTGGTCTGCGCAAGCTCCGATGGGGGGCGACCGGCCGTGGCAAGAGAGGTGGGACACGCATCATCTACTACTGGGCAGTCGCCCAGGATGTGGTTCTGATGCTCTTCGTCTATCCAAAGAACGTTCAGGGCGACCTCGGCAAACGCCAGATCCAGATGCTGCGGGCCATCATTGAAGAGGAGTACCCATGAAGGACGAGCTGTTCGACGAGCTTCTCGAGAGTGTGAGGCAGGGAGGCGCGATCCTCAGAAAGGAGCGCGAACCGAGCCGGGTGTTCACGGAGTCCGACGTGCCCGACGCCGCTGCAGTCAGGGAGGGGTACGGCCTCTCGCAGGAAAAGTTCGCTGCGCTCCTGGGGATCAGCGTGGGTACACTCCGTAACTGGGAGCAGAGGCGACGCGTACCCGAGGGACCGGCGCGCGTGCTACTGAGAGTGGCCGAACGGCATCCTGACGCCGTGCTCGATACGGTAGCCGGTACTTCGGCGCGCAAGGCGCGCAGCGAGCGGAGCCCGAAGCGCACCATGCACAAGCGACCAGCGAAGCGGAAATCGAAGTGAAGGCGCGAACAGTGGCTGTGCCGAACGGATGAACTTACCGCGGGCTCGGCTGCGGTTCACAATGGCTGCCGAGCCAGCACCCACTCACTCCCTCGTGCTGCCGACGTCGCGACCTGTCCAGATCACGATGCTTCCGCAGTCGCCGTAGGAGTACTGTGGCGGGGCCTCGGCCGGGCCGGCGTACACCTCGATGCCGGTGATGTCGTCGGGCCGGAGGTAGCCGTTGATGGCGGTGTCGTCGGTGAGCCGCGCACCATCTATGTAGATGGACGGCTGGCAGGCGCCGCTCGTCATGGAGCCGCTTCCGCGCGAGGAGAGAATCGTGTAGTCGAAGTTCGACGTCGGGACGATCTTTATACCCGGCACCCTGCGCATGATGTCGGTGAAGTCGTAGGGATGCATCCCCTGGATGTCGGCGCGCGAGTAGAAGCGGCCGGTCCCGTGCTGTCGACGCTCGAGAAAACCGGTGAAGTCCATGTTCCGCCGGCTGGCCTTGCCGAAAACGGTCACCTGGTCGAGGACGTCGGCGCGCTGACCGAGGGTGATGTGCACGGAACGCGTCTCGTCGCTCGCGAGATCCACGGCCACCCGCTTCGGTGCGTAGCCCACGTAGCGCGCCTCGAGCGCCTGCGTGCCGGCCGGGAGACCGGAGAGGGTGAAGGTGCCGTCGTCGCCGGTGTCCCCCGTGATGTCGCTCCCCCAGACCACGAGCTGGACACCGCTGAGCGGCTGCCCCTGCGCGTCGCGCACCACGCCTGCGAGGCGCGCGCTACCGCGGCGCAGCTGAGCGCCCTCCATGCCGGCACCGCTCGCGTCGCTGTCGTTCACCTCGACCGCGGCCGCACCGCGCGGGATGTTGAAGTCCCGGTGCAACATTCCGTTCGCCGGTACGCTCAATTCTATGTAGCCGCTCGCGTCATCCCCGAGCTCGGCGCGCGCGGTGATCGGTCCGTCGGCGGGAACGCCGCAGAGCGCGTACCACCCCGCATTGTTCGCCTTCACCGGGATCTCTCTGCGATCGGCATGAACCCCCTTCCGCACCAGGATCTCGGTCCAGATCACCACTGCACTCGCGCCAGAGAGCGGGATACCGGTGTCGGCGTCGCGGATGAAGCCGAGCAGGAGGCCGGTGGAATCGGTGAGCGAGGTTCCGGCGCAGATGAGCCGCCGGATGGTAGGTGCCGAAGGGATGGCGAGAGCTACGTGGACCGGCGCAGCGGTCGTAACGTCGAGCGTACGCGGCGAGACGCCGAGTCCGAGCGAGTCGAGTGCGGGGTGCAGGAAGCCGATGAGGAAGAGCCCGTGCGGAACACCGGTGATCTCGAAGGCTCCATTCGCATCGGAGGTCGCGCTCCACGCTTTCGGGTCCTCGCCGCGCGCCACCACCTGCACGAGCGCATCGGAGAGCGGCTTCCCCGTGAGACTGTCGAAGACCACTCCGGAAACGGTGACGCCGCCCGTCGTGTGGCTGGCGTCGGCACTCTGCGCCGCGACGCGCGAAGCGGGAACGGTGAAGGTGACGGCCACTACGAGCGCCAGCACCGGTGCCGCACGCTGGTGCCACCACTGCACCCGCGGTTCGTACGCGGTGGTCGGTAGCACAGGTGAACGTGGCGGCATGGCGGAGCGCTGGTCGAAGATGGTGGCTCAGTTCTGTGTACTGCCGAGGTCAGGACCCGTCCAGATGAGGATGCTGCCGCACGCATCCGCGGTGTACTGCGGCGGAGCACCGGCCGGACCCGCGTAGGCCTCGACCGCGGCGATGTCGTTCGGCAGCACGAGGCCGTCAATGTCGGTGGCGTCGTAGATCCTCATCCCGTTGATGTAGATCGTCGGCTGGCACTTCCCACTCAGGTTGGTACCGCGCGAGGAGACGATCCTGTACCCGAATCCGCTGTCGGGGATCACCATGAAGCCGGGGATCATCCGGAAGAGGTCCGTGAACTGAAAGGGGTGCCGCTTCTCGATGTCCGCTCTCGTGAGGAAGTGGCCGAAGCCGCTCTTGCTCCGCTGAAAGAATCCCGTGAAATCGCGTTGGCGTTTGGATGGCTTGCCGTAAACGGTGACCTGGCCGAGGACGTCCGCGCGCTGGTCGAGCGTGACGGTCACCGAGCGAGTCGCGTGGCTGGCGAGGTCCACCGTCACCCTCCTGGGCGCGTAGCCCACGTAGCGCACCTCGAGCGCCTGCGTACCGGCGGGGAGTCCGGAAAGTATGAAGGTGCCATCTTCCCCCGTGCTGCCGGTGACTCCGCTTCCCCACACCAGGAGTCGTGCACCGGAGAGCGGTCTCCCTTTCTCGTCGCGCACGCTGCCGGTGAGCCGGGCGCTTCCTCGCCGCACCGTCTGGCCGGCGGCGGCGCCCGTGCTGTCATCCGCCGCAACCGTCACCGCCGCGGAGTCGCGAGGAATCCCGAAGTCGCGGTGCAGCAAGCCGTGCGGCGGGACGGAGATCTCTATGTAGCCGCTCGCATCATCCCCCAACTCTGCGCGTGCGGTGATCGGGCCGTCGGTGGGCAGGCCGCACAGCGCGTACCACCCCTCGGAGTTGGTCTTCACCGGGATCTCCCTGCGCCCGGTGTGGATCCCCTTGTCCACCACCAGCTCTCTCCACATCACCACCACGCTGGCGCCGGCGAGCGGCACGCCCTCGTCGGCATCGCGGACGAATCCGATCAACAGCCCCGACGAGTCGGCGGGAGCGCTCGGAGGGCAGAGCAGATTCCGCAGCGTGACGGCGGATGGAATTCCGAGTGAGACGTTCACGGGCGCCGCGTCCGCTATCTCGAGCGGCCTCGGCGACACGCCAATTCCGAGGGAGTCGAGCACGGGATGGAAGAAGCCGATGATGTACGATCCGGGCGGAACGTCGGCGATCTCGAACCCGCCATCCGTACCGCTCGTGGCGCTCAGCACTTTTGCCGGGCTGTCGTGAGCCACCAGCTGCACGAGAGCGCCCACAAGCGGCTTCCCCGCGAGACTGTCGTAGACGATGCCCGAGATGCTCGTAGCGGTGGCCGAGGGGTTCTGCGCCGCTGCCCGCGTAGATACGAGAGCGAGGAGCGCGAAGAGCGCGAGCGACGTCCGCGCGGTTGGTGCGTTGACGGACCAGCGTAGTGGCATGGGGCTCCGCTCCAGGGGTGTTGTCAGCAGATAGTACCCATCAATCGCGCTGTGCGCTATCGAGACCGGGGCCCAGCCAGATGAGGATCGTGCCGCAGCCACCGGTCTGGTACTGAACCGGTGCCTCGCTCGCCTTGTAGATCTCCACCGCCGCGACGTCGTCCGGTCGGACCAGGGTGTTGAGGTGGTCTTCGCTCACCAGGAGGACCCCGTCGACGTACACTTGCGGCTCACACGCGCCGGCGGGCCCGTCCGAGAAGATCAGCTTGTTCGCGTCGGGAGAGAGCTTTTCCGCGACGCGCACTCCCGGGATCGTGCGGAAGAGATCAGTGAAGCGGGGTCGGTGCTGCTTCGCGATCTGCTCACGCGTGATGAAGTGTCCCATCCCTCGGTCACGCCGCTCGAGGAAGTCGCTGAGCTCGCGCCTCCTCCTCCCGACCACCGTGACATCGCGGAGGACGTCGACTCGCTCGTCGAGCGTTACCGTGATCGATCGCGTCTGCTCGCTGAAGAGATCCACCGCCAGCTGCTTCGGCGCGTAGCCAACGTAGCGAACCTCGAGCGTCCGCGTACCTGCCGGCAGATTGGAGAGCAGGAAGCGGCCGCCCTGACCGGAGCTCGCGGAGATCCCGGTACCCTGTACGGTGACGAGCGCGCCGCCGAGCGGCGTCCCCTGTTCGTTGCGCACGCTGCCCGTGAGGCGCGCGTTGCCACGCGCTCGGAGCGCTCCCGCGGATCCGTCGCTCTGGTCCGACGCGGCCACGCCCGTCGGGAGAGTCGCGATGCTGAAGTCGCGATGCACCAGCCCGCGCGGCGGCACGACGATCTGCACGTCGCCGGTACTCGCTCCTCCCCGCTCCGCGCGAGCTGTGAGTGGAGCATCGGAGGGCGCGCCACAGATCGCGTACCAGCCATTGCTCCGGGCAGGCACCCGGAGCTCACGGCGGTTGACGTGGACGTCTTTCTTCTCCGCCACCAGCTCCGTCCAGCTCACGAGCACCGCGGCGCTGTCCAGAGGCATTCCCCCGTCGGCGTCGCGGATGAAGCCGAGCACCAGTCCGGTAGAGTCGTCCTCCGGCCCCGAGATCGCACAGAGCTCGCCGCGAATGGTGAGTGCCGAGGGGATCGCGAGCGCGACGTGCACCACCGAGTCACCCGACAGCTCCACGAGCCGGGGCGGAAGCTCGATCCCCAGCGAATCGAGGTTCGGGTGCATGAACCCCACGAGGTAGCGCTCGCCTGGAAGGCCGGCCAGCTGGAACGCCCCTTCGGCGTCGGTCCGTGTGCTCAGCACCGTGCCGGCGTCGCCACGTGCAACGAGCTGAACGACGGCATCGGCCAGCGGTGTCGCGGCGAGGCTGTCGTAGATCGTTCCCACGAGCGTGTGGACGCCGTCTCCATTGCCGTTATCCTGCTGCGCGACGGCTTCCGCTGGGAGAGCGAGGGCGAGGAAGGGGAGGAGCGCGAGAAACGGCGGCAACACCGTCAGTGCGCGTTGGGCAATGGCCACGTATCGCGACACGGGAAGCTGGCTGCCAGAGTGAATCCGGTTGCTCCGTGGCGGGCTGAAGGCAACCCTTCATGCCGCGGATGGGTCCAAAGTACGCGCCCGTGGTGTGGGGGCAAGGGTGGCTGCGGTGGGTGTCCTTTTAACGATTGCGTCCTCGATACCGTCATCCAAAGTAGACAACAGGGCCTGGGACTGGTATATTTCAACGGTTGCTGGATGTCGCATAAGCCGTTGATGGTTCGCCAGTTAGGTTGGCCCTGACGGGTTAGGCGCGGTCGGCATGGCCCATGCCTTTTTCACTGATGGAGACGACCAGGAGGTGGAACGATTCCGCTTCGTCTTGTCAGTGAGCATACCCTTGAGCTGGGGGACTGGAACAATGGCTGACGTCGCGCTGAAGGAGATGGTGCCGTCGCCAGGGGCGGTCGTTCGAGAGCGGCTGCACGCCTTGGACGATTCGGAGCTGGTGGCCGCATTCCTCGACGGTGAGGAGCGGGGCTTTCAGGAGCTGGTATCGCGTTATCAGACTAGGCTCCTGAACTTCATCTACCGTACGATAGGCGACAGAGAACGTGCGGAGGATCTGGTGCAGGAGGTGTTCATCCGGGTATACCGGCACCTGCATCGCTTCGACCGGTCGAAGAAGTTCTCGACCTGGGCATACACTATCGCATCGAATCTGGCGAAGAACGAGCTGCGCAATCGCTCGCGCAACCCGCTCGTCTTCTTCCAGACGATCAAGAAGAACTGGCAGGACGAAGACCGTCCACTCCAGTTCGAGGACACGGCCTCGCGGCCGGATGATCTCTACCGGAAGCGGCACCTCAAGTCGCTGGTGGAGAGCTCGGTGGCGCAGCTGCCGGAGCACCACAGGCAGGTGTTCATCCTGCGCGAGCTGGAAGGGAAGTCGTACGAGGAGATCGCCGAGATCACCGGGTGCAACCTCGGTACGGTGAAGTCTCGCCTCAACCGCGCGAGGAGCGCGTTCGCGGCGATCATCGAGCCGGATCTCAGGTAGGTCGGGTTCATCGCGCCGGGCCGTAACTGCGCACGCGGAGGGCGCGGAGGGGTAAAGCGAGGACGCGGAGAACTTCCTTGCCGTCTGGCTTTCGCTCGCCTTTCAAGGATCCACGCTAGAGAGAGTTCAATATGATTTGGGGGAACTGCTCCCGCAGCTTAAGTCCTGCCCACTCGGGCAGAACCAGAGGCGCGGGAGCAGTTCCCCCAAATCACATTGTGCCATTCCTACCGGAATCTCTGAAGAGGATCGAGATTGCCGTACCCGCAGGGTTCTCTCCGCGTCCTCGCTTTACCCCTCCGCGCCCTCCGCGTGCGCAGTTACGGCCCGGCGCGATGATCCACGAATCAGTGAAACATGCTGAAAAAGCGCCCGGCGAGCGTCGAGCCGCTCACGAGGAGCGACGCGCCGATGCTCAGGAGCGCTACCAGCACCAGCGTCAGCGGGTCTCTACCGGTGAGCGCCAGGATGCCGAGCACGATGGCGCCGACGCCGATCAACACCTCTGATCCCGCCGAAGCGTAGACGGTGTCGTGCAGCTTCGAGGTCGTGTCGTGCGCGGTCTCCCAGCGGACGAGCGACTCCAGGCGAGCCATCGAGCCGCTCGCCATGAGCAGTCCCGCGCCCGCGGCTATCGCCGAGATGGCCAGGAGAGTCATCGGGGCCATGCCGAGCAGCGCGAGGATTCCCAACACCAGCGCCGCTACACCTGCGAACGCTTCCATCCCCATTCCGCCAGCGATCTCACGTCTGGTAGTGGTGGGCTCGGGGCCGGCCAGTACCCTCTCGTAGCGCGCGGCTATCGCCCCGCCCGCTACTATGAGCCCCGCGCCTATAGCTATCGATGCGATCGAGGCCAACGCCATGGGTAGCACGCCCAGCAGGCCAAGGATCGCCAGCACGATCGCCGCAGCGCCTCCTATGGCCTCAGTGGTCGAGCCGCCCTCGAGCTCCCGGACCGCCGTGTGATCTCTGTGAGTGATGCCGATTTGAGTGCTCATGTGGTCCTCCCGTCACGATCGCTCGACTCACTCCGGACCACGGCAGGTAGTGCCCTGCACACACGACACCGAGGCGAGTACTCTGCTCGCCTGATTCGGAGCGAACCGGGCGGTGCGTGTTCGCCTGTTCCTCATGCTTGTAGAACTGCTCGTTACCGCTGCAGGAGTGCCTACCTGTCAGCCGGTTTGGCGGTGTTTGGACCGTCGTGCGCCACGCCCTGCCGCCTGCGTGACACACATGATAAACGTCGCATTTATCGCACCTTCCGTACGCGGAGCGGAAAAAAGTTCCGAGCGCCCTCGAGCGCATGGCTGAGGGTAGAGTCTGCCCGAACGGCAGCGTCCAGCCCGCTAACCGAAGAGTCCGCCGGAGCCCGGAACCCTCCCGTGTACGACGGGTATGCAGGCTTGCGACCGCGCTACGCGGTCAGTCGTCAACATACCGTTCACCCCGTTACCGTAGTCTGCCCGCATGAATTGTCGAGAGTTCCGAAAGCAGCACCTCGCCTTCACGGATGGCACTCTCGGCGATGAAGAGCGCATGGCGATGCAGATCCATCTCGCCGAGTGCTCGAGCTGCGACCGCTACGACACCGTAGTGCGCCGTGGCCTGCTGGTGCTCAGGAACCTCGCGCCGATCGAGGCGGCCCCCGACTTCCTCGACCGCCTCAACGCCCGGCTCTACCAGCTCGATCAGGCCGACGCACGCGCCGCCGTCTACCGCGGCCCGGGCTTCGGCTCTTTCATTGCCGTCGCCACGAGCATGCTCGCCGCCGGCTTCCTGGCCGCCGCACTGTTGGACTGGACCGGCCCCGTCCAGGAGATCCGCTTCGCCCCCGTGGTGGCCATGCGCCCCGCCGTCCCCCCCGCCCCTCCCATCGACTTCGACTTCGTCGCCTCCGCCTCCGCCGGCCTCCCCGTCTGGTCCGCCGCCATGATGGCCGAGCAGGCGCCGGTGCATTTTGCGAATATGGAGTTGGGGAGGTAGGAGAAGCGAGAAGCAGGGTTCAGCAACTACAGGGTTCAGCAACTACAGGGTTCAGGGTTCAGGAACTGTCTCGGCGTCGAGATCTCGATCGCCGGGTAGTACCTGAACCCTGAACCCTGTCTCCTGAACCCTGCTGTATTATCTTCCCCCCATGTCCCCCACCCACCCCTCCCCCGAGCGGGCGTTCTGGAAGTCGCTCAAGGCGAGGGAGTTCGTGGGGGCTTATTGCATCTATGGGGAGGATGATTTCCTCAAGGAGAGGGCGGTAAAGGATCTGGTGGGGGCGGCAGTGGAGGAGGGGACGAGGGACTTCAACCTCGACGTGAGGCAGGGCGGGGAGCTGGATGCGGAGACGCTGGGGACGCTGCTCTCCACGCCGCCGATGATGGCGGAGCGGCGGGTGGTGGTGGTGAGGGATGCGGCGGCGCTGAAGAAGGAGGCGAAGGGGTGGCTCGATGGGTACCTCGAGCGCACCTCGGAGAGGGGAGGGTCGGCCGACGTGGTGCTGGTGCTCGTCTACGCATCCGGGGAGAAGGGGAAGCCGGACAAGAACGTCCTCGCGCGGACACTCGCGGTCGATTTTGCGCCGCTGAGCTGGGATCGTCTGCCTAAGTGGATAGCGCACCACGCGAGCACGGAGCTCGGTGTATCGGTCACCGACGCGGCGGCCGAGCTGCTGCAGCAAGCGGTGGGGAACGATCTCTCGGCGCTGGCGGCGGAGCTGGACAAGCTGGCCAGCTACACGCGCGGCGAGGAGATAGACGAGAGCGCGGTGACGGCGGTGGTGGGAGTGCGGCGCGGCGAGACGCTGGCCGACTTCCTCGATCTCGTGGCGCGGCGCGATGCGGCAGGTGCGCTCGCGCTAGTACCTCACATACTCACGCAACCCAAGGCGAACGGCGTCACCGTCGTCATGGCGCTCACCACCCAGACACTGGCGCTCGCGTGGGGAGAGGCGGCGATAGCGCGCGGTCTTGCACCGGGACGCCTGCAGGGCGAGTACTTCAACTTCCTCAAGAGCGGCGGCGGGCCGTACACCGGGAGGCCGTGGGGCGACGCGGTCCGCGCCTGGTCGGCCAGGGCCGCTGAGTGGGATGTCGAATCGCTCGACGCGGCGCTCCATGCGCTTCTCGCCGCCGATATCGCACTCAAGGACACGCGCGTCTCGTCGGATGAGCAGACGCTCGCTACCTTGGTGCTCGCGCTCTGCGCGGGCGCATCGCGCGGCCCGGGGCGGCGCGGCAACGGTCGCGGCTCCCGGGGCGGCGCCAGGCGCGCCGCCGCCTGATCACGCGCCAGGGATCATCACACGGACCGCGGCGTAGAGTAGATATAACGGACTACCGCAGCGTTTCCCTCCTTCGTTCCTCCTAACCGTTGTAGCTCGAGCCATGAGACATCTCCCCGCAATTCTCCTCGCCGGTGGCGTGATGGCCGCCGCGCCCCTGTACGCGCAGAACGAGGCGCCGGACAGGACGCCCGCGCAGGCATCGACTCAGGTCCAGCCTCCAGCTCACGCCGAAACGCCGGCGCCGGTCGCGGCGGAGGACGATGTCTTCGAGCGGGCCCGCCGTCTCGTGGCGGCCGGGCAGGGAGATACGGGGCGCAACCTCATCGAGAGCGAGCTCATTGCGGCCGACTCGGGGTCGGCTCGCTACGTGGAGGCGCTCTACTGGCGAGCGGTGCTCGCGAAGACCGCGGCCGACGCGGAGCGCGACCTGCGCACGATCGTCATCTACTACCCGCTCTCGCCCGAGAGCGATGACGCGCTGATGCGGCTCGCGCAGCTCGAGATGACGCGCGGTGAAGACGAGCAGGCGATGGGCCACCTCGAGCGCGTGGTGAGAGAGCATCCACGCAGCGCGTCGCGCCCGCGCGCGAGCTTCTGGATGGCGCGCATGCTCTTCGACAAGGGGAAGGACGCCGAGGCGTGCGCCCACCTCTCCGACGCGGCCGCGAACACGCCGGCGGGACAGGTGGAGCTCCACAACCAGATCGACTACCTGATGCCGCGCTGCGCGTGGGTGGATACCGGCACGGTGAAGCCGGCGCAGCAGCCGGCGGCGACGAGGCCCTCGAGCGTGCCGCCCAGGAAGGCGACGAGCACCGCCGCCGCTTCCGCGAAGAGCGCCGCATCGGCGAGTGCGCCGGCGTCGTCGACGTCGCCCACACCGCCAGCTTCGTCCACGACGAGCGCGGCATCCGCGAAGGGGTCGAACGCTTCGAGCACTTCGAGCACTTCGAGCGCCTCGAGCACTTCGAGTGCCTCGAATCCTGCACAGGCCGCGGGGCCGGCGCACGAGTTCACCGTGCAGGTGGCGGCGTTCTCGAACCACGACTCGGCCGAGAAGCTCCGCGCGCGGCTCGAGGAGCTCGGCTTCGCCGCGCGCATCACGAATGACGTGTCGCTCTATCGCGTGCGCGTGGGACGCTACCCGACGAGAGAGGCGGCGGATTCCGTCGCCGCCCAGATGAAAACCCAGCACGTGGACGGCTACGTCACCTCGGCGGAACCGAAGCGATGATCCCCACCGGCGGGCGTGCGGACGTAGCTCTGACGTGACTCGCGCGGCGGCGAAAGAGTCGGGCACTCCGCTCATGCAGCAGTACCGGGAGATAAAGGCGCGTCACTCGGACGCGATCCTCTTCTTCCGCATGGGCGACTTCTACGAGATGTTCTACGACGACGCCGAAGTCGCCTCGCGCGTGCTCGGTCTCACCCTCACCTCGCGCAACAACGGCGGCGCCGCGGAGGTGCCGCTGGCCGGCGTGCCGGTGAAGGCGGTGAACGAATACCTTCGCCGCCTGGTGAGCCAGGGCTTCCGCGTGGCGATCTGCGAGCAGGTGGAAGACCCGAAGCTCGCCAAGGGGATCGTGCGCCGCGAAGTGGTGGAGACGATCACTCCAGGCGCCGCCTTCGCCGACGATCTCCTCGACGGCGCGCGCAACAACTTCCTCTGCGCGCTCAATGCATCGCGGCCGATGGCCGGGATCGCGGCGGTGGATCTCTCCACGGGCGAGCTGCGCCTCGCCACCGCGCCCGCGTCGGACGTGGCGCCGGTGCTCGCGCGCCTCGCGCCGAGCGAGCTGCTGGTGGCGCGCGAGAAGAGCGGCGACGCTGCGGAGCTGGATTTAGTAACATATAGCGACGAAAACGTCCTCGTGACCGAGCGCGAGGCGTGGGAGTTCGATACCGCGCTCGGCGCCGATGAGCTCACGCGGCAGTTCGCGGTGGCGTCGCTCGAGGGGTTCGGGATCGGTACGGACGACGCGAGCGCGGTGGGCGCGGCCGGCGCGCTCCTCCGCTATCTGCGCGAGCTGCAGCCGTCGGGCGTGCCACACCTCGCGCGACCCATCGTGGAGCGGCCGGGGAGCGCGATGCCGCTCGACGACATGACGCGCCGCAACCTCGAGCTGGTGGAG
Organism: Gemmatimonadaceae bacterium; assembly: GCA_035688075.1. GTDB lineage: Bacteria > Gemmatimonadota > Gemmatimonadetes > Gemmatimonadales > Gemmatimonadaceae > JADGGM01. Next base: position 18,683 of record DASSNL010000184.1, read on the forward strand.
TCGCTGCGCGGCGGCGCGCCCGGCGACACGGCGGGGACGCTGCTCGGTGTGCTCGACCGCACCACCACCCCCATGGGTGCGCGGCTCCTCCGGCAGTGGATCCTCACTCCGCTCACCGATCGCACGGCAATCGAAGCGCGGCTCGATGCCGTGGAAGCGCTGGCGGCCGACTCGCTCGCGCGCGCCGCGCTCCGGAGCGCGCTCGATGGTGTGCGCGACGTGGAGCGGCTCGCGGGGAAGACGGCTGCCGGGCGTGCCACGCCGCGTGAGCTGGCGGCACTCGGCGCATCGCTCGCGCGGCTTCCTGCCGTGTACGAGGCGGCGAGCCGCGTGGCTGGTGCGGGAGTGGTCGTGCCGCTGCTGGAGCGGTGGGATGCGTGCGCCGACATCGCCGGCGAGATCACGAGCACCCTGGTGGAGCGGCCGCCGCTCGCGATCGGTGATGAAGAGAGCGTGCGCGAGGGCGTGGACGCGGAGCTCGACGAGCTGCGCGCGCTGCGCAGGGGAGGGAAGGACGCGATCGCGCGCATCCAGACCATCGAGCGCGAGCGCACGGGGATCGGCTCGCTCAAGGTGGGCTACAACAAGGTGTTCGGCTACTTCATAAGCGTCACCAACTCCAACCGTCACCTCGTCCCCGAGCACTACCAGCGGCGCCAGACGCTCTCGAGCGAGGAGCGCTACGTGACGCCCGAGCTCAAGGAGTACGAGGAGAAGGTGCTCACCGCGGCCGAGCGCATCGAGATGAAGGAGCGGGAGATCTTCGAGTCGCTGCGCTCTCGCACCGGGCGGGCGGTGGAGCGGCTGCAGTGCGCCGCGTCCATCATCGCGCAGCTCGACGTGCTGGCGACGCTCGCCGAGGTGGCCGAGCACGAGGGATACGTGCGGCCGGAGATGCATGACGGCTTCGAGCTCGAGATAGTGGGCGGGCGGCATCCGGTGGTGGAGCGGATGATGCCGCGCGAGAAGTTCATCCCCAACGACCTCCTGCTCACCGACGATGCGCGGATGGTGATTCTCACCGGTCCGAACATGGCGGGGAAATCCACCGTGCTCCGCCAGGTGGGACTCATCGTGCTCATGGCGCAGATGGGCGGCTTCGTCCCTGCATCGCGCGCGCGGATCGGAATCGTGGACCGCGTCTTCACGCGCGTCGGCGCGAGCGACAACCTCGTGCGCGGCCAGTCCACCTTCATGGTGGAGATGTCGGAGACGAGCGCGATCCTGCACACCGCGAGCGCGCGGAGTCTCGTTCTCCTCGACGAGATCGGCCGCGGCACCTCCACGTACGACGGCGTCTCGATCGCCTGGTCGGTGTCCGAGCACCTGCACGACGCGGTGGGGTGCAAGACGGTATTCGCCACCCACTACCACGAGCTCACGCAACTCGCCGACGAATTAGTAGCAGTTCGTAACTATAACGTGGCCGTGCGTGAGGTTGGCGACGAGGTGCTCTTCCTCCACAAGCTCCAGCCCGGCGGCGCCGACCGATCGTACGGTATCGAGGTGGGCCGCCTTGCCGGGCTTCCCGCACCCGTCCTGCGACGTGCGCGCCAGGTGCTGCGCCTGCTCGAGGGAGGGCACCTGGTGGGGAGGCGGCCGAAAGCAGAAAGCAGAGAGCAGAAAGCAGTGGAACAGCTCGCCCTCTTCGGCTCCCCGAAGCCGCACCCGGTGGTGGAGAAGCTGAAGGAAGTGGATGTGGACGATCTCACGCCGCGGCAGGCCCTGGAACTACTCGCCCATCTCGCTGAGGAGGCGCGGGAGTAGCGGCGGTGGGGTCAGGTCTGGAACCGTGAATCG
>DASSNL010000191.1:0-39468 GCA_035688075.1 Gemmatimonadaceae bacterium
CAGCCCCCTCGAAATCAAAGACCTGACCCCGTCGTTCCGAGCAGTTCCGCGAGCTCGCCGTATCCTCCCTCGGCCGCCTTGTCGGCGGCCGTTTTTCCATCGTCGCTCTTCGCGGCTGGGTCGGCGCCATGTGCCAGCAGCACATCCACCATCTGCGAATATCCGTGCGCGGCGGCCTGCTGTAGCGGGGTCCACCCTCCGTGCTGCCGCACGTTCGGATCTGCTCCCGATCGCAGGAGCAGCTCCACCATCCGCAGCGAAAGCTCCGGTTCCCTGTTCGCGGCGGCGCTGTGCAGTGGCGTCACGCGCATCGCGTTCCGCGAGGGCGAGTTGGGATCGGCTCCCTCGTTCAGCAGCAGCTTCAATACCTCCGGGCGACCGAAGAACGCCGCGAGTCCGAGCGGCGAGAAACCGTCGGCGGAGCTGGCGTCCACCAACGCCGGATCGCGCGCCAGCAGCTCGCGCGTGCGCCTCAGGTCGCCCGCCGCGGCAGCCTCGAAGATGTTCAGCTCCACCCCGCTCGCGAGCAGTCGCTCGGCTACACGGGGCTGGCCGTTGTAGTACGCCCAGAGCAGCGCCGAGACGCCGCTCTCGTTCCTCGCGCTCGCCAGCGTCGAGTCGCCGCGCAGATGCTCATCCACGGCCGCTACATCTCCACTCCGAACGGCATCGAAGAACTCGATGGTAGTCGTCATCGCGCACCCTCCTCCGCTTTCCACACCATCGAGCGGTGGATTCGGTTCCACCCGCTCGGGTGGTCAAAGAAAATGAACTCTTCTACCGGCCCGGGATGCATCTTCCGGTACTCGGAAAGATCCAGTGCAGCCATGGCGAAGCCGTCGGGCTCGCGCGCCGCGTTGAGACCGAACATGTCCGCTTCCGCCTCCGCGCTGCGCACGATGGTATTCACGACCGGCGTGAGCACGAAGATGTAGGCGGAGAAGATCGCTACCAGCAGCGGAAGCCCCGCCACATCTCCCGCATCGCGAATTCCCCAGCGCTCGCCCCAGCGCGCGGACAGATTCCCGAACGCCCACTGCACGAAGGCCAACCCCACCACGATGATGATGCCGAAGTAGACAACGCCCTTGTATACATGGTTCAGGACGTAATGGCCCATCTCGTGACCGAGCACGGCACGGATCTCCTCGGGCGTGCCTCGGTTCATCAGGTTGTCGTTGAGGCTTATCCGTACCGTGCCGAACATCCCCGACACGTTCGCGCTTATCCGCTTGCTCTGCTTCGATGCATCGAAGACGTACACATTATCCGCGGGAATGCCGTTGGCACGTGCCATGGAGAGGAGTTGGGTCCTCAGCTCGCTGTCGGGTAGCGGCTTGTAGCTGTTGAAGAGCGGGGCGATGTACACCGGGGCGATGGTGGCGCCGATGACCATCAGGATGATCGCCACTCCCGCGCCCCATATCCACCAGTTCCGTGGCGCACGCCGGATCACCGCGTAGATGATCGTCAGCGCGATGACACCGAAGACGATCCCGACGATGAGCCCCACCACCTCATCGCGCATCCACTGCAGAAAGCTCTGATTGGAGAGACCGTACCGGTGCTCGCGGAAGAAGCCCTGGTACAGGGTGAGCGGGAAGGTCAGGACCGCCGTGAGGACGATGTACTCCACGGCGTAGAGGGCTGTCCGGAGCCAGCGAATCCCGGTGACCCGTCCCGCGAGATCTCGCATCCGAGCAGAAAGTCCCGTGGCGAGCAACAGCCAGGCGACGACGAGACCGTACAGGAATCCGGCGAGCAGCAGCCAGTAGCCTCCTTCGAAGTACGCATCCGATCGGGCGCGCGCCTCGGGCGAGAGCTTGGCCATGTAGGCTTCGGTAGCGACCTCCGGATCGAAGCGCTCGGTGTCGAGCGAGTCTCGCACCCGAGCGCGATCCGCGCCAGCGGGCGACACTGCTGCAGGTGGAGAGGGGGCGCCAGGAGCAGCCGCCGAGTTGCTGCTCTGGGAGAAAGTCGGGGGCGCAGCCGCGACGAAGATGAGCCAGCTGACGAGGAGCACTACGGGCTTGCGCGGCATCTGGAGGGCTCCGTTCCGGAAAGGTGCCGGCCAATGTACAGATGCAGCCGGGCACCCTGCCAGAGGGGGCCCGTGCCGCACGAAACTTTCGCTTCCACTCGGCGTACGTCCCGGTGCCGGGCACCGGGGCGGAGACGGCGCTTCGCTGGTGCGCACGATGGAGGGGAAGTGTCCGTGCCGAATATCTTGCCAGCCTTCCCGCCACCCAACATCATCTCCGCGTACACTGGCCTCGGTCTCGAGCGGCCAGTCAGGATATCGCCGCCGAACGATCGGCTCTCTCGCCACGCTGTACCGGCCACACCCAGGAGACCCTCATGTCCCGCCGTCTCGTTCAGTGTTCCGTGGCGGCAATCGCCGCCATCTCGCTCTCCGTCGCGCCCGCTCCCGCACAGGGCACCGCACCGCCGAGCGATGCTCCGCTTCTCCTGCGCGAGCCGGCGCTGAGCGCCAACCAGATCTGTTTCACCTTCGCCGGTGACGTCTGGCTAGTGCCGCGCGCCGGTGGCGTCGCCCGCCGGCTCACGGCTTCGAGAGGCACGGAAAGCGGGTGCAAGTTCTCACCCGATGGCAAATGGGTGGCCTACACCGGCACCATAGGTGACAACCCCGACGTCTTCGTCATCCCCGCAACGGGTGGCGCCGCGAAGCAGCTGACGTACCACCCCGGTGTGGATCTGGTGCGCGGTTGGACTCCCGACGGCAAGGTCATGTTCACCTCGTCGCGGCGGAGCTATACGCTCAGTTCCGCCGCGACGGCGCGACTCTTCGTGCAGGGAGTGAACGAGGTAGCACCCTCCGCGATCGACCTCCCCAACGGTTTCGACGGAGCGCTCAGCCCCGATGGAAAGCGGCTGGCATACATGCCGATCGCCAACGCCAACGAGATCTGGAAGCGCTACCGCGGCGGCCGCACGACGGCCATCTGGATCGCCCGGCTCGCGGATGCGTCCATAGAGCGGATCCCGCGCGAGAACTCCACCGACAAGCAGCCGATGTGGGTGGGCGACACGATCTTCTTCCTCTCCGATCGTGACGGCCCGACCACGCTCTACTCCTACGATCTCGCCTCGAAGAAGGTCGCGAAGCGCATAGACAACAGGGGACTCGATATCAAGAACGCGTCGGCGGGTCCGGGCGGAATCGTGGTCGAGCAGTTCGGCTCGATCCGGCTGTACGACTTCGCAACTGGAAAGGACACACCGGTGCAGATTCGCCTCGATGGCGAGCTCACCGGCGCACGCCCGCACTGGGTGGACGTTAGCGACAAGCTGCAGCACCCGGCACTCTCCCCCACCGGCGTGCGCGCCGCATTCGAGGCGCGCGGTGAGATAATCACCGTGCCCGCCAGTAAGGGCGACGCCCGCAACATCAGCAACACCACCGGCGTCACCGAGCGCTACCCCACCTGGTCGCCCGACGGGCAGACGCTCGCGTACTTCTCCGACTCCGGCGGCCCGTACCACCTGGAGCTGCGCGGTCAGACCGGAATGGGCCCGTCGCGTCGGATCACTCTCGACGGTGACAGTACCTACTTCTACGCCCCCGTCTGGTCGCCGGATGGAAAGCGCATCGCCTACAGCGACTCGCGCGCCTGGATCTGGGTAGCCGACGTCGCTTCTGGGAAGGTCACCAAGGTGGACGCCGACCCGCTGGGCGCCGGCTTCAACGACGGCGGCATCCCCGTCACCTGGTCGCCCGATTCGCGCTGGCTCGCCTACTCCCGCTCCATCGCCAACCGACTCGGCGCGATCTTCGTGTACGATGTGACCAGGGGCAAGTCCACTCAGGTTACCGACGGGATGAGCGACGCGCGCTCCCCCGCCTTCGATGCGAGCGGCAAGTACCTGTACTTCACAGCGAGCACCGACGCCGGCCCAGCGTCGGACTTCAGCATGACCACTTTCGACCACCCGGTCACTCGCAGTCTCTACGCGATCGTGCTGCGCAAGGATCTTCCCTCCCCCATGGCGCCGGAGAGCGATGAGGAGGAGGCGAAGGCGGACAGCGCGGCGAAGAGCGCGGCACGCGCCGCGGCGGGCGACGTGAGGGGGGCCAAGGCGGCGCAGCCGAACAAGGCCGACAGCACGACCAGCGCTCCCGAGCCCGTACGCATCGACTTCGATGCCATCGACCAGCGCACCGTCTCTCTCCCGGCTCCGCCGAGGGGTTACATCGCGGCGCTCCCGGGCAAGGAAGGGATCGTCGTTCTGGCGGAGGATCCGTTGGTCCCTGTGGACCTGCAGGAGGGCGGTCCACCGCAGCTCGCTCTCTACAAGTTCGACCTTGGAAAGCGGAAGACCACACCGCTCATCGAAGGCGTGAACGACTTCGGCCTCTCCCGCGACGGGCAGAAGCTTCTCTACAAGATGCATGACAAGTGGGCCATCGCCTCGATCGATGAGGAGATCACCCCGGGTGACAGCGCGATCGATACCGAGGAGATCCAGGTGGCCACGGACCCGCGCGCCGAGTGGCGGGAGATGTACCACGAGGCGTTCCGGCTGCAGCGCGCGTTCTTCTACGATCCCGGTTACCACGGCCTCGATCTGGCGGGCACCGAGCGCTACTACTCGAAGTGGCTCGACGGCCTCGGGAGCCGCGACGATCTCGACTACCTCTTCGAGGAGATCTTCGGCAACCTTACCGTAGGCCACCTCTTCGTGATCCCGGCGGATGAAGAATCGTCGAAGATTCCGAAGAATGGGCTCCTCGGTGCCGACTACACCATCGAGAACGGCCGCTGGCGATTCGCCAAAGTCTACGCCGGCGAGAACTGGAATCCGGGTTTCCTCGCTCCACTCACCCAGCCGGGCGTGAACGTGCAGGCAGGCGAGTATCTCCTCGCCGTGAACGGCCGTGAGCTCACTTCCGCCGACAACGTGGACCAGGCGCTCGCCGGAACCGCCGGGAAGTCGGTGGTGCTGCGGGTGGGACCGAACCCCGATGGCAAGGGCGCGCGCGACGTCACCGTGGTGCCGCTAGCAACGGAGACGATGCTCCGCCACCTCGCGTGGATAGATCAGAATCGCCGTACGGTGGAGAAGCTCTCCGGCGGCAAGCTGGGCTACATCTACGTGCCCAACACGGCAAACGCCGGCTACACTCGCTTCAACCGCTACTTCTTCGCGCAGCAGGACAAGCAGGGCGCGGTGGTGGACGAGCGCTTCAACGGCGGCGGCAACATCGCCGACTACATGATCCACTACCTGCAGCGCGAGCAGCCCTTCAACTATGTTGCGGCGCGCTACGGCGATCCGCTTCCCATCCCCGCGGGCGCGATCTACGGCCCGAAGGTGATGCTCATCAACGAGTACGCCGGCTCTGGCGGCGATGAATTCCCCTGGCTCTTCAAGCGCTTCAAGGTGGGACAGATAGTAGGGAAGCGCACGTGGGGCGGCCTGGTGGGAATCGGCGGCTACCCGCCATTCATGGATGGTGGATACGTCACCGCTCCGCGCGGCGGGCTCTGGGCGCCCGATGAGGGATGGGCTGTCGAGAACAAGGGTGTCGCACCGGACGTGGAAGTGGAGCTCGATCCGACCGCCTGGCGCGCCGGGCACGATTCGCAGCTCGAACGCGCGGTGGCGATTCTCATGGGCGAGCTCGAGAAATCGCCTCCGGTTCAGGCGAAGGCTCCCGCCTTCCCCACCTGGGCAGCGCCGAGCAATACGATATTCGACCGCGAGCACCCCTGACCATCACCTGATGACTATACCAGCTACACGAGCTTCGGTCGCCCTGGCGATCGCGCTGTCCATGCTCGCTGCACCGCTCCGTGCACAGAGTGATGGCGCGAGCGCCCCCGGTCATACTCGTCCCATCACCATCGCGCACGCGGTACGCGCCACCGGACCGATCGAGCTGGATGGGCTCCTCGATGAGAGCGCGTGGCAGTCCGCGCCGGTGACTGATTCATTCACGCAGATCAATCCGGACGAGGGAAAGCCGGCCAGCCAGAAGACCGAAGTTAGAGTCGTCTACGACGACCAGGCGCTGTACGTGGGCGTGCGCCTGCACGACACCGGTCAGATCATCGCGCGGCTCGGTCGGCGCGACATGCCGCTCGGCGACTCCGACTGGTTCGGTCTGATGATCGACAGCTACCACGACCACCGCACCGCGTTCGGCTTCGATGTGAACCCCGCCGGCGTGCGCCGCGACGAGGTGAAGACGATCGACGTGGACGACAATTCGTGGGACGCCGTCTGGAGGGTGGCCACGCGCGTCGATTCCGCGGGTTGGACGGTGGAATACCGCGTCCCCTTCAGTCAGCTCCGCTTCTCGAATGACAGCGTTCAGACGTGGGGCGTCCAGTTCGAGCGCGTCATCGGTCGGAACCAGGAGTATTCGGTCTCGACGTTCATCCCCAAGAGCATCCGCGGCGGCGTTCCGCAGTACGGGCATCTCGAGGGACTGCGCGACATCGCAGCGGGGAAGCGACTCGAGGTCCTCCCGTACGTGGTCAGCAAGGCTGAATACATCGATCCCGGACTGAACCCCTACCGCGACAAGTCCGAGTACCAGCTGTCGGGCGGAGTGGACCTGCGCTACCGCGTGGCGTCCAACCTCACACTCAATGCCACGTTCAATCCTGACTTCGGGCAGGTGGAGGTGGATCCGGCGGTGATCAACCTCGGCGTGTACGAGACGTTCTTCGATGAGAAGCGCCCCTTCTTCCTCGAGGGGAGCGAGATCTTCGACTTCGGCGCTGGCGGCACCAGCGGAGGACAGCTCTTCTATTCGCGGCGCATCGGTCGCGCACCGTCGCTCGTTCCGCCTACGCCGCTGGCCGACGTGCCCACCACTACCACCATCCTCGGTGCAGGCAAGCTCTCGGGGAAGATGGCCGGCTGGTCGATCGGCGCCCTCACCGCCGTGACTGCGCGCGAGCAGGCGCGCTTCCGCGACGATGGCGGGATCGACGAGCGAATGACGGTGGAACCGCTGTCCGGGTACGTGGTAACCCGCGCCCGACGCGAGCTCAATGGCGGACGGTCGCTGATCGGGGGAACTCTCACGGCCGTGAAGCGCGACCTGAACACCGATGTGCTGCGCGACAACTTCCGCTCGAGTGCGCTCGCAGGCGGCGTGGACTTCAGGCACGAGTGGGCCAACCGTAGCTGGGTGGTGCGTGGTGATGCGGAGTTCAGCCGGATCGCGGGGAACGCCGCATCCATCCTGTCGGTTCAGCGTGCATCCAACCACTACTTTCAGCGCCCCGACGCCACGCACCTGGACCTGGACAGCACGGCCACGTCGCTCTTCGGCTACTCGATGAACGCCGAGCTCACGAAGCAGGCCGGGGAGCACTGGCGCGGGTCGCTCGCAGGGGCGCTCACCAGCCCCGGCTACGAGGTGAACGACCTCGGCTTCTCCTACCGCACCGATCGTCGCGATGTGGAAGCGAGCATCCGGTATCTGGAGAACGCGCCGGGTAAGCTGCTGCGCAACTGGTCGGTGACCACGGATGGGCGCTTCGAGCGCAACTACGCCAACCAGCCGATCCAGACGCTGGCCACGCTCTCGGCGTCGGCGCGGACGCTCGACTACTGGTCGCTTCAACTCCAGCTGCAACGCTCGTTCGAGGCGGTGGACGACCGCCTCACACGCGGCGGACCTCGCGCGATCCGTCCTGCCGCCAACCGCCTCTCCGCCTTCGTGTCGAGTGACGTGCGACAGCCGGTGACGGGGGAGCTGCAAGTGTTTGGCGAGCGCAGCGATTTCGGCGGCTCGCAGTGGAACGCCGGCCTCACCCTCGGCCTCAAGACGTCCACGAGCTGGAATCTCAGCATCGGCCCTACCCTCCTGAAGCTGAAGGCACCAGCGCAGTACGTCGCCACCATTCCGGACGCGGCGTACCAGCCGACCTTCGGCGCGCGCTACGTATTCGCGCCGATCGAGCAGACGGAGGTGGGGCTGGAGACGCGGCTGAACGTGACGTTCACGCCCGAGCTATCGCTGCAGACCTACGTCCAGCCGCTCATCTCGAGCGTGGACTACGGCGATGCCATCCAGCTCGTGAGGCCGAACTCGTTCGACTTCGAACCTTACGCGGCAGCCGTGCCCGACCTCGACTTCAATCTGAGATCGCTGCGTGGGAACGCGGTGCTGCGCTGGGAGTGGCGGCCCGGCTCCACGATCTACGTAGCGTGGCAGCAGAGCCGCCAGGATATCGCCGACGTCGGCGACTTTTCGTTCGGCCGGGACAGGCGGGCCCTCTTCGGCACGCGACCGGACAACATCTTCCTGGTCAAGGTGGACTACTGGCTGAACCCGTAGCCGCCGGCGAACGAGTCGGGCCGGCCGCGCTCAATGACTCTTCACGTGCACTACGGTCCGCATCCACGGATGGATGCAGCACTGGAAGAGGAGCGTCCCTCCGGCATCGACCTGCTCGCTGTACGTGCCACCTGGCGCCACGAAGTCGTCCGGCTCCAGCTGCGTGCATTCGGGCGCGACAGTGGTATTTCCCGACAGGGCGTTCAGCTCCGGCACTTCCCCTCCGCCGAACTCCGCCACTCGCGTGAAGGTGTGCACTTCGCCGCCGCGATTGGTGGCAATGATCGTCTGGCCGAGCCGCGCCTGCACGGTAGGTGGCGCGAAGTGCCATGCTCCGGCCATCTGATGGCGCTGCAGCTGAGCGATGAACTTGTCGAACTTCACCCCTCCCTGGCGCGTGCACGACCCGGGTCCCAGCACGGCATTGAACGTTGCAGGATCGCACGCGTCCATCATGCTGACGAAGCGAGCCGTGAGTCCGGTGGCGGCAGTTGTAGCGCGGTCCAGGCTCGCTGCCGTACTCCGGGCGACCATGGATGCATCGCCAGCCCGGGTGGGCTCGTTGCAGGCAGCCACGCACAAGGTGGTCACGACGAGCGCGAGCGATCGAGTCGAGTGCGTCATGGCGGACCTCCTATCGGGAGACGCATCTGCCCGTCGAGGAAGCGGCTGGCCAGCCGGCGGCGGGCCAGCCGAAGGTAGACGCGCAACCACGTCGCGAAAACGACTCTGGGGCCAACGGTACGCAGCGCGTGGCGAATGACAGGCGTGCGTGACCGGGCTGCATGGGCCCGTCGCTACTTCCACCTCTCCCGCTCGATGAGCCGCGTGATGTGCGCCAGGTGGTGCTCCGAGTGCCAGCCGTACATCGCGAGCATCTGGTCGAGCGTGAACGTGCGACCGTGCTCGGGGTGGCGCAGCGTGCGCGCGAAGTCATCGTTGCCGAGTGAGCGCAGGAGCGCTACCCAGCGCCGGTGCAGCGCCTCGAGCAGATCGAGCGACACCTCGGGCACGCACGCTGCGCTGTCGGCGAGCTCGGCCCACGCGGCTTCGTCGTACGGCTTGATCGTGGGCTCGTCCTCGGTGAGCGCGAGCTTGAAGCGGGTGTACGCGTTCACATGGCTGTCGGGAACGTGATGGACGAGCTGGTGGACTGTCCATCCACCCGGCCGATACGGCGTCTGCCAGCGCTCCGGAGTGAAGGCGGCGACCGCGGCGCGAAGGCGGCGCGGCAGAGTCTCTATGCTGGAAATGTGTCGCTCGCGCTCGGCGGCGGTGAGCGTGGCGTCGGTCTTCGGCATCGGGCCGATCGGGTAGCGGAGCTCGTCGATATCGCTCATTGGATGGCCACTCCGTAGCTGTCGCGCAGGATCCGCAGATGGTGCGCCACGTGCCCGGCTGCTATGTAGACGAGCGCCCGCGCGCTTATCGAGGCCTCGTTGGCAACGCCGATCCGCGACAGCTCCTCCGGCGACAGCCCTTCTACCAGGCGGATCGTCGCGGTCCGCACGCTGATGAACTCCTCGAGCAGCTCGGCGAGCGGACGCTTGTCGGAGCGTGCCGCTTCGACATATGCGTTCTGGTCGAAGCCGGCGAGCGGCGTCGCGTCACCCCTGCTGATCCTGAAGAGCCGATAGGAAAAGACGCGCTCGGTGTCGGCGAGGTGCCCCAGCACCTCCTTGATGCTCCACTTCCCCGGCGCATAGCGCGCGAGCGCCTGCTCCTCGGTGAGTGTGGAGCACATCTGGCGCAGAGTGTCGCGCTGGCTGTCGAGTAGCTCGAGGGGATCATGCTCTCTGGCGAGAGCGACGTAACCGGAGTAAAAGGGCGCGTACTCGTCGGCGCCCGGTGAAGCGATGCGCTGGCGGCTCATGTTCGGCTCTGGATCGGGGTGTGGAGTCCATGGACGAATGGCTGGCGTGAGCCGCCGTGCGGCCCACACCAGTCGAACCGGCTCCGCTGGCGACCGGTTCCCGATGCTCGCACAACCAACCGAATTGCGGAAGGGAGGGTGGGAGCCACGCCGCCGCACCTCACCCTGCCGCCGTCACGCTCTCTCGAAGAAGGGCACCTCGGCGTGCCGCACCGTGGGCTCGCGCTCCAGGAGGAAGTCGTCGTCCTCCGGGTAGTAGCGCGCCGCCTCGTGATCATCGCCCGCGAAGCGCTTGATCGCCTCCATGGATTCCCACACGGTGGTGAGGAGGAAGTGCGCCACATCGCCTTCGACCCAACGCTCCACGAGCACGGCGAGGTTGCCGGACGTGGCGCGATAGTCGGCGAGGCCGGTGCGCAGGAGGTACTCGTGGTATTCGTCGGCTTTTGCCGCCGGGACTCTTCCGTGCCACTTACGAGATATCATGACAATTCTCCAGCGAAGACCCGTTCCAGGAGTGCCGCGAGCCGTCTCGCGCTCGCGCCGTCGGGATCGAGCCCCGGGTCGTAGATGGTGAGCTCCAGCCCGAGCGCCCTCGGGTGATGGACGAGTTGCACGAGCAAGTCGGCCAAGGTATCCAGCGACAGGCCGCCTGGATCGGGCGAGTCGACGGCCGGCATTACCGCCGGGTCGAGCACGTCTGCGTCGAGATGGATCCAGAAACCGGCCAGACCCGGTCGCGCGATGCGCTCGAGCGCGGCGAGCGCTGCTGGAACGCTGCCGCGCCGAGTGACCTCATCTGCCGTGACGTCGAGGATGCCCAGCTTGGCCAGCGCCTCGTTCCCGTACCACGCTTCGCTCTCGTCGCGCCGTCCGAGGAGCGCCACGTCGCCGCCTTTCACGAGCGGGCCGTTCCCGCCGAGCCGCGCGAGCGGGGAATCGCCACGTCCAACGGCGAGCGCGAGGCACATGCTCGCTACCGACCCCGTGGTCGATTCGGAGGGCGTGGCGAAATCCGCATGGCCATCCACGTACGCCAGTCCCACCTCGCCGCGCGAGCCCTCGCGCGCACCGAGCAGCGCGCCGAGAACTATGCTGCACTCGCCCCCTACGAGCAGGACGAACTTCCCGCCCGCAGTCGCGAATGCGATCCGCCTGGCCAGCTCGCGGGAGTAACTCTCCACACCAGGCACGTTGCGCGCCCCGCCGGGCGGGCGGTCGAAATCCACGTATGGTGGTGGGAGAACGTCGCCCATGTCGAGCGCGCCCACGCGGCGCCCGAGCTCGAGCTCGCGGAAGAGCGCGGGCGCACGGTGGATCTCTCTCACGAGCCCGCTCTCGTCGTACGGTCGGATACCGATGCTGGATGGCGCGCCGATCAGCGCGATCTCCCGCCGGGGTGTGCCCACTGAACACCTCACCGTCTAAAGGTGTTTTGATGGTAATAATGGCGATTCTACCGGTCAACCCCGTTTCGGTGGTAGGAGCGTCCGCGGCTGGCTAGATTTTCATCATGGCTACGCATCGATATGAGCTCGTTGGCGGGGACCCCGCGCTCGACTTCCTCAACACGATCCACGACTACTCCGAGGAGCCGCGCCGGGACCTCATCGGTTCGTTCGACGACGCGCTGCGCTGGGGCGTGGCCGCGGGGCTGCTCACCCCCGCCGAGTTGCGCCGGGTCTCGGCGCTCGATGACGGCGCAGAGCTCTCACGGCTGGTGGAGCTGCGCGATGCGCTGCAGCGCGTGTCGAGCGCCATGATCGCCGGTCGCGCTCCGCTCTCCACTGATCTCCATGCGCTGTCGCGCATGGCTGCCGAAGCGGCTGGCGCGACGAGCTTCCGGCGCACCGGCGGCGGCGTGCTGCAGCGGACTATCGGTGTGGGCGATGCGGGAGCCGCGGTGCTCCGGCTGCGCATCGTGGATGCCGCGATCGCGCTTCTGACCGGAGAGCGCGCCGGACGCATGAAGTCGTGCCCCGCGTGCGGCTGGTTCTTCGTGGATGCAACCAGGAACCGGAGCCGCCGCTGGTGCAGCATGTCCACCTGCGGCGCCAGTGCGAAGTCGCGGCGGTACTACCGGAAGAGCAGAGCGCGTCGGTCGCGCGGCTGAGAGTCGGCGGTAGCCGGAGTCGCCTTCGCCACGCCGTCAGGCGCCGGCTTCGGTCATCACGCGTGAGTCCAGGCGGCGCATCATGCTCGTGAACACCGGCGCGATCTCGCTGTCGAACTCCGTGCCCGAGCGCTCCTCGATGTACTCGAGTGCTCGCTCGATCTCCCACGCAGCGCGATAGGGCCGGTCGGTGCACAGCGCATCGAACACATCGCACACGTGAACCACGCGACTCGCATAGTGGCAGTCGCGGCGGAAACGCAGCTGTGGGTAGCCACCACCGTCGATCATGATGTGGTGCTCGTACGCCACCGTGGCGGCGAGATCGAGTCGCTGGTCGCCCTCCAGGATGATCCGTGCACCATCCACCGGGTGCGCGTTGAGAATCGCCCGCTCCGAATCGCTCAGCTTCCCTGGCTTCACGAGAATCTCGCGGGGCACGCGTACCTTGCCGATGTCGTGCAGGAGCCCGGCGGTGCCGAAGGCGCGCGTATCCTGCGCACCGAAACCGAGCGTCTCCGCCAGCGCCATCGCCAGCACCGCCACGTTGATCGAATGGCTGGTGGTATACTGATCGAAGTCCTTCATCTGCATGAGGGGCATCACGATCTTGCCGCTACCGTGCATCGCCACCGCCAGCGATCGCACCACCGCCTCCGCCTCGAGAAGGGCGAGCGTTCCCGTGGACTCCATCTCGCCGTGGATCCAGCGGACGGCGTCCGCCTCTTCCCCGAACGAGTATGATATGGTAGCTGTGGGAAGCGTCCTGTGCTCGCTGACCACCTCCGACTCGCGCACCTGGCCGGGGAGCCCGACCGCGCCGTACCGGATGTGACTCGTGCGCGTTGGACGCATGAGCGTGGTGAGTGCGGCGCTCCCCGCCAGCCGCTTCTCGATCTCGACGAGCGATCCCAGATACTCCTCGGGCGTGACTCCGCCGTCGATCTCCAGTCGCTGCACACCAGCGAGCGCGAGGCGGGACGACCACTCCCAGTCGCCGAGCTCCCGCATCGCTCGCTTCCCGCACACCACCTCGTTCATGAGGAAGCTGAACTGCAGCCGCCCGCTCTCGGAGAGCGCCAACTGCAACCGATCGTACGACTTCTCCACGGCGGCCATCGTCGTGGGGTGGTCGTCTCCGTACAGAGAGAGCGTGGCTATCGCCCGGGTGAAGGCGAGCAGGAAGTCAGCGGATGCGCTCATGCCGGGACTCGCTCTCGAGACGCTGCCGCTCGCACGGCGGGGTCGGTATGGCGCGCGGCGCGCTGCAGGACGGTCGCGACCCTCGGGTCCTCGGCCCACCTGCTGGACAACGCGGCGAGGGCGGCCAGAGCGCGCGGAGATCCATTCGTCAACCGACTCCCTCGAAACCAACCGCGAGTCTTCACCACGTTCTCGAGCAGACAGTCGACGGCCGCCGGGTCGTCCACCGATGCCACGACGCGGATTGCCAGGAGCTCGAGCTCCGCATCCAGCGTTCGGGCCGCGAGCCGCTCGCGTATGATCTCCAGCGCCCCGGCTGGACACTGCTCCAGCGCCCGTCCCAATCCCAGCCGCACGATCTGGTCGTCGCGGTCGCGGAGCGCGGTGAGGATGGCGGCGTCCCGCTCCCCACGCTGCTCGAGGAGGACACGCACCGCCTGCCGGCGCACGCGGGGGTCGGGATGCGACACGTACGGTACGGTGCAGAATCCCTCCGGCAGCACGTCCATCCCCGCCAGCAGCGAGAGCATGTTGCGCTGTACGTACCATGGCGCATCGGGAAGCCGAGCGGCAACGGCAGGGCCTATCGCGGAGCCGAGCGCCCCGAGGTGATCGAGGAGCGTACGCCTGCGGGCCCTCGATTCCGCACCGGCCAGCGCATCGAGAAGCGGCTCCGCCACTCTCGCTCCGAGGTGAGTGACCATCCAGCACACCTCGGGCGAATCAGCGGGTGCCTCGTCGAGGAGCGCTCGGAGGTGATCCGGCGTGGCCAGGCACTCGACGATGGCCGCTGCCGCAGCGTTCTCCTCACCCGCTCCGTCGAGCATTTCCACGATCGTGGCGAGCGAGCCCTGCTCCGCCATGGCGAGCACCGCCTCGCGCAGCATCGGCCCTGCCGCTCCGACCTCGATGCTCATCTGCACGAGCCGCTCCTTCTCGCAGCGGTACATCGAATCGTCGGCAACGGCGAAAAGGGGCCGATCGATCGACATCTGCTCGAGCATCGCGCCGTAGCGCGCCGAGCTGGGATCGGGGAGCGTCCACCCCGAAACCAGCTGCTGCATCTGCGTGCGCAGCGCGAGCTCCGCTTCAGGCTTGACCTGGGGCTCGCCGCGCTCGGCGTGCAGCGCCATCTTGTTGAACAGCCGCATGAGCGAGATCGAGATGACCTGGTGCGAGGCGTCCGCCGCCGCCCGCACCAGGGTGAGCGCGGCATCCACTGCCATCCCCTTCGAAGCATCGAGCAGGAAACGCCTGCGCTGGGCGAAGTCGCCACCCTGCTCGAGAATCCGCCGCAGCTGCTCGGGTTCCAACGCGCTCACGAGCTCCGATACCCGCTTGCGCAGCAACGCCGACTCGGCTTTGTCGCCGCTGGACAGCTCGTTGGATATCTGGAGCAGATAGCCGATGATCACCTGGTCGTACGCCTGCTCTCGGGCGTGCGCGTTGATCGCGTCGGCCACCACCACCGGGTCCGTCGGCGTGCGCTCCACGTTGACGTCGGATTGCAGCGCCGCACGTGCCAGATCTAGCCAGAGCTGGGAGGTCCGGTGCTGCGCGCTCGAGGTAGCGACGCTCTCGGCAGGATCGTCCACCAGCTCGAGCTGATCGTAGGTGAGCGGAAGGAGCCAGATGTGCTCCGAGCGGAAGTGCGTGATCCTGCTCGCGGGATCGACAGCCGTGCCATCCCGATCCGGGTCGGTGGCGAGGGCACGCAGCATCGCGTCTATCTCATCCACACGCACGCCGTCGTGAAACTTCACAGCTCCCACGCCGTGGCGGTGGAGATGCTGGGCGAGCGTCTGGAGGAGCGGGTTACGCGAGTCGGTGGCCAGCCCTTCGATGATCAGTTGGTGCCGCGCCACTCCGAGCGCCAGCGACCCGCGCTCACGTAGCAGAGTATCGAGCCGCCGCGCGACCGCCGCCCTGGCCACGTTCAACGACGGGTGGCCATCCGGGTACATGCCGTGCTTGTGCAGCGCGATCGAGAGCTCGATCACGAAGTCGGAAAGATCCCGCGGCAGGACCGTGTTCGGCTGCTTGGCCGGGAGACCTTCCGTGCTCATGGGCGAAGGCGTCTGGGCATGGTCGGTAACAATTCGACCATTCAGCCCGGCGGGTGGTAACGAGGCGGAACGGGTGGCGTACGGTCACCCGCCGGGGCGACTCACTCCCCTTCGCTCCCCTTCGCCCTCGGATCCTCGCTCGGCCAGAACTGCTGCAGCGTCATCGCGGGGTCGGTACCCACATATAGCGAATCGTTCCGCTCTTCGGGCACGGACCACGGCAGGTCGATCCGCCCCGCTGGCTGCACGTTGCCATAGAGTGTCCGGACGTCGCTCTCGTCGAGCCCGAGCGTGACGACCACTTCGCCGGGGAGCGTGCCCGGTCCGAAAAACCAGTAGGTGCCGCAGGTGCAGATCGCATGCGGCAGTCCCATCGTGGGGCCGTAATAATCGACGGCGCCGGCCTGACCGTAATTATCCGTTGCGATCACCGTCTTCGCCCTCTGCTCGGGCGGAAGCGAGTCATACACGCGCGCCACGGCCTCCACACGCTCGCGCCAGCCGAGCATGTCCGCGTAATCCTGCGGGAGTTGCAGCGCCTGTCCCGTGTTGGTCGTGACCATCCCTCCGGGACCCATTGTCGCGTAGCGGGCCATCGTCTCCGGTTGCAGCACCGGGAGACCGAACGGGAGCGCGAACACGCCGTACCCCACAATCACGACCGCGATCGCCGCGCGTACGATAGCGCGCCCGCGCGAGTGCGCGAGGTAGTCGCTCACCCGCTCGGCCCACTCGGCGCCCGCGCCGAAAAGGACGGGATACACGGGAAGCAGGTAGTACCCCTTCCCATGCATGGCGACAAGAATCGCCAGCGCACCGATGCAAGTGAGCGCCACCATCCGGAAGGGCGCACGCTTCAGCAGCTCCCAGAGTCCCGCTATGGCGAGAAAGAGAGCGGGGCCGAGCATCTCCAGCTGGCTGCCGAGGAATCCACCCACCGTGACGTGCATGAGCTGCACGGCACCGAGCTCGCGCGCGTAGAGAATTGCCGGCCAGCCTGTGCGGATCTGCCCGACGATGCTGGGCGAGCCGACGATCAGCGCGATCGCCGCCGCGAGCCATGGCCACCGCGTAGCGAGCCAACGGCGCTCGGGGAGAATGATCATCGCGACCAGCACAGCCACGCCGATGATGCCGATACTGAACTTGGCGAGGAGGCCGAAGCCGCCCGCAACTCCCACCAGGATCCACCAGCGCGGATCCTCGGTGCGGCCGAGTTTCAGAAGCGCGAACAGAACGACCGTCCACGCCAGCTGGTCGAACACGACCGGCTGGAAGAGCACTCCCGTACGCATGAACGCGGCGCTCGCGATCACCAGGAGCGCAGCCAGTGCCTGCGCGTAGCGCCCGCCGCCCAGCTCGCGCGCGGTGAGCGCGGATATCACCACCAGCACGGTGGAGAAGAGCGCCGGCACGATACGAATGGCCCCGAGCCCCACCCCCACCGTATGCCGCATGAGCTGCGCGAGGATGGCGATGGCCGGCGGGAAGTCCATCCCCCAGAGGCGCAGGTGCTCGCCCATGGCGAGGTAGAGGAATTCGTCGCGATGGATTTCGTACGGCGTGATGATCGCCGTGGTCACGTGCATCGCGAGCTTCAGGGCCACCGCGGCCACGATCACCCAGAGCGCGAGCGCGGCCGGATCGGTGGGGCGCATGGAGTCTTTCACTCGCGCGAGCCCCTTGACCGGCCGAACGTCGAAGTTCTGTCTGCGTAGCGCCTCCGATGCCCTCATGACAGCACCGTTCGCGCAGGCCGGCCGACGCCGGAGGACACGCGAAGCTCGCGCGCTTCGATCGCTGCTTCGTTCATCGACATCGGGCGGATCGTATTCGGGTGACCTTGCATTGCCGCGTTCGAGAACGGGACGGCCGCCACATTGCAGATGTCCGTATCCGGTGAGTCGTGCACAGGACGGTCTGGGAGGATCATTGCAGACGTTTCTACCAGTGGCGGACTTCAGGAATTCGGCGCGGATCCTCGATTGGCGCCGCCTCGGCAAGCAGCGTGTGGAAGCGTGGATGATTCACGACATCCTCTCCAATCCCGAGTCCCGCTGGACCAGCTGGCGTCACCACCCCGTCATCCCGATGTGGCGCGGATACGAGGACGCGCTGAGTATGTACTTCTGGAGCATGGTGGACGAGTGGCGGCGACGCGGCTACAGGAGCACGATAGAGCTCCCGCGCCCAGAGGGGAAGGTGTTGCTCCCACCCTGGTTGGGCGACGAGCGGCTCCATGCATCGCACCGGAGCAATCTGCTACGCAAGGAGCCGGGATGGTATGGCGCTTTTGGCTGGAGCGAGCAGCCGGATCTCCCCTACTGGTGGCCCGGCGCCGATTACGCCCGTCGTTGACCGCGAGGCGTTGAACGCGAGGCGTTGAACGCGAGGCGTTGAACGCATGCCCGCCGCGTGCCGCTCCCCGCACGATTCCCCCCGCGCCAAACTCTCGGCTCCCCCGCTCTATCGCGTAGAACACACGCTCCACACCGAGACCGTGCAAGCGCCCCGGCTCATGCGTTAACTGGCGCAGCCGCTTGCGCTTCCACCCACGGCCGGGTGTGGTCCGGCGCCTGCCTCCCTCCGGCGTCGCCTTCGCCGAGGACGAGCAAGCTCGCCTCCGCGACCTTCCACCTCCACAAAGGGAGAAGCGCAATGGAGAACGTGCAGGAGCAGTACATCGCGCGCCGAATCGAGCGCGACCGGCGAGTGCTCGATCGGGCGCTCGCCGACCCGGACTTCCGCGGGGAGCTCGTGCAGAGCCCGCACCGGTCGCTCTCGGAGCTCTACGGAGTGACGATCCCGGAGAGCGCGGATGTCCAGGTGTTCGAGGAGAACGACGACAGCCACTACGTCGTGATTCCACCCGACATGTCGGGACTCTCCGAGGAGCTCACCGACGAGCAGCTCGAGGCAGTGGCCGGTGGATGGTTCGTCCAGCTGATCTGGACCACGCTCTGTGTGGGAAGCGGCAAGCCGGGCGGCACCTGAGCGGCACGCTCCACCCCCAGGCGCTTCTTCACCAGACGAAAAGAATCTCAACCTCATGGAGGCAGAGTCATGCCCACGATTCAGGAGATGTACATCGGCAAGCGCATGGAGCGCGAGCAGCAGGTTCTCTCGAAGGTGCTGAACGACCCGGAGACGCGGACCGCGCTGCGTGAGAGGCCGAAGGCGACCCTCGAGTCGATATACGGCGTGCAGTTCCCGGACGGAACGGACATCCGCGTGCTGGAGGAGCAGATCGGCAGCCATTACGTGGTGCTCCCGCCCGAGAGCCTCGCTGTCGGCGGCGGTGAGCTGAGCGATGCGCAGCTCGAGACCGTGGCGGGAGGGTGGTTCATCCAGCTCATCGCGACCTCGATCTGCTTCGGTAGCGGCGACCCGGGCGACACCAGCGTGCCCGACGTCCCCGTCGTCCCGGTTTGATCGACCACCGAGACGCGATCGCATCCGCAATGTGCCCATCCTTGAGAGCGACCGGCAACGCGCGCGTTCCTCTGCCGACCGACACCGTAGCGGGTCGCTCCATCGATGGCGCACGAGATGGTGCACGCGGCAATGCCCATGATCCCGACTGCGGCGCGGACGCCATGCGCGCGCTGGTCATCGAGATAGTCGAGCGCGCGAGCACGTTTCGCGAGCGGCTCACCTGCGCGTACCAGCCGCTTGCGGCGCCAGCGAGCGAACGAACGAACGAATCGATCGAAGCCTGGTGTGCTTCGGCCGCCAAGGGGGACGCACGCACGTTCGCACGTCGGCTCGAGCTGGACGGCCTGGATCTGCCTGGCGCGGAGCGAGCCGTCGGCCCGGTGAGGATCGCGACGACCGGTGTGCTCCCCGAATGGGCGCGGCTACTCGAGCACTACATCGACGCGCTCCAGCAACGAGAAGAAGAGCCTGAGGGGAACGGCGACGCGATCCCGTTCGTGGAGCTCTTCGCCCCGCTCGCTCGCCTGCTGGAGCGAGAGCTCGAGTCGATCGCGCCCCACTCGCCGCGCCAGCTGTCGCGCACAGCGCGCCGCGGTCTGCGCGCCTCTCTGCTGAAACGCCTCGCGCGATCGGCCGCTCCAGTCCTGTACGAGCAGTTCGAGCGCGGTCGCGCGAAGTGCCGCGCGAACCCGAAGAACATTCCGGAGAACGAAGCTCCCGGTCATTCACCGTCGTCAGGACTCTACCGAGACTACGTGCGCGGCATGCTCGACGGTGGGATGGTCGATCTCTTCCGCGAGCTTCCCGTGCTTGCACGCATCATGACGACCACCGCACTCCTCTGGCGCGATGCGAGCGTCGAGCTCCTGGCGCACCTCCGCGAGGACCGCGCCCTCATCGCCAACTTTTTCGGCGGCGGTATCGAGCTCGGGGAGCTCGTGGCCATCGAGGCGGGAATGTCCGATCCGCACGCGGGCGGTCGCACGGTTCACGTCCTCACGTTCGCCAGCGGCCTGAGACTCGTCTACAAGCCGCGCTGCCTGGGCATCGACGCCGCCTTCGGCGAGCTTCTCTCCTGGCTGGCGCTGCGGGGCGCGCCGCTCCCACCCCCTGGCGCGCCCACTTTCGCGGCTCGCGTACTCGACCGCGGGAGCCACGGCTGGGCGGAATACGTCGAGCGTCGAGAATGCGTGGACGCCTCGGCGGTGCGCCGCTACTACCAGAACGCCGGCGCGCTCCTGGCACTGCTGTACTCCCTGGGCAGCATGGACGTCCACTACGAAAACATCGTGGCCAGCGGCGAGCGTCCGGTGATCGTGGATCTCGAGACGGTGCTGCAACCCGAGGTCGCGCGCTCCGACCCGCCGCTCGATCGAGCGCGCAACTTCGGGGCGCGACGCCTCTACGATGACTCCGTGCTCCGCTCGGGGATGCTCCCCGCCTGGCAGAGCTCCGTCGAGGACGCCGCGTACGACATCGGCGGACTCTCGGCGAGTGCCGATCAGACGACACCATTCACCGCCAGCCACTGGCGATCGATCAACAGCGACGCGATGCGTCTCGAGCACGTGCGAGCGACGATCGGTGCCCATCCCAACTTCCCCGTGCTCGGCGGCCACGCCATTCCGCCCACTGAACACGTCAGCGACATCGTGCTCGGCTTCAGGAGGACGTACGAGTGGCTCGCCAGCCACCGTGACACGCTCCTCGCGCCTGATGGACCAGTAGCACGGCTGGCTCACGAGAGAGTGCGTTTCATAGCGCGTCCCAGTAGCGTCTACGATCATGTGCTCCGACGCTCACTGCGGAGGGAAGCTCTGCACGATGGCGCGGCGCGCGGCATCGAGCTCGAGCTCCTCGCGCGCGGTCTCCTCCCGCTCCCTCCCACATTCTGGCCACTTCTCGTGGAAGAGGAGCGTGCGCTCGAGCAGCTCGACGTTCCGATATTCACTCTGCGGGGCGATGCGACAAAGTTGACGCTCGGCGAGCGTTCAATCTCCGTGTCCCGTTCGGGGCTCGACGTGGCGCGTGCGCGCATCGAGACGCTGGGACCGGCGGACCTGGAGCAGCAGCTGCACATCATCCGTGCGTCCTTCGCTCTTCGCTACTTCGACGAGCCAGCCTCGCGGCCCCACCATGGCGAACCAGCGATTCACGACGGCGAAGCCCTCGATGCGCCGCCCCTCTCGCGTGGAGATATCATCGCCGCGGCCCTCGAGATCGCCGCCGAGCTCCGGCGGACGACACTCGTGGATTGCCGCGGGGATGTCACCTGGATCACAACGGAACCGATCTCCCGCTCCGGACACCATCGCCTCCAGGCTACGGGGTACGGGCTTTACGATGGGCTTGCGGGGATAGCGCTCTTCCTCGCGGCGGCAGCCCGCTGCGGAGGTGACGAGCGAAGCAGAGCGCTGGCGCACCGTGCGCTCGGGCCGATCCGGGAGCGGCTGCGTGTATCGTCGCCGACGTATGTGGACGAGTACGGGGTCGGCGGCGCATGCGGCGCCGCCGCCGCGATCTACTCACTGCTGCGTAGCGGCACGCTCCTGAACGACGACACGATCGTCGATGATGCGCTGCTCGCCGCACGCCAGCTGACGCCGGCCTCCATCGCCCGCGACACCCGCGCCGATGTTCTCTACGGCTCGGCTGGCACCATCCTGGCCTTGCTGGCTCTCCACCGAGCGCGTAGCTCCGACCAGCTCCTCGACCTGGCCCACGAATGCGGCAAGCGGCTGCTCGCGCTGCGACGGCCGATCCGGACATCGTGTGGCGCGTCCCATCACGTCTGGCTGACCGTAGATGGTTGCGTGCGCACCGGCTTCGCGCACGGTGCCGCCGGCATTGCCCTCGCTCTCCTCCGCCTCCACGCGGCCACCGGGATTACCCGTTATCTCGAGGCAGCGCTCGACGCCGTGCGCCACGAGGACTCTCTCCTCTACGGCTGCAGGAGCGGGCGTCCGCTCCCACCCGATGCGGAGACCGCGACAAATGTGAAAAGTGTACCGAGCGGCACGGCCACCAACTGGTGCCACGGCGCGGCCGGCGCAGGGCTCGCCCGTCTCGCCTGCACAGCTGGGTCACACGCTACCGAGCTCCGTGTGAGCGCCGAGCGGGCGATAGCCGCCATCGTTTCGGACGCCGATAACGTGACCGCTTCGCTCGACTGTGCATGTTGTGGCGCGTCCGGGGAAATCGAGCTCCTCCTCACCGGCGGGCTTCGCTGGGGCGACTCCTCTCTCCTCGACGCCGCGCACGAGCGCGCCTCGAGGCTGGTTCGGCGGAGTCGTGCCGTACGCGGTTGGCGTCTGTCCAAGTCGCCAGGTGCCCAGGTACACGACCCGGCACTCTATCGCGGGACCTCTGGAATTGGCTATGGTCTATTGCGGCTCTGCCACCCCGAGATGCTCCCCTCGTTCTTGTCGTGGCAATGATGATCGGATTCACCCTCCACAGGAGATGGTGAGATGACGTCTGCACAGCCTACCGCGGTCACTCCCTCCGCGCCGGCGGGCCCCCGGCGCTGGCTCGTCAGAGCACTTCGCTTCCCGCTCGTCAGGATCGTGCTCGCGGTGATAGTGGTGAGCGTAGCCATGAACGCCACGCGCGCGATCCTGAAGTTCGCCGGCCTCGTTCCCGAGCGTGGTACACCGCATCGCCTCGCGCTCCTCCTCCTCGGTACGGTCGTCACGATCGCGGTGGTCCACGTCGCCTACCTCGCTCACGTGCGGTACATGGAAGGCCGGTCCGCCACCGAGCTCGCCGCTTCCGGTGCGGCGAGGGAACTGGCCCTAGGGGCGATCTTAGGCGCCGCTATCTTCTCCGCCGCGATCGCGGTACTCTACGCCGCCGGCTGGTATGGAGTGGCCGGAACGAACCCATGGACCACTGCGTTTGGCCCGCTCCTGGCTGCCGCCGGCGCGGCGTACGTGGAGGAGCTGATAGTGCGTGGGATTCTCTTCCGGAACGTCGAGGAAATGCTCGGGAGCTGGCTGGCGCTCGTGATCACCGCCGCGATCTTCGGTCTCGCGCACCTGTCCAACCCGAATGCGACTCTCACCGGCGCGGTGGCGATCGCGCTGGAGGCGGGAGTGCTCCTCGGTGCCGCATACATGGCGACCCAGCGTCTCTGGCTCGCGATCGGCATCCACTTCGCCTGGAACTTCGTGCAGGGCGGAATATTCGGCGTCGCGGTGTCAGGCGTGGCTTCCAACGGGATCCTGCGTGGGGAGCTGCACGGACCTGTGCTGCTCACCGGCGGCAGCTTCGGCGTGGAAGGATCGCTGGTCGCCGTGGTGGTCTGCCTGGCCGCGGCGGTGCCGCTTCTCGCCATCGCGCGCCGCCGAGGCAATGTGGTGCCGCCCATGTGGCGGCGGCCGCTCACTACCGCCGACGTGCCGCAGCTCAGGGCCACCGCTGCCTTCAACTCGGCTTCAATCTCTGGTGGCGGAGAAAATCCATGAATCGCAGATAGTCAGAGTCGGCTATGCCGAAGACGCCGAGGAGCTTCTTGTAGCTACCCCTGGTACGGTAGAGCCCCTGCTCGATGATCTCCCGCACCTCGCGGCGGCTCAGCTCGCGATCCATGTACGGGCGGTAGACCACGTCCCAGAAGCTCTCGCCGCCCGAGGTCATCCGCCTGATCGCGTCGCTCTGGTCGCGGTGCAGCGGGATCCGCTGCAGTTGCTCCTCGCGTGCGACGTCCTCCAGCTGCTCGGTGAAGTGGGCCGGCTCGATCACCGGTCCGTCACTGAGATGAAATCCCGTATCCACCACGCTCACCAGCTCGCGCACGTTCCCAGGCCACGGATAGCTGGCCAGAAGATCGCGCGCCTCGGACGAGAAGCGCTTCATCGTGGAGCGCCGTGCACCGAGCCGCTCGAGATGGTAGTTCGCGATCAGTTCCCAGTCGTTGCCGCGCTCGCGCACCGCGGGAACGCGTAGCTGCAGGTATCGCAGGCGGTAATAGAGATCCGCGTGAAAGGTGCCGGCGGCGATCATCGCGCGCAGGTCGCGGTTCGTGGCCGCAACCACGCGCACGTTCACCCGCTTCGCGTGGCTCGCGCCGATCGGCCGGATGTCGCCTTCACTCAGCAGGCGCAGGAGCATCGCCTGCGCCGGTGGGCACAGCTCTCCGATCTCGTCCAGAAAGACTACTCCGCCATCCGCCTCCTCGAAGATTCCTCGATGGTCAGCCACCGCGCCTGTGAAGCTCCCGCGCTTGTGGCCGAAAAGCTCGCTCGCCACGAGCTGCGCCTCGGGGTAGCGGCCGCAGTTGAGACTGAGAAAGGGAGCGCGCCTGCGGTTGCTGAGCAGGTAGAGCGCTCGCGCGAAAAGCTCCTTCCCCGTGCCCGTCTCGCCGGTGATGAGTACCGGACTGTCGGATTCCGCGAGGCGACTCAGCTTCTCCAGCGCGTCGTTCAACGTTCGATGTCGTCCTATCAGCAGTGTCGGGCTCTGCTCACCCCAACGCTCGCGCGACAGCGATCCGATGCGCCGGGCCAGCTCCACTTGACACTCCCGGCCCACCAGCGATGGAGAATGTACGATCACGGGTTGCCCTCCGATCCGGAGGGGCGCGCAGCGAGCGCGGCGCCCCTCTCTGACTAACTGACTTCGCGGGGGCAACGATACCGGCGCGCGTCATGCGGGCGTCATTTGCGCTCCTCCTTTCCGGTCCACGTCGCGCGCGATTGAACCGAGCAGCTCCGCGCCCCTTGACGATGCGAGCCGCTCCAGGCCGAGCTCGGCGAGTGCGACGATCATGGTGGCACTCCGTTGGGCGCCCCATTCTCCGCACGGACGACGGGAATCGAAGTGCTCCAGCCGCTCGGCCGCCGCTCGGACCACGGATGAGAGCACCATGAACGCTCCATCGGAGAGCGGCGGCTCACCGCGGTAGTTCTCCAGCCGCCCGCCGCGTCGGTAGTGCGGGAAGCGCTCGAGCCCCATGAAGCGCAGAAACCAATCCGCGCGGAAGCGGCCAACGGCAGCGGCTATTCCCATGTAATCGGCGATCAGCTCATCGAGGAGCGCATTGCGCATAGAGCCGAGCACGCGGCGAGTCACGTAGTGCGCACACTCGTGCTCGAGCCGAATGGTGAGCGACAGCGCGAGCCACTCGTGCTCGTCGAGCGCCATCGCGAACGCGGGCACAGCGCTGTAAGGCCCGGAGCTGAGCAGGATGAAGCTGTCCTGGTAGAGCTCCGTCATCGGAACCAGTCGCCTGAACTCCTCGACCCAGCGCCCGGCCGAGCGGTTGCCTCCCTGCTCGCGTATCCACCGCGCTCGGAGCGCGGCTATCCTGTCCCAGTTGTTGTACCCCGCCACTATGCACGCACCCATCGAGTCGGGTACGCCCACCGGTTCGTTACGGTGCACCAGCGCCCGTACGAGTGATACGAAATCCGCGCGTGCCCCGGTCACCACCACCGGCATGCGTCCGGCAGCGGTGGGATGAACCAGGATGCGCAGCTCGTCCGGGCGCTCGAACGTCACTCCGCCATCACACGGCAAGGAGTTGAGCTCGCCCCGTCTAGTGGCTGCGCGATAGGCGGCGCTCGCGCTCGTCCCCTCCACGATCGGGAAGCGAAGCTGTACCAGCCGCCTGCGGAGGCACTCCGCCGCACCGATCTGCTCTGCCTCGGCCGCGTATCGTTCCCACGCGGTCACGAATGGTTCGTCGGAAGCGGCACTGTTGCATGTCGAACTGCGGTCGGGGATGACGAAGACATTACGAGTGTATGCCAGCAACTCATCCACCTCCCTCCCGCGCGCGCCGTGTGCGCGCAACACCGCCGCGCGGAAGCTCTCGTCGTTCATCACGGGACCGCGGACTCGATCGCGGGGCGCGCCGCCAGCGTGGCCGGAGCTGCACTGTCGGGGAGGTACTCGAACGCGCCGTCGTGCACCACCATCTTCACGATGGATCTTCCCACCAGGTTGCCAGCGCCGTCGAACGTGAAGCTCCCGGTGACGCCCTGCCAGCCGCGCAGCGAGTGCAGCGCGCTGGCTACGCTGTCGGGGAGCGTCGTCCCAGCGCGCACAATGGCAGCCGCCAGGAGGCGAATCACATCGTAGCCGAGCGCCGAGCCGGCGTCTGGGTGCGCGCCGTAACGCTTCTCGAAGGCGGCAGTGAAGCGGCGCACCTCCGGTCGCGGCTCGTCGGCGTGGAACGCGGTTGCGACTACAGTCCCCTCGGCGGCCTCCCCGGCCACCGATATCAGTTCGCCGGAGCTCATCGCATCGCCACCGATGATCGGGACCGAGATTCCCTGCTCCCTCGCCGCAACGATCGCGCGAGCCGCCGATGGCACCTCGCCCGCCAGGAAGATCGCGTCGAGTTGCACATCGCTCCAACCGCGCAATACCGACCCGAAATTGTCGCTCCCTGCGGGGTCGCTCGGCTCGTACGACTGCCGCACCGGGATTACGAGGCCGAGATCGTTCGCGCGCTCCTCGAAGGCGTTGGCGAGATTGCGACCGTAGTCGCTGCGGATGTAGTAGATCCCTATCCGTTCGTAGCCCCTTCGTGAAGCGTAATCCGCCATCTGGCGACCTACTTCGATGTCGGTGAAGGTGGCGCGGAAGACGCGCGAATAGCCGTGCGCGGTGAGCTCTGGGTCAGTGGCCGTGGGTGCTAGCATGAGGAGGCCGGAGAGGTCGTAGATCGCGGATGCCGGTACGGATACGTACGACTGCAGGTGGCCTATCACCGCTACTACGTCCGGATCGTTGGCGAGCCCCTGTGCTACGAGCTCTCCATCATCCACCGATTCACGATCGTCTTCCCGAAGGAGGACGATGCGCCTGCCGAGCACGCCGCCAGCGGAGTTGATCTCATCGACCGCCATGTCGAGTCCCTCGCCGTAGCGTACCTCCTTACGTGCCGCCCACGGCCATGCGACGCCCACCACGATGTCTCCCGCTCCGCGCTCGGCGCGAGCGACGCGCGCGGCGGCCGGTGATCCGGAAGGACCGCAGGCGCTGCCGATGGTCAGTGCTGCGAGGGAGAGCGCCGCACCGATGCGCGGCCACCTGGCAACTCCACTCTTCTCAGTCATTGTAGGAGCTCCTCCGTGGTGTGTGCTCAGGCGATCTGGCGCGCGGCGAGATCGGCGAAGAGGCCGCGCTGCCGAAGGAGCTCGTCGTAGCTCCCGCACTGTACCAGCTCGCCCCGCCGCACCACGTAGATCCGTTGGGCGTGCATGATGGTGCTGAGCCGGTGTGCGATCACGATCCGCGTCGCCTGCAGCCGCTCCAGACTGGCGCTCACGGTTGCCTGCGTGCGGTTGTCGAGCGCGCTCGTCGCCTCGTCGAAGAGGAGGATGCGCGGGTGATGTACGATCGCGCGGGCGATCATCAGCCGCTGACGTTGACCACCGGAGAGCGTGCCTCCTCCTTCACTGATCACCGTGTGCATCCCCATCGGCATCTGCCGGATGTCGTCCGCGACGCCCGCCATCCGTGCCGCCTCCCAGGCGGCTTCCAGAGGCACCGGGGCCGAGCCGACGATGTTCGTGTAGATGTCGCCTGTCATCAGGCGACCGCTCTGCAGCACGACGCCCATCTGCCGGCGCAGGGCGCGCAAGTCGAGACCGCCGAGCTCCCGACCGTCGTAATAGATCGATCCCGCTTCCGGAGTCTCGAAGCCGAGTAGGAGCCGCAGGATGGTGGACTTTCCCGAGCCCGACGGGCCGACGAACGCCACGAATTCTCCCGGCTTCGCGTGCACCGTGAGGTCGCAGAGTACGAGCGGGCCATCCGTCTCGTAGCGGAAGGAGACATGCTCGATGTCCACTGCTCCCATGAGCTCCCCCGGATCCTCCTTCGCACCGTCTACCTCGGGCGCCGTCACAAGGATCGGCTTCGCCTGTTCGTAGAGCGGCACCGCGAGCAACATGGAAAGAAGAGCCTTCGATGTCGTGATCACACATCCGAGACAGATGCCGAACGCCGACATGAAAGCCAGGAAATCACCGGTGTGCATGGTGTGCGCAGCGGTCAGCGGTGCGACCGCGGCCCAGAACACGAGCATGTATGCTGCCGTCGGGAATCCCGCGTTGAACGCCGCCACCCAGTTGCCGATGCTTCGGACCTTGAACTGGAGACGCCGTTGCTCGGCGAAGCGCCTGGCCCAGCCGGCGAAGGCATGCGCCTCTGCCCCGGCCACGCGCAGCTTCGAGACGCTCGTGAGAAGTTGCAGGACCACGCCGGACGTCTTCGACTGCAGCGCCGCAACGCCGCGTTGATGTGACAGCTGGACGTAACCGCCAAGCAGGGTGGCTGCGAGTGCGATCGCGATCAGTAGCGTCGCCCACGCGGCGAGCCGGGCGCTGTAGCGGAAGAGGAGGATGTAGTTGCCGAGCGAGGTGATCCCCGCCACGATCGCCGTTATCGTGGAGCCGGATACCAGTTGCCTGATGCCATCGATCCCCATGGCACGCACGGCGAGCTCGCCCGCGGTATACGGCCGGAAAAACGACATCGGAAGCGCGAGCAGCCGGTCCCACACGGCGCACTGAATGGCGTTACCCATCCTCCCCTCGATCCGCAGCAACGCTACGCTGCGTACAACCTGAAACATCGAGACCGAGAGCGCGCACACCACGAGGATGATCGTCATCTGCAGCAGCTGCGAGCGTTGCGCCCCCGGAATGAACGAATCGAAGACGAGCCCCGTAGCCACCGGGGGAACCATCCCGAGGAACGCGGCAAGGAGCGTCATCGCGACGACACTCCGCAGCTCTCTACCGCAACCCTGTATACCGAAGCGCAGCACGTCGCGGAAGGAGAGCGCGACCTCGGGGAACGATCGGTAGAAGGTGACCGCAAATGGCGCCAGCTTATCTGCGAGAGCGTCATCCACCTTCACCTCGCCTCCATCGCTCGGATCACAGCAGGTGTAGCCGCGCGTCGCCGTGTAGCGCAGCGCTACTGGCCGGTGTCCTTCCGCGCGGAAGCCGAGCAGGGGACCGTTGTCCTCGCGCCACCAGCCGTCGCGAAGCATCACCCGACGCGTGCGTATGCGCGACGCGCGTGCCATGAGCTCGATGGCTTCCGCGACCCCCGTGACATCGGTAGCACGGCGAGGACACGTTATCGCGATACCCATGTCGTCTGCCACCAACCGGCACGCCGACGTGAGCGGGTCGTCCGGGTGATCGTCGTCCACGAGGGATGTCCGGCTGAATGCCGACGGCGACGTGGCGCCGCTCCCTTCCATCTCGATCGTCTGGGCGAGGCGCGCGCACGCACCGGCGAGTGTGGCGCGACGCAGCTCCTCCCGCCGGCGGAGGCGTTGCCGCCCGGTCGCCGCGCGCGTCGCGTCGCCCGGAGAGAGTGTTTCGTCTGCCTTGCCACGATCGCGAATCGGGCCGTGTACAGGCCGCGTCGCATCCGGCCCCGGCAGCCGCTCTGCGGAAACAGTCGCCATGGCGCCCTCACTCCGCGGCAATGAGCTCACTATACCGGCCGTTCGTGGCGCAGAGCTCCTCGTGAGTGCCCCGCTCCACGATCTTTCCGCGCTCCAGCACTATGATCTCGTCACAGTCGCGTATGGTGCTGAGCCGGTGCGCCACGATCAGACAGGTACAGCCGCGCTGCCGGATGGCGTCGTCAATCGCCTTCTCGGTCGCCGGGTCGAGGGCGCTAGTCGCTTCGTCGAGCACCAGGATGCT
Source organism: Gemmatimonadaceae bacterium (assembly GCA_035688075.1). Taxonomy (GTDB): domain Bacteria; phylum Gemmatimonadota; class Gemmatimonadetes; order Gemmatimonadales; family Gemmatimonadaceae; genus JADGGM01. The sequence continues at coordinate 29,696 of DASSNL010000191.1, forward strand.
CGGATGTCCCACCAGCGCCCGGGCAATCTCGAGACGCTGGCGCTGCCCACCGCTGAAGTTTCCGCCGGATTCGGCGACGCGGCTCGCATAGCCGCCAGCGCGCGCCGTCACGTCCTCGTGGATGCACGCATCGCGGCCAGCTTGCGCCAGGTCGTATTCCGCAACGGTTGCATCCCAGAGCGAGACGTTATCGCGGATGCTCCCCTCGAACATGAAGATCTCTTGATCCACCACGCCGAGAGAGCTCGTCATCACGCTGCGCGGTATGCTCGAGCGGGGCTGAGCGTCGAAGAGGATCTCGCCGCCCCACGGCTCGTAGAGTCCACTCACGAGCTTCGCCACGGTGGACTTGCCGCAGCCCGAGCTCCCTACCAGCGCTACCCGGCTCCCCGGATGAAGTACGAGTTCGAAATTCTCTAGCAGCGGGGGCTCGAGCTTGCTGTAACCGAAGCTCACATTGCGCAGCTCGAGCGCACCCGAAAGCTTCACCGGCGCATCCTCGGCGATCGAGCTCGCCTCATCCGGCACCGCGACTGGATCGATCCGGGCTCGCAGCACGTCGTCCAGCCGCGCCATGTCACCTCGAACCTCCTGCAGCGTGCCGCCCAGCGTCACCAGGCGGTTCACTGGCGACAGGAAGAGCAGCACGAGCGACTGGAAGGCTACCAGCATCCCCATGCTGAGCTGTCCGTCGATTACCCGCAGTCCCCCTACGCCGAGGATGAGCGCCGTGTCGAGAGCAAGGAGGAGTGGCGGTACGGCGCCGAGCAGTTCGGTGGTGAGCTGCAGCCGCTGCTGCGCGTTCACCACCTTCGCCTGCTGACCCGACCAGCGCGCGAAGAAATCCGACTCCGAGCCGGTCGCCTTGAGCGTCTCGATGGTCTGGAGCCCGCCCATCGCCGTGCCCATCGCCTTGCCTCGGTCCTGCAGCAGTCGCTGATTCAGGTCCGTGCGCTTACGCGAGACGTAGCGCAGCGCAGCCATGTTCAGGATCGCGGTGACCACGGCGATCGTCGCGAGCGCCGCATCGTACTGCGTCATGAGCACGGCGTAAAAGGCGATCACCATGGCGCCGAGCGCCGTAGTGGCCAGCTCGCCCGATAGGAGCCGCGCGATCCGGTCGTTCAGCCCCACGCGGTTGCCTATCTCGCCGGCGTACCGCTGCGCGAAGAATTCCACCGGCAGACGGAGGACGTGCCAGAAGAACTTCGCCGAGCTGTCCAGCGCGAGCTTCGTCTCGAAGCGAAGGAGGTAGCGCTGCTGCAGCCACACCAGTAACATGGTTACTGCTGCCGTCACACCCATCACCCAGAGGAGCGGAGTCATCCACTGCGTGAGTCCCTTCACCAGGATGCTGTCCACGAAGATCCTGCTGAAGCTCGGCGTGATCATTCCGGGTACGAGGAGAGCGAAGCCCGCGATCACCATGTACGCGAGAGCGACTCCCGAGCCGGACACCCTGCGGCGCAGCGCCGCGATCATGCTCGACTTCTCGCCGCCCGCAACGAACTCCTCTCCGCGCTCGAAGGTCATCACAACACCGGTGAAGGCCTGGTCGAACTCCTCGTCGGGGACCTGGCGCGGACCGGTGGCTGGATCGTTGAGGAACACGCGCCCGTCACCGAAGCCCTCCACCACCAGGAAGTGGTTGAAGTTCCAGTGTACCACCATAGGTACCGGCAGCTCCTTCAGCTCCGCCGGCTCCTTACGAAATCCCTTCGCTACGAGCCCGTAATGCCTCGCTGCCTTCAGCATGCTGCTCGCCTTGCTCCCGTCACGCGACACGCCGCACGCCAGGCGCAGCTCCTCGAGCGGAACGATCCGGCCGTGGTGCGCGAGTACCATGGCGAGCGCCGCGGCTCCGCACTCTACCGCTTCCATCTGGAGAACCGTGGGCGTTCTCACATGCTTCCGGGATGGCGCGAGCACGCTCATATCCCCGTGTACTTGCGGAAGAGCGGGATCACCATCCCGATCGGCCGCTCCGCGCGCACCTCGATGCTCGCCGTCGCCAGCGTGCCGCTCTGGATCGTGAGCGGCGGACCGTCCGAGGACGACCACTTGTACCTGCTCGCTGTCTCGGGCGCGACGGTGAGATCGGCGTGAACCTCGTACGGAGCGCCATTCCCGGAGAGCACGCTCACCAGCTGATCGTTCTTGAGAACGCGCGCCATTCCTCTGGTGGTGGCAGGGAAATCGGAAACGTAGGTGACCCTGCCGAGCATCATCCCGTACTCTTCCTGCTTCACCGTAGACGGCGCTATGCGCACGGGCATCCCCGGCCTGATCCGCTTCCCCTCGATGGACGGTACGTAGAGCACGGCCATGAGCTTCTTGACGCTGCGACCGGTGAGGTCCAGGCTCAGGATCGGCTCGCCGCTCGCCACCATGTCGCCCTGCTCGGTCATCAGTTCCAGCACACGGCCGGTGTACGGAGTGGTGACCTCCGACCTCTCGACCAGCTCGCGCTCCAGCCGCGCGACCTCGTGCTCGGCGTCCGCGATTCGATAGCGAGCCTCGTTCTTGTCGCCATCATGGTCATTTACGAGCGCCAGCATCCTCGCACGAATCTGCGCCAGCTCGCTGCGGCCGGCACTCGCGCGCTGGACGGTAGAGTTGAACTGCTCTCGCGTGGCAAGAAGCGTCTGCTTGGTGATGAGTCCCTGCTTTGCCAGCTTCTCCTGCTCCACGATCTTCTGCTCGAGCCAGCGTCGGCTCTCCTCGGCGGCGACTACGCTCTGCTCGGCAGCCGTACGCTGCTGCTCGAGCGCTGCCCTCTGCAGCGCAAGGTCGCGACGCCCGAAAGCCAGCTCGCTTTCACCTTCCGCGCGCAGATCGGCGAGCTTCGCGCGTGCCTGGTTGATCTGAGCGGTGAGCTCTGGTTGCGCCACTCGCGCCACGATCTGACCGGCGCTCACCAGATCGCCTACGCCCACGGCTATATCGGTGACGCGCCCGCCAGCCGACGGGACGACCTGCAGCACGCCGCCGCTCTTCACGAGTATTCCCTGGCCATGCACCGTCTCTGGGATGCGGCCCACGCACCCCCACACAATGGCGGTGAGCAGAAGCAGTGAGAGGGCGAGCAGCGCCACCCATCCCTTGGGAGTGGTAACCTGCATCAGCTGATCGAGCTGCTCCGGCGACGCCAGCCGATCGAGCGATACCTTCCGGAACACCGACTGCTTGCTCATGGCTCTCGCTCCAGCGATCCGGCGTTCACGCGCACCTTCTGGCCGCTCGCATCGAGGATGGTGCCGGTCTCGTAGCGAAGCCGTGCGATGGCCACCGCGTATGCCTGCTCTCCCGCGATCTCACCGAGCTTCGCATTGGTGAGCGCATCCTCCGCGAGGATGACATCGAAAAGAGTGGACATCCCGAGCCGGAACTTCCGCTTCTCGTTCTCCACGGCCTCGCGCGACAGTGAGACGGCTTCGCGTGAGGCGAGGAGCGCGTCCCTGCCGTGGCGCAGCGCCTGGTGCGCCATCCTCACTCCGCTGGAGATCTGGCGCGCCAGCTCCGCCTCGCGTATGCGCGCCTGGTCGTACGCCGCGCTGCTTCGCAACGCCTCTCCGCGCGCGGCGAGCGATGCCAGCGGGAGCTCGTAGCTCAATTGAACGGAGGCATCGAGCCCCGCGACGTTGCGATAGAAGGAGGAGAGTGCTCCGCTGAACCCGCGGTCGGAGGCGACTCCCTGGTAGCCGAGTCCCACCGAAAGATCGAGCCGTTGCCGGAGACCGTTCTGCGCGGCTTCCAGCTGAACTTCGGCCGCGATACGGCGCGCACGCAGAGCGGCGAGATCCGCACGACGACGGAACGCTTCGGTCTGGCGAACCGTATCCGTGTCGGCACCCGTGGAGACGCTACCCGGCGCGCTCTCACCGTGTGCGTCCGGGAATCCGGTAATCGCCGCGGGCGGGAAGGGCGATCCATCGCCACCCGATCCGATGGCCAGAGCCAGCTGCTCCCTCGCCTCGACGCTCGCCTGTTCGGCCATGAGGCGCGCCGCCCGTTTCAGCGCGAGGTTCGCGAGGAGCTGCTTAAGGTCCGCTGCCGGACGCTCGTCGGCCTCGACGAGTCGCCGAGTGTCGTCGACCAGCCGGCTGGCTCGCAGCTCAGACGAACGATAGACCTCGAGCCGCTCCTCCGCTGCCAGATCGTTCCAGTACGCCACCGCCACAGCCAGCACGCTCGCCGCGGCCGAGTGGCGTGCATCCAGCTCGCTGGCATCGAGGGCATGACGCGCCGCCCGCTCCGCGGCAGCGGTCGTTCCTCCGCCACGATCGCGGAGGAGAGGAACGAGTACACCCAAGTTCACGCTCGCCCTGCTCGTGAGCGCGTCCGGGACATTGGATATGTCGGTGCGGGCGAGCTCCAATCGCGGCGTGATCACCACTCCCGAATGAAAGCGCTTCGGAAGAGCGATGCTCGATGCCACGGTTCGGCTCAGGGTCGAAGTCGGCACGCCGCTGGCGCTCGGAGAGGCGCCGTTGCTCCGCTCCGTGGCGAGCGACGCGGTGAGCCGCGCGTCGAAGGGAGCGCGAGCGGCGAGGAGCGCGCCCTCCCCTGCTCGCACCTGCTGCTCTCCGAGCTGCAGCTGCGTGCCATGCTCGAGGACTGCGTCGAGCGCCTCCTGCAGCGTGATGCCTTCCGGCTCACCGGTGCCCTGTCCTGGCAGCCTGGGCGCGTACGCGAGCGCCGCGAGCGAGGAGAGTGCTGCGATCCGGAGCAGCGCCGTGGGGATCTTCACCGCTGGAGCTCCGAGCCGCCATCCGCGGCATGATGACCGTGCGCCTTCCCGTTGGGGTGGTCGTGATGCGCACGCTCCGGTGGATCGGACCACGCTGCGTAGTGCTGCGCTCCACCGGAGACGGCCTCCAGCTCATCGTCGGAGAGCTCCTCTGCACCTTCCCTGAAGTCGGGGAGCACCACGAGCGCGTCGAGATCCGGTCCGCGCTCGATGAACTTGATCCTGAAGTGACTCGGGATCGTCAGTCCTAGCTCGTTGCGGATGGCGCGGCGCGGATCGGCCAGGAGTTGCTGGCGAAAGGCGCGGTCCACCGTGGCTCGCGCGACGATGCTGTCGAGCGCGCGTCGTTCGGATCCCGTTGGCGGCTGCATGTCGACTCCTGCGTGGCGATGTGATTGCTTCGTGTACGCCGCGCAGATAGGGCAACCGGTGTACCTCGTGCGTACCCTCTGCCAAATAGCGTTGGTGCAATCGCTTGGCGGATTCGGTGTGCACGCGCGCTCGCTACGAACCGAGCGGGCGCTCTATCTGGTAGAGTGCTGCAGCCGCACAGTCGCGCGCTCGGCGGGGTGGCGCGCGGGATGGTATTCGTGGCTCGCTGCGAGGTACGCCTTCACCTCCACCGATCCTGCGTCGGTGAGGGAGAGTTTCAGGTGGTTGACCCGCCTGCACGCGCGGCTCCGCCAGAGCTCGTGCGGCATTACCTGGAGTGATGTCGCTGGCCAGGCGAGCAGCGCATCGCTCTTGGCGGCGGAGCAGAAGCCGACTCGCACCAGATGATCGAGGATCTCTCGCTCCAGGATGCTCCCACGCAGCTGGGCCGCGTGACTCAGCACGTACTCGATCCCCACTCCGGCGCCGAGTTCGTCGTCCACATCGAGGTTGACGATCCCCATCCGTGGCAGCGGTACGGGCGTGGGAGGACGGAACGCCGCGATGGCCCCGGTAAGATCGCGATGGGAGCCTGGCCAGCGCAGAGCGCGGAGGTACGCCGGTAGCTCGGCATCCGAAAGACCAGCTACCGATACGCGCACGGCCGCGGATCCACGCGCCGGGAATTGCCCCACGTACGGAATCGCGGCACTGGATGGGAGCAGCTCCCAGCACCGCCTGAGATTGCGCGACATCGCGGGAGTCATCCACTCGGGCATGAACGGGCGCAGCGCGGCCATCGTCACGACCAGCCGATCCTCCCTACGGTGTTGCGCGTATACCTCGCGAGCGAACTCGATGAACACGCCGGGCACCGGGAGCTCGCGACACGTCGTGTCGCGCGATGCGTGCACGTCGAATTCGAGCCAGATTCGTTCGACTCCACGATACAGAGGCGAGGATGGGTCCGACCATGCGCGCGCGAGAGCACGGATGCTGCGCCACACAGGGTGCCTCTCGAAGATGGCAGCGAGCCCCAGCACCGGATTGTCGCCCGTGAGGATATCGCGTCCGCGCTGGTCCACGCGGACGATGAGATCGACGCGCGACTCCCCGCGCCGCAGGCGGCACTCGAGATATATCCAGTTGGTCAGCGCGGCAGGGAGACACCCCGCCACATGCATCAGCCGCGAGCAGGCATCCGTCGCTACGAGAGCCGCTGGCAGCCGCGGCGCGAGCTGTTCGATTGTACCGGCGACCGAGTGCAAGTCCTTCCTCCCCGCGAGGTGGAGTCGCTCCTCCCGCGCGGTCGTCGCCGTCGCAACGCCGCGCGCGAGCGACGCGCCGAGCGGGGCAATCCACGTGCCTGGTGACTGGCGACGCTTGGCCGCGTCCTGATCGACTCTACCCCACCCCTTGCACGCGACGGCCAATGAACACGGATCGAGCGCTCTACTCCGCGGAAGCCTGGCTCCATCGTCCGCCATTCAACCATTCGCTCGCTCCCGCTGTCAAACGCCATGTACTCGAATGGGACCGTATCCGTGTGACAGCAATTCCAGCTCTACTACTCCTGCTCCAGTCGCTCGCCAGCGCGCCCGCACCAGCCCCGCGGTCGCCCGACGTGACCGTGCTGCGCGCATCTCGCGCCGAGACGCCGCCAACGATAGACGGTCGCGGCGACGATCCGGTCTGGCGCTCCGCTACTGTCATCGACCAGTTCCGCGAGGCGCGTCCGAGCGAAGGAGCGGAAGCGAAGGTGCGAACGGAAGTGCGCGTCGCGTACGATGACCACAACCTGTATGTCTTCATTCGCGCCTTCGACCCGCACCCCGACAGCATAGTGAGCCGCCTCGCCCGACGCGATGATGTACCCGCGTCGGATCGCATATCCGTGATGATCGACTCCTACCACGACCGTCGCACCGGCTACGAGTTCCTGGTGAACCCGGCGGGCGTGAAGGCGGATTACGCCATCTACAACGATGGCAACGAGGACGTAGCGTGGGATGCGATCTGGGATGCGGGGACGCGCATCGATTCACTGGGCTGGACCGCCGAGTTCCGCATACCGCTCTCGCAGCTCCGCTATCCCAGCCACGGCGACGGTACGTTCGGCATCCTCATCTGGCGCTTCGTCCAGCGTTACACGGAGGACAGCACCTGGCCGCTGTACAGGATGTCCAGATCCGGGCTCGCCTCCCAGTTCGGAGAGCTGAAGGGGCTCGAGGGACTGGGGCGACCCGGCCGCGCGGAGCTCACTCCCTACATCGTGACCAAGAGCGTGGAGGTGCCCGCGTCGTCCGGCTATGACCGGAGCCAGAAGGTGACGGCGGGAGGCGACCTGTCGTATCGCCTCGCCACCAACCTGCAGCTCAACGCCACGGTGAATCCCGACTTCGGCCAGGTCGAGGCCGATCCGTCGGAGCTCAACCTCAGCGCGTTCGAGACCTTCTTCACCGAGCGCAGGCCGTTCTTCGTCGAGGGCAAGGGGCTGTTCGAGTTCAGGGTCAACTGCGTGATCGTCCTCGACTGCAACACCGGCGAAGGTCTCTTCTACTCTAGGCGTATCGGGCGCGCGCCGCAGCTCGCCGACGTGTACGGAGATGAATCGTCGCCCGCCGCAACCAGGATACTCGGAGCCGCGAAAGTCACCGGCCGGCTCCCGGGTGGCTTCTCCCTCGGCGTGCTCGATGCGGTGACCGGCAACGTTCACGGCCCCGAGAGCACCACGCTCGAACCGACCACCAACTACGCGGTGGTCCGGGGGAACCAGGACTACGACGACGGGCGGGAAAGCTTGGGCTTCATCTTCACCGGCGTGAACCGCTCGCTCGATGAGTCGAGCGCGCCGTACCTGCATCGCAGCGCCTATTCCGGCGGCATCAATGCACGCAAGCGCTTCGCCAGCCAGCTCGAGCTCTCCGGCTCTTTCGATTTCAGCCGCGTGACCGGCAGTAGCGCCGCGATCGCGAGGACGCAGCGTAATCCTGTGCATCTGTATCAGCGCCCCGACGGCAAGCTGATCTTCGACTCCACACGCACATCGCTCAGCGGAACATCACTCGAGCTTCGCTTCGCCAAGGTGGGCGGGAAGCGGCTCCAGTTCGAGACCGCGTACCAGAGGCGCACGCCCGGCTTCGAGATCAACGACGTCGGCTTCCTCCTGCAGGCCGACCAGCAGGAGTGGACCAGCTGGGCCGCGCTCGCGTTCACGACTCCCAACCGAGTCTACCGGCAGCTCCGATGGAACTTCAACAATTGGGAGTACTGGAGCGCGGCGGGCCTCCCCACCGAGCGTGCCTTCAACAGCAACGTGCACACGCAGTTCAGCAACCACTGGTGGCTGCACCTGGGCGGAACGATCGGCCAGATCGGAGGCACCTTCTGCGATCGCTGCGCGCGCGGCGGGCCGGCGGTCAGGCAGGACCTCTACATCGCACCCTGGGCCGGCATCCAGGGCGACGACCGCAACTCGCTCGTCCCCTTCTTCTGGGTCAACTACTTCAAGGGAGACGATGACCGCTCCGAGAGGATCAGCCTGCAGCCGGAGCTCGACCTCAAGCTCTCGAGCCGGTTCACCACCTCGCTCAGCGCCAGCTACACGCACAATCGCGACGACAACCAGTACTACGGCACCTTCACCGACTCTGCTTCCGCGGCGCACTACACCTTCGCGCATCTCGAGCAGAAGACGCTGAGTCTAACCTGGCGGCTCGGCTACACGTTCACCCCCACGGCGTCGCTGCAGCTGTACGCATCTCCTTTCATATCGAAGGGTACGTACTCGGACGTTCGAGAGATCGCCGAGCCGCGCGCGGTGGAGTACGTGGCTCGCTACCGTCCATACACCGATGCTGGGGTGAGCAGCGACCCCGGCGGCTTCAACGTCCAGCAATTCCGCTCCAACGTGGTCTTCCGCTGGGAATATCGCGCCGGCTCCACGCTCTTCCTGGTATGGAGCCAGGGACGCGAGAGCTCCATACCACTGGAAGGCACCACGTCCTTCGGCGGCAACCTCTCCGACCTCTTCCACCAGCGTGCCGACGACGTGTTCCTGGTGAAGCTCTCGTACTGGTTCGCGCGGTAGCCGACGGCTCCTCTCCCTGGTCAGGGTTCATCGCGCCTGGGCCGGGAACTGCGGACGCGGAGGTCGCGGAGGGGAACTGAGAGGACGCGGAGAGAGGCTTTCGGCAGCAGAGATCGCGATCCACTTCCGAGATCCAGGTAAGGAAAGCCCAGTGTGATTGGGGGGAACTGCTCTTAGCTTGGAGTCCTGCCCACCCGGGCAGAACCAGAGGAGTGGGAGCAGTTCCCCCAAAACTCACCTGTCTTTCACTTGCAGTGATCCCTGAACGGAGAGCGGAGGCCCGCCCGTAAGGCAGTTCTCCGCGCCCTCTCTTCACCCCTCCGCGACCTCCGCGTCCGCAGTTCCCGGCCCAGGCGCGATGAACCGGACGATCCCTCGACAAATAGAGTCCACCTAACAGCAGAGCCTGCTCGAAATTAAAGACCTTGTATCTACAGGGGAGGAGCTAGTAGTGGTTGATATGCAGGGGTTGGGGCGACAGCTCGACCAGACCTGGGTGGAGCGGGAGGCCAGCAGAAGGCCACACGCAAACACCGTGGGTCAGCAGGAGCGGCGTCTCCG
>DASSNL010000192.1:0-15394 GCA_035688075.1 Gemmatimonadaceae bacterium
GTGCCGGGCGCCAGCCCCGTGATGGTCGCTATCTCCTCGTGCGAGTAGCCCTCGATGTCGTGAAGCACGAACACCATGCGCGCACCGGCGGGGAGCCGCGCGAGCGCGGCATCGATGTCGATCCGTGCATCGAGCTCTCCCCCGGTCGACCGCCCGGCGATGGGCGCGTCCGAGAGATCGTCGTCGACCAGGCGCTCCGCGTCGCGCTTCGCCGAGCGCAGTCGCTCGAGTATCACGTTCACCGCCAGCCGGTGCAGCCAGGTCCCCAGCGCGCTCTCGCCGCGAAACGAGGCGAGTCGCTCCCACGCGCGGACGAAGATGTCCTGCACCGCTTCGCGTACTTCGCGCTCGTCGCCGAGCATCCGGCGCGCCAGCGCATGGACGGCCGGCACGTGCGTCCGATAGAGCGACTCGAACGCGCCAACGTCGCCCTGCTGCGCGCGGCGAACGACGTCACTCGATGGCGCGACGCCGTCCGCCGTCACGGTGTGGGCCGCGAGCCCGCCCTCGGAAGCGATCACGCGGCTGGGCACGAGATCATTGTTTTCGCGCGGCCGCGTACAGCGTCGAGTCGACCTCCCGCGCCGCGACCGCGCGGGGGATCTTCATCCCATCGGACTCAGTGCGCGTGGGAACGTTGACGGCCGCGACATCGCCGGATGGGCCCAGCGTCACGAGCGCTGTCGTGTTGCTCAGCAGGGTGATGCGAAGCACCCAGGTTCCGCCGGAGGGCCATTGGCGGCGCACGGCGTACACGCCCGGCTTCCCTGTGGGAGCGAAGCGAAGCGCCACGCTCCGCCGTGCGCCGTCCACCAGCCCCTCGGCGCTTCCGGTGAGATCGCGGACCTTCGTCGTCCCATCGTGCACCATCGTGTGCACGAGAAGCACCGCATCGCGCGTGGCGGGATCGAACGGGTTGACCGGCGCTTCGATCGAGAGCCAGGGGGGCCACTTGGCGAGCGCGGGACGCGCGAGCACGGTACCCGCGATCAGCGGCGCGAGAGCCAGGGCGGGAATGAAGAAGAGATGGCGACGCATGGCGACCTCCGACTTCCAGTAAGGTGAAGATTCGATCTCCACTCCGCGAGCCGCCGGTTGTTCTGGGCTCCGGATTACTGGTTGGACGGTCCGACTATGCGGATCGCTTACTGCTCCAACATCGGCAAGTAACGGGGTCAAGCGTGGCCTCATTGCTGCTTGACTTTCAAGACGGTTGCTGACCCCGTTGGCTTGGTAAGCGATCCGGGTCGTCGCACCGTCCAATCAGTAATCCGGAGCCCGGAACTCCCAGGCGGCTCGCGGAGGGAAGATCCCGTCTTCACCTTCCTGATATCGGAGGTCGCCATGCGTCGCCATCTCTTCGTACCCGCCGTAGCCCTGTCGCTGGTGGTCGCGGGCACCGCGTCCGCGCGCCCCGCGCTGGCCAAGTGGCCCCCCTGGCTTTCGATCGAAGCACCGGTCAACCCGTTCGATCCCGCCACGCGCGACGCGGTGCTTCTCGTCCACACCATGGTGCATGATGGGAAGGTGACCGTCAGCGATCTCACCGGGAGCGCCGAGGGTCTGGTGGATGGCGCGCGGAGGAGCGTCGCGCTTCGCTTCGATCCAACGAACGAGCCAGGTGTCTTCGCGGTGCGCCGTCAGTGGCCGTCGGGCGATGCCTGGGTGCTGCGCATCACGCTGCTCCGCAACACTACGGCGCTCGTGACTCTCGGGCCTTCCGGCGACGTCGCGGCCGTCAACGTCCCGACGCGCGCCGCCTCCGACGGTATGAAGCTTCCCCGCGCCGTGGCGGCGAGAGAGGTCGACTCGACCCTTTACGCGGCGGCGCGCAGGCAATGAGCGTGAGACAACCCGCGTGAGCGCTCCCACGAGCGGGCTCGCGGCCAGGACCGTGACGGTGGACGGCGTCGCGCCATCGGCTGACGTCGTTCGCCGCGCGCAGCAGGGCGACGTCGGTGCGTTCGAGTCGCTCTATCGAACGCACGCGCCCGCCATCCATGCTCTGGCACGCCGGATGGTGGGCGACGAGCGCGAGGCGCGCGAGGTGGTGCAGGACATCTTCGTCCGGGCGTGGGAGCGGCTCGCGTCGTTTCGTGGAGAGAGCACGCTCGGAACCTGGCTGCACCGGCTTGCAGTGAACGTGGTCCTCGAGAGACTGCGCTCGGCCAGGCGCGACGCGGGGCGCTTCACGGACGATGATGTAACGACCGCGCCAATCTCGGGACCGACCTCCGATGCGCGGCTCGACGCGCGGATGGACATCGACGCCGCGCTCGCGCGCCTCCCCGCTGGTGCACGCACGGTGTTCGTGTTGCACGACATCGAAGGCTACTCGCACGAGGAGATAGCGACCATCACCGGGCTCGCACCCGGCACCGCACGCGCTCAGCTCTGGCGCGCACGGCGGCGACTCATGAGGCTACTCGACGCATGACAGATCGACTCGTACCACCCACACCTCATCTGAGCGAGGCGGAGCGCCAGTGCGCCGCCGACGGCACGCTAGGCGACGATGATCGAGCGGTCGTGTCGCGGCATCTGGCGCAGTGCGACGAGTGCACCGCGGACGTGGCACGGCTGCGAGCGTTCATCGCGAGCGTCCAGGAACGCATCGCGGCGCCTGGTGATCTCGACGAGCTGTGGCCCTCGATCCGTGCGCGCATCGAGGAGGGGAAGGTGATCGCGCTCGAGGCGCCGCGGGACGCTGCGGCGGCGAGCACGCGTCGTGCGCCGCGGGTGAGAGGTCACTGGTCGCTCCTCGCCGGCGCCGTGGCGGCTGCTGCTATTGCCATCCTCGCCATCACTCTCGATCGTCCACCGCGGCACACGGCCGCGTCCGCAGGGCAGCCGCCGACACCCGCGGGCACGCTGCAGGGAGGCGACCAGGCCATCGTGCCGGCATCAGACTCGGCGCGCGCGTACGAGCAGCAGATCTCTGCCCTCCTCGAGGAGCTCGAGCTCCGACGGTCGATGCTCCAGCCCCAGACGGCAGCGACCGTCGACCACGACCTGCGGCTGATCGATAGCGCGATCGTGGAGTTGCAGGAGGCGCTGAAGCACGACCCCGACAACGCCGCCCTGCGGCAGCTCCTGGCTGCATCGTACCGGCAGAAGCGCGACCTGCTCCGGAGTCTCGACAATGCTTCGTGAACGTGGAAGAGACATGACGCGGTTCGTCGTGTGCGCGCTCACCCTCCTCGGCTCTATGAGCGCCGCGACGCGCGCATCCGCCCAGGAGTCCGCACGGATGCCGCGTCCCGAGCCGATACTCCGCGCACGCGCTCTCGGGCCGACGGCATCGGTCAAGATCTTCGACCCCGCGGGCTCCGTGCGAGTCGTGGCATGGGATCACGATTCCATAGTCGTGCGCGGGCGCGTACCGCCCGCGGAGCGATTCTTCTTCGCGGGGTCGGCCCGCGGGGTGAAGCTCGGTGTAGAGGACCGGGTCGATGGGAAGGATTCGGCGCCGTGTGACCTGGTCATCTACCTGCCGCGCCACAGCCAGCTATCGGTGAAGACCGCGAGCGCGAGCATCACCGGGACCGACGTGTCGGGCTGGTTCTACTCGGTGTCGGGTACGATCCACCTCTCCGGCGTGGCGACGTCGATCGAGGCGGAGACGATGGGTGGGGATCTGGTCCTCGACGTCAACTCACCGTGGGTGCGCGCACGGACCGGCGATGGGCGCCTCCTGGTGCGCGGCACTCCGCAGGACGCCGACGCATCGACCATCGCCGGAACGCTCGACATCGCTACCTCGACCATCCAGCGCGGCCGGTTCGCGTCGGTGACGGGCGACATCCGCTACCGCGGAGCGCCTGCGGTGGGCGGGATATTCGAGTTCTCCAACCATAGCGGCGGCGTCGACATTCTCCTGCCGCGGGAGGCCGGCGGCGTGCTCGACCTGTCTACCGTCGTCGGCCAGATCGAGAACGGCTACACGCAGCTCCGCCCCGTGGCGGATGTGAATGGCCGTGGGCGCTCGCTGCACCTGGAGCTCGAGCGCGACGGCGGGCATATCACGGTCCGCACCTTCAGGGGTACCATCCGGCTCCGAAGAGGCTGACCTTCGAGCGACGGGGTCAGGTCTTTAATTTCGAGGGGGCTGAGCAACTGCTCAGCCCCCTCGAAATTAAAGACCTGACCCCGTCGGCTACTCGCCCACGAAGTTGATCTCCGGCTCCAGGTGCTGGCCGAACTTCTCTTCGACCGCGCGCTGAGCGATCGCGATCAGCTCCTTCACGTCCTTCGCCGTGGCGCCGCCCAGGTTCACCATGATGTTCGCGTGCAGGTGCGAGATCTGCGCGTTGCCGTGGCGGAAGCCCTTGAGTCCGCACTGATCCACCAGGCGGCCCGCACCCACTCCCTCGATCTTCTTGAAGATCGAGCCCGCGCTCGGATGCCAGTCGAGCCACGGGTGCCGCGCGCCGCGCCAGCTCAGGTTCTCCTGCATGATGCGATGCATCTCGGCCGGATCGCCGCGTTCCAACTTGAAAGTCACCGCGAGCGCGATGTCATCGCGGTGATGGAAGATGCTGTCGTCGTAGCCGAAGTTCACATAGTCCGGCCCGACCGTCTTCCGCTCGCCTTCCGCACTCAGGATGTCGCACGACTCGAATACCTCGGCGATGAACACGGTGCGCTCGCGCTCGGGCGCGGGGGAGAGAAAGTGCAGGTTCTGCCAGACGGCGCCGCCCACGGTGCTGGGGATCCCCACATAATGCTCGAGCCCCGACCAGCCGCGATGCACCGCCTCCAAGATCAGATCGCGCATCACCGCGCCGCTCTCCACCCAGAGATGGCCGTCGCCCGACCAGCGCGCGTGATGCGCGCGGTTGCGGATCACCAGTCCGCGGAAGCCGTGGTCGCCCACGAGGATGTTCGCGCCGAGCCCCAGCACGAAGTACTGGATTCCGAGCTCACGCGCAGCGGTGACTGCGTTCGCGAGATCGTCGGCGGTGGCGGTCTCGTAGAAGTAGTCCGCTGGGCCGCCGATCTTGAACGTGGTGTACGGCGCCAGCGGAACCAAGCGCTGGAGCCGGTCGGCATCTAGCCGCTCGGCGAGGAGCGCGAAAGTGGCTCCGGAGGGAGAGGGCGGGGCAGCTGTCATCGAATCGCGAAAATTATCATCGCGGGATCAGTGGGGTCAGGTCTGGATATCCCGGCGAGGATCCGCCTTGACAATGGCTTGACAATGGCGCCCCGGCGCGCGAGATTGCTGCCCCCCGACAGGCGTCTACCACGGGATCGCAGGGCAGGGAGTGACACGATGCTGCATGAAGTGATTATCGTGGGTGCCGGACAAGCCGGCATTACGCTCGCCTTCAGCCTGCAGCGGCTCGGGGTTCCCTATGTCATGCTGGAGCGGGATCGCGCCTTCGCATCCTGGCATAACCGGTGGGATGGCTTCCGCGCCAACACGCCGAACTGGATGAATACCCTGCCGGTTCTGGACGCCGGCCAGGTTCCGGGAAACGACCCTCGCGGATTCGCCACCCGCGAGGAACTCATTGACTACCTCGAACAATGCCTCGAGGCAGTCCGCCCTTGCCTGACGACCGGCACCAGTGTCCAACGCATCGCACAGTGCGAGGACGGCACCTGGACCGTCCACGCGGGCCGGCAAGTCTACCAAACCCGCAATGTGGCCGTCTGCACGGGAGCAATGTCCAAACCTTGGCGACCGCAGCTATCGGCGGACATCCCCTCGTCAGTGCCGCAGCTCCATTCCTCGGACTACCGCAACCCAGAACAGATACCGACGAAGTCGGTGCTGCTGGTTGGCAGCGGCAGCAGCGGCGTACAGATCTGCAGGCTGCTTGTCGAGTCCGGCAGATTCGACGCGATCCATCTCGCCACCAGCGACGTCCTGGTACTGCCCCGCCGGATAATGGGCGTGCAGATCCACCGCTTTCTTCACCTGCTGGGCTTCTTCGATGTCCGAAAGGATTCGCTTCGGGGGAAGCTGATGTATGCCTGGCTGGACTCACGTGGCGACCCGATTACCCGCCCGACTCCGCGGGATATGGCCGCGAAGCATGGCGTCCTCTTGCACGGCCGGCTGACGGGCGTGGATGGCGACACGTTGCGTTTCGCCGACGGTTCGGCACTTGGCACCGAGAACCTGACCATCCTCTGGTGCACTGGCTTCCGCGCCGACTACAGCTTCATTGAAGCCAGGAGCGGGGACGCATTCATGCGCGAATCGGGCGCTCCGAATCACGTTCGCGGAGTCATCGCCGCCGCGCCCGGGCTCTACTTCGTTGGGCTCCGCTATCAGTACACGGTCGCATCCCACGATATCTATGGCGTTGGGATGGATGCCAAGTTTGTCGCTGAACATATCTATCAGCGGCAGCAGTCCAGCTTGACAACGTGAATCGCGCGCACGAATTCATTAAACACATGAGAGACAAGAAAGCGGTCGTCGGTCGTCGGTCTACGCGCGATGACTGCGGACCGATGACCGATGACATTTTCGTGTTTCCGTGTGAGCCTGTTTGTGGAACTCCGCTAGTGGCGAAGTCATGCCATGAATCCTCCGCAGCCCCCGCTCAAGCTGGTTCCCGTTCGCTGCTGCGTCTGTGACACCGACGACGCCGAGCTGGTCGGGCGGGGGTACGACTACGAGTACTTCACCTGTGCGGAGTGGTTTGACGCACAACGTTGCCGGGAATGCGGCAATGTCTACCTCAACCCTCGGCCCGATATTTCGGAGTTCCCCCGGATCTATCCGGCGAGCTATCACGCGCTGAACTTTTCCGAGGACCGGTTTGGCTTTGTGCACGAGGTCCGCTCCCGGCTCGAAGCCAGGCGACTGCTGCGTTACTCCAGGGGTATTCCAGACGACGCGCGAATCCTGGATGTCGGTTGCGGAGATGGTTTTCACCTCGACTTGCTGAAGCGATTCGGCCGGCCCGGCTGGATTCTGGAAGGCGTCGACGTGGACGCGCGCGCCGTCACGCGCGCCTCGAGCAAGGGCATCAGGGTTCATCATGGCCGCATCGAGGATCTCGGACTCCCCGCCGACAGCTATGACCTGGTATACACCATCCAGACGATCGAACATGTTGCGCGCCCGGACACCATGCTGGCCAACATCTTCTGTCTCCTGAAGCACGGTGGCCGGCTCGTAGTCGTCACCGACAATACCGATTCCGTTGATTTCACATGGTTCAAGCGGAGCTACTGGGGTGGATACCACTTCCCCAGGCACTGGAACCTCTTCAACCGTCGGTCGCTCGGCCGACTGGCCCGTCGTGCCGGCTACGAGGTGAGCGACATTACCACGATCGTAAGCCCCGTCAACTGGGTCTATTCCATTCACAACCTGCTGGTGGACAAGGGTAGTCCCCAGTGGCTCATCAACCGGTTTACCCTCGAGTCACCGGTATCTCTCGGCGCGTTCACGCTCCTGGACATGGTGCTACAGAAGTTCGGGAGAGGTGCGTTGCTCAATGGATACTTTACGAAGGGGCGCGAGATATGAGCCGAGGGTCGAGTGTCGCGTGGTAACTATTCAGGTAGGGCGATCGCGGGGTTGAACGGGTGACCGAGGAGAATGGGCCAGCCTGTCCGCCTCAAGGCATCGCGATCGAGAGGAACAGACCGACATCGCCGTTTCCAGCGGTTGGCAACACGCGTGCGCTCTGCAGCCAGCGATCGAGGCGCGAATGCGGGTGCAGTCGGTGATATCGCACCACGCTCAGGCCAGTCAGTGTGCCGATCCCCGCGCCGGCCACTACGTCGCTCGCCCAATGGTGGTCGCCATAGACGCGCGCGAGCGCCACGGAGGTCGCAAGGCCGTACACTATCGGCTGGATGAAGTGCGACGCGTGCGGCCAGCGGACGCTGGACTCCGATGCCACCACCGACGCAACCGCGAACGCCGCCGTGGCATGCCCCGATGGGAAGGACGTGTGCCCCCCGCTGCCGAAGCCCGCGCCCACCCCGAAGTCGTCGGCATCGCGATCGTTCAGGAAGGGCCTGTCGCGGCCGGCCACTCCCTTGATGAGACCCGTGATCGCGCCGCTCATCGCGAGCGCTTCGGCGCTGCGTAGCCCCAGCTCCGCGAGCACCGGGTGACGCGTGAGGCGTCCGGTGCCGTACATGGTGGCTGCGATGACCACCGTGCCCGGGTCGCCGAGCCAGTCGAAGTCGCGCGCGGCGTTCCGCAGGAAGCGGCTTCGCTGTGGACCGGGGTCGCGGAACTCCTCGGTGATCGCCGGGTCGGCGAACATCAGCGCGGCCGTGCCGACCACCGTGCCGCCGGCGATCCATGCGCTGGTTTGCGTGAAAAGGGGCCCGTCGGCGACAGTGTCCTTCGAAGCGCTCTGCGCGCCGAGCGACGGTGCGCTCAGTACCAGGAGCAGCTCGAGCAGCCATACCTTCGACACGCGAACGCTCCTATCTGCTCAGCACCACGAGCGTGAACGAACCGGGCACCATTGGCGGCCGCCGCCGAGGGTTAGCGGGCGAGGGATGCTCCGGCGCCGCACCGAACTTCGCGCCCACGGTGTACAGCCGGTGGCTTCGCGGATCGAGCTCCATGGTGCGGGCGCCAATCATGGTCGGCACCGACTGCGCTACCTGGAACTCGTCGGCCCCCGACTCGTGCACGACCGTCAACGAGCCTTCGCCATTCGAGGCGAATGCATCGCCCGTGGCGGGATCGAACCTCGCCGCATCCACGCCCGAGCCGATCGGAACGGTCGTGACGACCTTCCCGGCGCTGGCATCGGAGATCGCCATGATCCTGTTCCGGCACACACTGAAGAGTCGTCCATGCGCGACGTCGATTGCCAGGCCGGTGGGCGACTCGCACGGTGCGATCGACCAGTTGCGCGTCACTTTCATCGCCTTCGCATCGACCTCGACGATCGCGCCCTTGTCTTCGAGGTTGATGTATATCTTGCCGGCGCCGTCGCTCACGCCGAACTCCGGCTGGCCGCCGAGCGGAATCCTGCCGATCCGCTTGCCCGTGGCCGCATCGATCACCGAGGCCGTGTTGGCGTCGCCGTTCATTGTGAAGATGCGTGTGGATTCCGGGTCGTAGACTATGGCGTCATCGTCAGCATCCACCACGGTGTGTCCGAGCACTTTCAGAGTTGCGAGGTCGAACATGGTGACGGTGCTGTCAGCGCCCGATGTGGCGAAGCCATGTCCCTTGGCGTACGAGAACGCGATGCCGTGAGCGCGATCGAAGCCGGGGATCTCGCCGAGCACTGTCCCGTTGTCAGGATCCACCACCATCAGGCGGTCCGAGCGAGCGATGAAGAGCCGGTTGCGCACCGTGTCGAGCGCGAGGTAGTCCCAGCCGCCATCGCCGCCCAGAGGGTAAGTCGCCACGACGTGATACGACGGCTTCTGCGCGCCCACGGGGGCGGCCGCGAGCGCGGCAAAGGCGATGGTGATGCTCGTGGCCGCGAGCAAGCGCGTGAGTGCTACCGTGACGGGATGACGCATGGTGTTCTCCTAGGACGTGACGACCTGCGCCTGCTGGTTGATGGACCTGCTGGAAGCGCGCTTGTCGAGCGTGAAGCCGCGCCCTCGTATAGCCACGAGGAAGGTGGGCACAACGTACAGCGTGATCGGGGTGGAGAGCGCCAGCCCACCGATCACGGCTAGCGCGAGCGGTCGCTGCAGCTCGCTCCCTGCGCCGAGCCCGAGTGCCAGCGGGAGAAGCCCGAAGAGCGTGCAGAGCGTGGTCATGAGAATCGGCCGGAGGCGGACGCGCGCCGCGTGGCGGATCGCGACCTCGAGCGGGTCGCCGTCGTCGCGCATTCGGATCTGCGTGAAGTCGAGGAGGATGATCCCGTTCTTCACGATAAGTCCCACGAGCAGAATCAGACCCATGAGACTCGACACGTTCAGTTGGGTCCCGGTGATCCAGAGCAGCGTCACCGCACCCACGAAGGAGAGCGGCGCGGCAAGCACGATTACCAATGGCTCGATGAACGACCGGAACTGGATGACCATGATCGCGATCACGCTCACCGAGGCGAGCGCCAGCACCAGCAGCAGCGCGCGAAACGACTCCTGCTGGTTGGCGTACTGACCGGCCACCTCCACGCGGATCCCCGAGGGCGGCCCGTTCGCCGCGAGGACGCTCTTCACATCCCGCATCACCGCGCCGAGCGATCGGCCGCTGACATCGGCGGTCATGTCGATCATCTGCTGCTGGTTCTCCCTCAGCAGTTCCGCGCGCGACTCCGCAGGTGTGATGCTCGCAACCGACGAGAGCGGGGCGGGCACGCCGGTGGCGGTGTTGACGACGGGGAGCGATGCCAGGCTCGCCGGGTCGTAGCGCACGGAGTCGGGCGCGCGAACGCGCACGTTGATCGCGCGGTCCTCGAGGCGTACCTGACCTGCCTGCACTCCCAGGAGCGCGCCGCTCACCGCCGCTCCCACCTGCTGTGGAGCAAGCCCGATCCGGTTCGTCTCCGCCTCGTTCACGCGGAGCATCATGGCGGGCGCGGGCTCGCTCACACCGTCGTAGAAGTCCTCCAGCCCCGCCACCTCCTGCAGCTTCGGCCCGAGCGACCTGGCGTAGCTCTCGAGATCGCCCAGCCGCTCGCCGAAGAGCTTCACCTCTACCGGGCGCGCGGCGCCGGCCAGATCGTTGATCACGTCGGAGAGGATCTGCACGAACTCGATGTGCAGTCGCGGCACCGCGCGATTGATCTTCGCGCGCACGTCATCGATCACCTCGAAGCTCGAGCGCTCTCTCTCGCTCCGCGGCTTCAGCCGTACCACGATGTCGCCGCTGTTCTGCTCCGTGGCGAAGAGCCCGAGCTCCGCCCCCAGTCGCCGCGACGTACCCGCGACCTCGGGCTCGCGAGCGAGTATCCGCTCCGCGACGTTCAGCTGGCGATTCGACTCCGCGAGCGCTGTCCCTCCCGGCGTGAAGTAGTCGAGTACGAACGCGCCCTCATCCATCTCGGGTAGGAAGCCGGTACCCACGAAGCGATGTACCGCCACGCCGAGTACCACCAGAAGGAGGGCGGCGCCCAGCATCAGCCGCGGATGGTGCAGCGTGGCGCCGAGCGAGCGCTCGTACCGGCCCGCGAGGCCATCGATGCCGCGGCCGAATCGCGCGAGCGGGTGCCGTGCGCGCTCCCTATCACCTCCTGCGCCTGGCTCCGCGTCGCTCACGTGCAGGAACTGTTCGGCGAGGAGTGGGATGATGGTGAGCGCGAGGATCAGCGAGACGAGCACGGCAATGGTGAGCGTTATAGAGAGCGTCTTGAAGAACTGCCCCACTACGCCTTGAAGCAGGCCTAGCGGGAGGAAGACGACGACCGTGGTGAGCGTGGACGTGGTGACAGGCCAGATCAGCTCGTGCACCGACTCGCGGATGGCCTGCGTGCGCGTGGCTTCCGGCGTACCGGCGAGGGAGCGGTCGTCGCCCGTCGTGCGGCCGGCCGCGGCGAGCCGCACGTGCCGCACCATGTTCTCGGTGATCACCACCGCGTCGTCGATCACCAGTCCTATGGCGATCGCCATGGCACCCAGCGTCATCAGATTGAAAGTCTGACCGATGCGCGACATCACGAAGACCGTGATGGCGAGGGTGAGCGGGATGGAGGCGGCGCTGATGGCGGTGATCCGGCCGTGACGGAGAAAGACGAGAAGGATCAGCACCGCGAGCACGGCGCCGATCAGCATCGCGTCACGCACCGAAGCGACCGCCTCACGCACCAGCGCCGCCTGGTCGTACACGGCCTTCAGGTGCACGCCGGGAGGGAGCGCCTTCGATAGATCCGCCGCCACGGCGGCCACGCTGTCGGCGATGGCCAGCGTGTTACCGCCGATCTGCCGGGTGATGTTGAGCAGAGCGGCAGGGCGGCCGTCGTCGCCCGCGATAACGCTGACACGATCCTCGGTGCCCAGCGCCACGGTGGCAATGTCGCGCACCCGGAGTCCGTCGCCGATGACCACGTTCCCCACATCGCTCGCGGAATGCGCGGCCTGGTCGGCCACCACGAGGTATTGCCGGTAGTCGCGCGTCACTCGGCCCACCGCGTCGGTGCCGATGGAGCTGCCGATGGCCTGCGCGAGGTCGGCGTACGTCATCCCCTGCGCCGCGAGGCGCCCTGGATCGGCGATCACCTCTATCTCGCGGATGTCGGATCCCTGCACATCTACCCGTCCCACGCCGGGGATGCGGGAGAGCACGGGCCGGATCTGGTAGCGCGCGATGTCGTAGAGCGTGGCCGGGTCGCCGCCCTCCAGGTTGTAGGACAGGATGGGAAAAACCGACGGCGTGAGCCGCTCCACCTCCAGCTCAACCTCGCTCGGCAGCTGCGACCTCGCCTGGTTCACGCGCGCCTGCACTCGCTGCAGCGCGACCTGCATGTCGCTGTTGGGAGCGAAGTAGACCTGGATCTCGCCCGAGCCGCGGATGGAGCGGGAGGTGACCCGCTGCACGCCGGGCACTATACTCACCGCTTCCTCGATGGGACGGGTCACGCTGAACACCACCTGGCGCGCGTCGAGCGAGGTGCCCTCTGCCACTACCGTGATGCGCGGGAAGAGAAGCTCGGGGTAGATCGCCGACGGCAGCCGGAGCGCGGCCCAGATCCCCGCCACGCTCAGGAGCGCGATGGCGAGGTAGACGAAGCGCCGCTGCGCGGTGAGGAGATCGAAGAGCTTCACCGCCGCCGCTCCGCGATCGGCACCACGCGCGCGCTGTCGGTCACTCCGTAGGCGCCGTAGGTCACCACCGTTTCGCCACCCGAGAGCCCGCGGGTGATCTCCGCCAGCTCGTCGGTCCGCGCGCCCACGCTCACCGGCGTGGCGTGCGCGATGTACGCGCTGTCGAGGACGAAGACCTTCATCCCCTCACCGTCCGGGACGAGCGCCTCGACGGGAACGGTGACGGCGTTGGGTCGGGTAGCGACGACGATGCCGCCGACGATCGTCTCGCCTATCCGGAGCGCGCGCGCGGGGTGCGCGATACGAGCGCGTACGGTCACCGAGCGCGATGCGCTGTCCACCGTGGCGCTCACATCCTTCACGGTTCCGGTACCGAGTGCCTCCATTCCGGCGCCGGGTCCACTCGCCGAACCCGCGGTCCCGCTCGCGCGCTGGCCGACGCTGAGGAGGACCTCGGCGCCGGGGTGCACGCGCGCCGCGCCTGCGGGTGATACCGTGAGGAGGATGTCGAGCGCGTTCGGATCCGCTACCCCCACGATGGGCTGGCTCGGGTCGGCTGGGCCGCCGAGCACCGCGGTGAGCTTCGTTACTACCCCGGCTATGGGAGAGCGAAGCGTGGCCAGCTCCTGCGCACGGCGCGCCGCTACCGCATCGGAGCGAGCGCGGGCGCGGTCGCTCTCTGCCTGGTCGAGATCCTTGCGCGCGAGGATGCCAGCGTCGACGAGTCGCCTGGCGCGCTCGTACGCGTGCTCCGCCGTGGTGAGCGCCACTTCCGCGCTCCGTGCCTGCGCATCGAAGGGAGCGCGGTCGAGCTGCACCAGCGGCTCGCCAGCCGCCACGCGCTCGCCCACCGCCACGAAGATGCGCGTGACGCGCGTAGGCGCCGGTGCGCTCAGCTCGGCGATGCGGCCGGGGCGCGCTGCCACCGTACCCAGCGCATCGATCGTCTCGCGGAAGGGGCGCACTGTGGCGACGGCGGTGCGCACTCCCACGACCGCGGTGCCCTCGCCGGAAGATTCGTCGGCATCGGCGCCGGCGTCGCCGCGACAGCCGGAGACCATGCATGCGGCAACGAAGACGACGGCAGCGAATCGCGCGAGCCACATCGCTCGCAGATGGAGAAGGGGCTGGTGGCTCACTGCACTACTGTGGTGGAGTAGAGGCGGAGCGCCGCCGCGGCGCCGCTCAGCGCGGCAGCGTCGTCGATCAGCTGCGCCAGCACGTCGCGTGCGTTCCGCTGCGCCTCGAGGACGCTCGCGAGCGGATACGCG
Source organism: Gemmatimonadaceae bacterium (assembly GCA_035688075.1). Classification (GTDB taxonomy): domain Bacteria; phylum Gemmatimonadota; class Gemmatimonadetes; order Gemmatimonadales; family Gemmatimonadaceae; genus JADGGM01. The sequence continues at coordinate 13,932 of DASSNL010000192.1, forward strand.
CCTTCGGCGTACGCCTGCAGCGACATCCGCGCGACTCGGTCGGCGCTCGCCACGAGCTTTCGATCTCGTGTGGCGCGCATCGCGGCCGCAGCGAGCTCGCGTCGGGCACTGGCTATCAGTGCCGCGCTCTCCCGGCGCGCCGCCGCGAGCTCCACGCGCGCACGGTCACGGCCGGCGGCGGCGAGCGCGACGGTGCCATGATTCTGCGAGAAGATCGGGAGCGGTATGCTGAGCCCGAAGGTGGGGAGGATCCCGGTCTCCGAGCCTGTCGGGTCGTGGGCCTCGATTCCGGCCTCGAGCGCGAGCCCGCTCCAGATGCCGCGCCGCTCGAGCGCGAGCGACTGCTCGGCGGAGCGCACGTCCCGCTCGGCCGCGGCCACGACGAGCGGGACGCCCGACGGCTCGGCTCGGGCGGACGCGGAGGCGAGATGCGCGAGCGAGTCGCCGGAAGGGACCGCCAGCGTGTCCGCGAGTGCGACCGTCACGCGCGTGGCGGCGATGCCGAGCGCGCTCTGGAGATCGAGGAGCGTTGCAATCGCGGCGAGCGAGTCGGCTGCGGCGGCGTTTTCCGCTTGGCCCGCGTTCACGCGTGCGAGCTCCACGTCCAGCTCGCTCGCATCACCCGCATCGAGCCTCACGCGCGCCACCGTGAGCAGACTGTCGGCATCTACGGCGTTGGCGCGCGATAGCGCGGCCCGCGCGGACTGCGCCGCCGCGCGCGTGTAGAGCGTATCGATCTCGAACCCCACCGCGGCGCGCTCGAAGGCCAGCCGGTACGCAGCCGCGTCGCTGGCCGAGAGCGCCGCGCTCACCTGCAGCGGGCGCCGGACGAGAAAGTCGAGCGGGATATCCACTACCGCGTGGTACTGCGGAACCGATTTCGAGTAGGCGGCCGAGAGGGTGGGGTTGGCGAGGGCGCGCGCACTGAGCACCCCAGCGCGTGCTGCCCGCGCCGTGGCGCTCGCGAGCGCGACGCGAGTGCCGCCAGTGAGCGCGAGCTGCACCGCCTCATCACGTGTGAGGGGCCGGGCGTCGGAGTCCTGTGCACGCGCACGCAGAGCGCTCGCGGCCAGAGCGACGGCGAGCGTGGTGGCGAGCGCACTGTAACGAACCGTTGGCAACGCACGCATACGCCACGAACGTAGCGCGGGAAGCTGTCAGGACGATTACAGAACGACGGGGTCAGGTCTGGAATCGTGAATTGATACAGTCGGTTTCTCCCGCTGTACCCGACATCGTCATCCCCGCGAAAGCGGGGACCCATGTTCTGATCGAGTAACATGGGTCCCCGCTTTCGCGGGGATGACCTCGCACACGATTCCAGACCTTGTATCTACAGGGGAGGAGCTAGTAGTGGTTGATATGCAGGGGTTGGGGCGACAGCTCGACCAGACCTGGGTGGAGCGGGAGGCCAGCAGAAGGCCACACGCAAACACCGTGGGTCAGCAGGAGCGGCGTCTCCG